>SFID01000040.1 GCA_004555425.1 Bacteroidales bacterium
CGCTCCCTGGTTTCAACGGAAGCCTGCGGCTTCCTAGTTTCAGGGAATCCCTTCGGGCTTCCTGTTTCAACGCAGCCTTACGGCTGCTGGCTCGATAGCGTTGATTCGCCATAGGTAGGTTCTATAAGGTAGGTTCTATAAATTTGTCGCAAAAGCACGCCCGCAGTGATGCAAATACCTGCCGTAGGACATAGGAACTGCACTTTTGCAAAAAAATAACAGCGAAAAATCGGAGGCACTTGCCGACACACAGAAAAATATTACTATTTTTGCAAAGATGGGGACGGCCTGCTCTGGGCTTGCCCCTAATGCACATATATATAAGGTAGGTTCTATCAATTAGTTGCAATGAAAGGCAGGGATTCTATGCTGCTTGGATGTCTTCGCGACTCTCGCACCGTAGGTTTTCGTTTTTCATTCTGTTCGTAGCCCTGCTACGCTTCTTTACGAAGCGCAAAAAATACGGCACGATAACTGCGCATACATTGCAGGCTGACTTAAAATAGATTTTCTAGATTCTCTAGAATCTCTAGAATAGTTGCGCATACATTGCAGGCTGACTTATAGAACCACCTGCCCAAAGTATAGTAATTCCACTAACGCTTATGAAAAAAATCATATTCAATCTCACCTTCCCGATGGTCCTCTTGGTTACGCTGGGGCTGAGTTCTTGCCATTCGCACGGCGAGGGCCACGACCACGACCACGCCAAGGAGGAGCACCAGGAAGCCGAAAAAGGGCACGACGACCATAGCGACGAAATCATCATGACGCCGCAACAGGCCAAAAGTGCCAATGTCAAGGTGGAAGCGGTGCAGGCAGGCGATTTCCAATCGACCCTCCATGTGAGCGGCCTCGTGATGACCGACCAATCGTCGGAGGTGACGCTCGTGGCCACACAGGCTGGCAGGGTGAACTTCGCCAAGGGCCTGATGTCCGACGGTGCACCCGTCAAGGCAGGCCAGTGCGTAGCCACCATTTTGCCGCAGAACATTGAAAACGGCGACCCAGGGGCACACGCCCGCGTGGCCTACGAAGCAGCCAAGGCCGAATACGAGCGCGCCAAGCAACTCGTGGCCGATCAGATTATCTCGCAGCGCGAATTTCAGCAGATCAAAGCCGCTTATGAGGATGCGCGCGTGACCTTCGAATCGCAAATGGCCCATCGCAGCAGTGGGGGCGTGAATGTCAATGCGCCCAAGGGTGGCTATATGAAGACACGCCTTGTGCAGGAGGGTGAATATGTGGCCGCAGGTGCACCGATTGCCGTCATCGCACAGAGCAACCGCCTGTGGATTCGCGCCGATGTGCCCGTCAGCCACAGCCACCTGTTGCCCACGATTCAGAGTGCGAACTTCCGCATGGCCTGCTGCGACGTTGTCTACAACTTGAAGGAAATGGGCGGTCGCGTCCGCTCGTATGCGCGTTCCACGGAAGGCCGCGCTGCCTACGTGCCGCTGATTTTCGAGTTCGACAATACGGGCGGCATTGTGGCAGGTTCGTATGCCGACATCTGGTTGCTCACGGGCGAGCGCCGCAACGTTATCTCCATCCCCCTGACAGCCCTGACGGAGAGCCAGGGTGCGAAGTTCGTCTACCTCCAAACGGCCGACGATGCCTATGTGAGGCGCGAGGTGACGCTGGGCGAGAGCGACGGCGTGCGCGTGGAGGTGAAGAGCGGCTTGAAGGCCGGCGAGAAACTGGTGGTGAGCGGCGCTTACGCCGTACGTATGGCGGCTGCCACTTCTGCTCCTCCGGGACATACGCACGAGCACTAGGTGGGCGGTCGCTGCGCGACCTTCGTTCGGTCGCTTTGCGACCTAGTTTCAGTAGGAAGCCTGCGGCTTCCTTAGTTTCATCGGGGACTTTGTCCCCTAGTTTCAAGTTTCAACGGTCGCTTCGCTCCCTAGTTTCAACGCAGCCTGCGGCTGCTAGCTCGATAGACTTTTAGTTAGGAGTTAGGAGTTAGGAGTTAGGAGTTGCCTTTCAATGAGGATGAACTCCTAATATTCTCTCCCAACTCACAATTCCTAATCCTAATTCCTAATTCCTAATTCCTAATTCCTAATTCCTAATTCCTAATTCCTAATTGAATAAATTCCTAATTGAATATAATGCTTAACAAGATAATCAGTTTCTCCCTTCACAACCGCTTCTTCGTGCTGCTGGGCGCCGTTCTGCTGATGGTGGGCGGCTACTATACAACTATGAAGATGGACGTGGATGTATTCCCCGACCTCAACGCGCCTACGGTGGTTGTGATGACCGAAGCGGGCGGTATGGCTCCCGAAGAAGTGGAGCGACTTGTCTCCTTCCCCATCGAGACTGCCGTCAATGGCGCGGCCAATGTGCGCCGTGTGCGCTCGTCGTCGACCACGGGATTCTCCATCGTATGGGTGGAATTCGACTGGGGCACGGACATCTACCGCGCGCGCCAGATAGTTTCCGAAAAGTTGTCGGCCGTCACCGACCAACTGCCCGAAGGCATCGGCCAACCGACTATGGGACCGCAATCGTCCATACTCGGCGAACTCATGTTCGTAACTATGACGGCCGACAAGACTTCGCTGCGCGACCTCCGCACGATGGCCGACTGGACTGTGCGACCCCGATTGCTGGCTACGGGCGGTGTGGCGCAAGTTTCGGTTATCGGTGGCGACGCCAAGGAGTACCAGATACAACTGGACCCCTCGCGAATGCGCACCTACGGCATTTCGCTGACCGATGTGCAGGCAGCCGTTGAAAATATGAACATCAATACCTCGGGCGGCATACTCTATGAATACGGCAACGAATATATCGTGCGCGGCATCTGCGCCACGACCGACCTCGAAACGTTGGGCAAAGCCGTTGTGCGCCGTACGGACAACGGGCCCGTGGTGTTGCGCGACATTGCCGACATACGCATTGGCGACAAAATGCCCCGCACGGGCGTGGCAGCCTACAACGGCAAGCCCTGCGTGATCCTGACCGTCACCAAACAGCCCGGCGCATCCACCATCGACCTCTCCAAATCCATCGACGAGGCCCTCGTGGATGTGCAAAAGTCGCTGCCCGCCGACGTCAAGATGGGCACGGACGTGTATCGCCAAGAGCGGTTTATCAATAGTTCCATCGACAACGTCAAGAAATCCCTCTACGAAGGCGGCATCTTCGTCATCATCGTGCTGTTCGTCTTCCTGATGAACGTACGCACGACGGTGATTTCGCTGGTGACGATTCCCATCTCGCTTGTCATTTCCCTGCTCATCCTCGACCTCTTCGGTTTCACCATCAATACGATGAGCCTCGGCGGTATGGCCATTGCCATCGGTTCGCTGGTGGACGATGCCATCGTAGATGTGGAGAACGTGTTCAAGCGACTGCGCGAGAATCGCCAACTTCCCCCGGAGGAGCGGCTGCCAGCCTTGCGCGTCATCTACAACGCCTCGCGCGAAGTGCGCATGCCGATTCTCTACTCTACACTGATTATTATCGTTAGTTTCATCCCCCTCTTCTTCCTCACAGGTATGGAGGGCAAACTGCTGGTGCCGCTGGGCGTGGCCTTCATCACGGCCCTGTTGGCCTCCACGCTAGTGGCCCTGACGCTGACGCCCGTGCTGTGTAGTTACCTCCTCGGCAACGAAAAGAAGCAAAAGGAGAAGCCCGCACGCGAACCCTTCGTCAGTCGCTGGTTGAGCAAGATGTACGTCTGGTCGCTCGATCAGGCCATCCGCCTGCGCTGGGTGGTCATCGGCTTGACGGGCGTGGTGCTCGTAGGTACGCTCTTCCTCTTCACAACGCTCGGACGCAGTTTCCTGCCGCCCTTCAACGAGGGCTCCTTTACCATTATGGTCAGCACGATGCCTGGCATCTCGCTCGAAGAGTCCGACAAAATTGGCGAGCGCGTGGAGAAAATTCTCCTCAGCATTCCCGAAATCAAAGCCACAGGCCGCAAGACGGGCCGCGCCGAACTGGACGAACACGCGCAAGGCGTCAACAATACGGAAATCGAAGCACCCTTCGTCCTGACGGACCGCTCGAAGGAAGAAGTGATGGACGACATTCGCCACCGCTTGGAGGTAATCAAAGGTATCAGCCTGGAAGTGGGCGCGCCCATCACCCACCGCATCGACGCCATGCTCTCGGGAACGCGCGCAAATATCGCTATCAAAATATTCGGCGACGACCTGAACAAAATGTATAACCTCGGCAACCAAATCAAAGGCGCAGTGAGCAAGGTGCCAGGCATTGCCGACCTCAATGTGGAGCAACAGGTGGAGCGGCCGCAGTTGCAGATCATCCCGCGCCGCGAAATCCTCGCCCAATACGGTATCACGATGTCCGAGTTTGGCGACATGGTGCGCGTACTCCTGGCAGGCGATGTCGTATCTATGGTGTACGAAGGCAACAAGGCGTTCGACCTCACCCTGCGCGTGGCCGATACGGACCGCAATACCGCAGATAAGATTCGCGACCTTATGATCAACGCCGACGGCGAGATTGTGCCGCTCGGTATGGTGGCCGATGTGGTTTCTACTTGCGGACCCAATACCATCAACCGCGAGAACGTGGCGCGCCGCCTCGTTGTCTCGGCCAATGTGAGCGGTCGCGACCTTGTTGGAGTGGTCAACGACATCCAAAGCATCATTGATAAGGAAATCAAGATGCCCGAAGGTTACCATATAGAATATGGCGGACAATTCGAGAACGAGAAAGCGGCCTCGCAAACCCTTCTTCTCACCTCCCTGCTCTCCATCGCAGTCATCTTCTTCCTGCTTTGGGCGCAATTCCGCACTATGTCCGAGTCGGTATTGGTGCTGCTCAACCTGCCGCTGGCCCTTATCGGCGGCGTACTGGCCATCTGGGTGTCCAACGGTATGATGAGCATTCCCGCGATTATCGGTTTCATCAGCCTTTTCGGCATAGCCACGCGCGGTGGTATGCTTCTCATCTCGCGCTATAAGGACCTGCGCGAACAGGGTATGCCCTTGCGCGAAGCTGTCATTATGGGTTCTGTCGACCGCCTCAATCCTATTATGATGACTGCCCTGACTTCGGCCCTCGCTCTCGTACCGCTGGCCCTCGGCGGCGACCTCCCGGGCAACGAAATCCAAAGCCCAATGGCCGTAGTCATTCTCGGCGGCCTCTTCACCTCCACCCTGCTCAACGTCATCCTGATTCCCATCATGTATCTGCTCACGCAGAAGGACGGCCAGCCCGCACCGGTTGACGAACTGGCGGAAACGGCCGACGGTGAGGCGCAGGCGGAAATTTCCTCTCCTTCCCAAAACGAATAACCTATGCGCAAGATAATCCTCTTACTCCTCTGCCTCCTCGTAGGTCATTCCCCCAGCCTCCAGGCTCAGGGAAACATTGACCGCGTGCTTCAGGCCGTTGAACAAAACAACACTACCCTCCACGCCCTTCAGCAGGAAGGAGTGGCCGCCAAGGCTGGGCTGCGCACCAACCTCGTACTGCCCGACCCCGAAATCGACTTTGCCTACCTCTGGGGCAAGCCTGCGACTATCGGCACCCGCAAGAATTTCGAGGTACGTCAAGGGCTGGACATCGCCACCCTCGCAGGCATTCGCTCGCGAGCCGCCAACGAGGAGGGCATCCTCATCGACCGCCAACTGCGAGCCAACCGCATGGACGTACTCCTTGAAGCCAAACTCCTCTGCCTTGATGTCATCTACTACAATGCCTTGCTCGGCGAACTGCGTCTGCGCTGCAACAACGCGCGGGCCATTGCCGCCATCGAGGAACGTCGACTAGAGACAGGACATGGCAATCGCCTTGAACTGAACAACGTCAAACTCGACCTGGCCTCCGTCGAAGGCGACATCCAGCGTGCCGAGGTGGAGCGTGAAGCCGCCTGCCGCGCTCTCGTGCGCCTTGGAGCAGGCGAAACCATCGCGCTGCTGACCGACACCATCTTCCCCAACGTTCAACTACCTGCCGATTTCGCCACCTGGTATCGCCAGACGGAGGGCAATAGCCCCATCCTGGCCGTCAGCCAACAGCAGATGGCCGTCAATCGCGAGCAACTCAAGGTGACGAAGGCTGACCGTTGGCCCAAACTGAGCGTGGGATTCACCTCTGAATACCTCATTGGCGAGCGCTTCCAAGGCATCAGCGTCGGCCTATCCATACCCCTGTGGGGCAACAAGCGCAAGATGACGCAGGCTCGCGCCAATATCGCCGCCGCCGAGGCCCGCCATGCCGACATTGCCGCACAATACGAAGGCCGCCTGCGCGAACTCTTTCACCTGCAAGCCGGACTGAAACAGACGGCCGACACCTACGCCGCCATTCTGGCCCAAACGGACAACACGCCCCTGCTCAAGCGCGCCCTCGACCTAGGCAACATCACCGTCATGGACTACCTCCTCGGCACGCGCCTCTACTATGATGCGCGCGACAAGCACCTCACCGCCCTGCGCGACTGGCAAAAAGCTGTGGCCGAACTCACAGCCATGAGCCTCTGAGCAGCCGGCAGTTCCGCCGCCCATACCCGATAAATATTTACCGTATACATATATTATTACTATGGCACAAACACCCGAATTTAAGTATGCCCCCATGTTCCAGCACGGAGCAGACACCACCGAGTACTATCATTTCAGCAAGGACTACGTGAGTGTGGGCGAGTTTGAAGGACACCCGATTCTCAAGGTCGAAGCCGAGGGCCTCACCAAGATGATCAATCAAGCCTTCCGCGACGTCTCCTTCCTCCTGCGCCGCTCGCACAATGAGCAGGTGGCCAAGATTCTCACCGACCCCGAAGCCTCGGCCAACGACAAGTACGTGGCCCTGACCTTCCTGCGCAATGCAGAAGTGGCTGCCAAGGGCAAGCTGCCCCTCTGCCAGGATACGGGTACGGCTATCGTTCACGGCGAGAAAGGTCAGCAGGTTTGGACGGGCTATTGCGACGAAGAGGCCATCTCCAAGGGCGTTTACCTCACCTACACGCAGGAGAACCTCCGCTACTCGCAGAATGCACCCCTCACTATGTACGACGAGGTCAACACGAAGTGCAACCTCCCCGCACAGATAGACATTGAGGCCACCGAAGGCATGGAGTACAAATTCCTCTGCGTCACCAAGGGTGGCGGCTCGGCCAACAAAACCTACCTCTATCAGGAAACTAAGGCCATCCTCAACCCCGCCACACTCGTGCCCTTCCTCGTTGGCAAGATGAAGACGCTCGGCACGGCAGCCTGTCCGCCCTACCACATCGCCATCGTCATTGGTGGCACATCGGCCGAGAAGAACCTGCTCACCGTGAAGCTCGCCTCAACCCACTACTACGACAACCTGCCCACCACAGGCGATGAGACGGGACGCGCCTTCCGCGACCTCGAACTCGAAAAGGAACTTCTGCGCGAGGCTCACAACATCGGACTCGGCGCACAGTTTGGCGGCAAATACTTCTGCCACGACATCCGCGTTGTCCGCCTGCCCCGCCACGGCGCCAGCTGTCCCGTAGGCCTGGGCGTAAGTTGTTCGGCCGACCGCAATATTCTCTGCAAAGTCAACAAGGACGGCCTTTGGATTGAGAAGATGGACGACAATCCCGCTTCCCTCATCCCCGAAGAATTCCGCAAGGCTGGCGAAGGCGAAGTTGTACGTATCGACCTCAATCGCCCCATGCCAGAAGTGCTTGAGGAACTCAAGAAGTACCCCGTAGCCACCCGCCTCAGTCTCAACGGCACCATCATCGTGGGTCGCGACATTGCCCACGCCAAACTCAAGGAGCGTCTGGACCGAGGCGAAGAACTGCCCCAGTACATCAAGGACCATCCCATCTACTACGCCGGTCCCGCCAAGACGCCCGAAGGCATGGCCTGCGGTTCTATGGGCCCGACCACGGCAGGCCGTATGGACCCCTACGTAGACCTCTTCCAGAGCCACGGCGGCTCTATGATTATGCTCGCCAAGGGCAACCGCTCGCAGGCTGTCACCGATGCTTGCAAGAAGCACGGCGGTTTCTACCTCGGTTCGATTGGTGGCCCTGCCGCTATCCTTGCGCAGAACAACATCAAGAGCATTGAGTGCGTAGAGTTCCCCGAACTTGGTATGGAAGCTGTCTGGAAGATTGAGGTAGAAGACTTCCCCGCCTTCATCCTCGTAGATGACAAGGGCAACGACTTCTTCCAGCAGATTCAACCCCTTTGCTGCAAGAACTAATCGCCTAATCCTGCTACCAAACACAAAGAAGGGACCGCGCCAACAAGTTGCGGTCCCTTCTTTGTGTTTTTGGGGGAGAATTTTATCTAGGGGGCTTGGAGGCCTGTGCTTTTCTGGGGCCATTACTCCTCTTATTCTGGATTCTCTGGATTTTCTAGATTATCTAGATTGTCTAGAAATTCTAGATCTACTAGACCTGCTAGGATATCTAGAATCTCTAGAATCCCTAGATTATCCAGGATTCTGGCCAGAAGCACCTCCGCCCTCCCTACTAATCAAACACCTTGAAAGCATATCCCTCGCGCTGCAACCATTCGATGGAGCGGGGTAGGGCATAGAGGATTTTGTCGAAGCTTTTGACGGAGTCGTGGAAGGTGATGATGCTGCCGGGGCGGGCTAGGTGGCGGACGTTGCGCAGGACGTCGCGGCCGTTGAGGCGCGTGGAGTAGTCGCGTGTGACGAGGTCCCACATGACGATGCGATAGTTGCGCTTCATCCAGAGATATTGTGACCATGTCATCCATCCGTGGGGCGGGCGGAAGAGGTCGGTGTGGAGGTATTCGTTGGCTTTTTCTGCGTTCTCCTTATATCTCAGGAAACTGTGGCGCAGGCCGCCAATGTGGTTGAAGGTGTGGTTGCCGAGGCGGTGGCCTGCGGCGCGCACCATTTCAAATTCCTCGGGATGCTTGCGAATGTTGTCGCCCACCATAAAGAAGGTGGCGCGTATGTCGTAGTGGCGCAGGACGTTGAGCACCCACGGCGTGACTTCTGGAATGGGTCCGTCGTCGAAGGTGAGGTATACAGCGCGCTCGTTGGGGTTCATCCGCCAGAGGGCGTGGGGGTAGAGCCAGCGAAGGAAGCGGGCAGGTTGTTCGATAATCATTTTTCAAGTATTAGCTTGGTAATGGCAGGGCTAAGGCTGTGGGGCAGAATTGCCAATCTGCTGCGTTGCTGTCGTCTTCGGGCTTGGTTGTGCATTTCGGTGGGTTTTCTGCGCCCTCGTCCTCTGCGCCTTGCATTTTGATTGTTCTGACACAGCACTGCGGCAGCCAAATAGAAGCCCCAGACTACGAGCCTATGCTTGCAGTCTGGGGCATTCGTTTAGTTAGAGAGTATCACTGGCCGTGGCGTTGTCCTCGGGCAGTTCGAAATCATTTTCGGTGTATTCCTGCACCTGCTGTTTGAGGTTGATTTGCTCGGCGAGCCAGCAGTCGAGCACCTGTTTTCTGAGGTCTTCGAGGCTTTTGAGCGTGGCGTTGTCTGCCCAAGCGAGTTCGTCAATGGCATCCGACAGTTGTACGTAGCACTGGTAGAACTGGCTGACGTATTGCTCCATCTGCTCTTCGCCCACTCGTCCGCTCATCATGGCGTTGCTGATGTTGAGGGCTTGGTTGGCGATTTCCTTGGTCTGGGCCACGAGCGAGGGCAGGGCGAAGCGTGCTGCGGGGGTGGCAAAGGCTTCCTTTTTGTAGGCTTCAATCTGCTGGAGAGTGGCTTTGGAGAGCGGGAGTTGGCTCAGTTCGTTGAGCAACTTGAGTTTGCGCACGCAGTCTACGATGAAGCGGCTGCCCTTGAGGCGCATCTTGTTTTCGCCAATCGAACCGGCCCATTGCACATATTGTTTGGCGTGCTTGGCGATGGCTTGTGCCACGCGGTCGGCATCGGCTGTGGAGCCTGCGGATACCCACATCTTGACCAGTTCCTGCTCGTCTTCGTAGGGGATGTTCTCTGCGGGGAGCACCTCTTTGCACTTCTGGAGCACTTTGAGGGCGCGGGCTTTGTCGCCCTTGCGGAGGAGTTCGCCGGCGAGGAGGGTGAACATACGGCGATGGGTATAGCACATTCGCATGACGGTCTCGTCGAGATAGATACCCTTAGCGGCCACGTTGCCATACTTGAAGCGGTTCATCATGTTGTCGTACATCTTGTCCACATCGACATATCCGCCACCGAGTTCGAAGGGCGTGATGCGATAGGCCAGACCTTCGAGCACGAGGAACTTCTCCAGTCCCGCCATATTGTCCTGGCCGAGTGTCACAGACATATAGATGGGTCGCTTCCAGTTGGAGCGGGCCACCATCTCGTAAATCATCATCTCGGCTTTGGTTAGCGAGGATTTGCCGCTTAGGTCAATCTCCATGCGGTCGGGGATGCTGTCGGGGCCGTAGGGGAGGAGCATACCGCTCTTGCGCACGGCTTCCTTGTCCACGGTGATGTGGAAGCGGTGTGTGGGGAGTACGCCTTTCTTGCGCACATAGTTGTCGATGAGCCAGGTGAGTTCGTAGTGGTCCACCTCGGGGTGTTGCTGGTCAAGGGCATCCAGCGTAGCCGTTTCGTCTGTGATGGCGAAGAAATCGCGGCCCATGTTGCTGACATACTCCGAGCGTTCCCACTGGATGGGCAGTCCCGGCGAGTTGTAGGCCGGGCGGCGCATCTGGTCGATATACCAGTCGGTGGAGAGGTAGGAGAGGTTGCAGCAGCGCGTATCTGTGCGGAAGCCTTCCACTTCCTGTGCGTACCAGAGGGGGAAGGTGTCGTTGTCACCATTGGTATAGATAATTGGCGCGCCTTCATCGGGCAGGGTGCTGAGGTAGTTCATACCAAAGTCGCGGCAGGCGTAGCGTCCGGAGCGGTCGTGGTCGTCCCAGGTCTGGCTAACCATTTGCAGGGGCACGAGGAGGCAGACGAGGCTGACGGCCGCGGCCACGAGTGTGGGCTTGAGCCAAGTCTGGTTGTAGCGTTCGCGCAGTTTGTGAAGGCCTTCAGCGATGGCTGCCACGCCGAGGCCAATCCAGATGGCAAAGGCGTAGAAAGAGCCTGCGTAGGCATAGTCGCGCTCGCGGGGCTGCTGGGGCGTCTGGTTGAGGTAGAGGACGATGGCCAAGCCCGTCATGAAGAAGAGGAAGAACACCACCCAGAACTGCTGCACACCTTTTTGCCCGCGGAAGGCTTGCCAGAAGAGGCCGATAAGGCCGAGCAGGAGCGGCAGGCAGTAGAAGACGTTGCGGCCCTTGTTTTCCTTCAGCGCATCGGGCATAAGGTCTTGGTCGCCATAGAGGGCGTTGTCGATGAAGGAGAAGCCTGTGATGGCATTGCCATGCTCGAGTTCGCCGTTGCCTTGCAGGTCGTTCTGTCGGCCGGCGAAGTTCCACAGGAAGTAACGCCAGTACATGAAGTTCACTTGATAGGACAGGAAGAAGCGGAGGTTGGTCCACTGCGAAGGAAGTATGCCGTTGACAGTTTCCTCGGCAGGGCCAGGATTGCCATAGCGATCGCCTTCGATGTCCATCGTATAGTTCGACTGGCGGAAGGGAGCGAAGAATCCGTCTTGTTGGTCGGGGTCTTCGGGGTTAATGCCCAGCCAAGCGTTGTAGGCCGCAGTGTGTGCGCGGGAGTACATTCGCGGGAAGAGCATCTTGGCGCCCGAGGCGTATTCATAGCCAATGGTTTCTTCGTACTTGTCGTAACTATCGCCTTCAAGTTCGTTTTCGGTCACGTGGCGCTGCACGCAGTTGCGCTTGATGGGGATGAATTGCTTGTAAACGTAGTCGCCCTCGCGTGCAAAACCGCTGATGGCAGGCTCGCTCAGGTAGGTTTCGCCGTAGAGCAGCGGACGCTGGCCGTATTGCTCGCGGTTGAGGTAACTGCCCAGGGTGAAGACATCCTCGGGGGAGTTCTGGTCCATCGGCGTATTGGCCGTGGAGCGCACCACGATGACTGCGTAAGAGGAATAGCCAATCATCATCACGAGCATACAGAGCAGCGAGGTGTTGAGGAAACGCTTGCGCAAGAGGTATTCGCCTTCCTTGTCCTTGAACATGAGCAATACGCCGAGGCCGATGAGCAGCAGGATGCCGAGGCCGAACGCCTTGTAGCCATCACCGATGAAGGGGATGCCCAGCAGGGCCACGCTCAGGAGGTAGAGCACCACGATGCGGGTGCGATCCTTCTGCGTGGTGGCCTTGATGGCGAGGAGCACCACGGTGATAAGAATCAGCAGATAGATAACCAGACCCGTGTTGAAGGGCAGGCCGATGGTGTTGACGAAGAAATATTCAAATTCGCCGCCCACCTTCACGATGCCAGGCACGAGGCCGTAGAGCACGGCCACTACCAGCAGGGCGCTGACGCCCAGAGCACAGAGCGAACCCTTGAGTTGGGCATTCGGGTTCTTCTTGAAATAGTACACCAAGGCGATGGCGGGCAGGCAAAGCAGGTTGAGCAGGTGGACGCCAATGCTGAGGCCCGTCAGGTAGAAGATGAGCACGAGCCAGCGGTCGGAGTGCGGTTCATCGGCATGGTCCTCCCATTTCAGGATAAGCCAGAAAACGAGGGCCGTAAACATGGAACTGTAAGCGTAAACCTCGCCCTCGACGGCGGAGAACCAGAACGTGTCGCTCCACGTATAGGCAAGGGCGCCCGTCAGGCCTGCGCCCATAATGGTGATGGTTTGCCAGGCTTTCGTGACGATGCCATCCTCGCAAATGAGTTTGCGCGTCAGGTGCGTGATGCTCCAGAAGAGGAACAGGATGCACAGGGCCGACAGCAGGGCCGACATCACGTTGATGCACAGAGCCACCTTGGCGGGGTCGTCCGTGAAGAGCGTGAAGAAATTGCCTGTGAGCATGAAGAAGGGTGCTCCAGGCGGGTGACCCACCTCCAGTTTAAAGGCGGTGGTAATAAACTCTGGGCAATCCCAGAAACTAGCCGTGGGCTCCACCGTCATGCAATAGGTGAAGGCCGCCACGAGAAACGTAAACCAACCAGTGAGGTTGTTCACAAGGCGATACTGTTTCATGTTGTGAAAGTATATGATTGATTATTTCTCCACAAAGTAGGGGGAAGAGGGATTACGACAGGCGTACGCCATTCCAACCTGCAAAGGTAGAAATTTATTTTTGGTGGCTTATGGGAAACTATGTTTTTTCGCTAACTTTGCTGCGGTTGGGGGATTTCCTGGATTTTCTAGATGTTCTAGATATTCTAGGTTTTCTAGATGTTCTAGATATTCTAGACCATCCGGCGGGAAGCCACTCCTAACTCCTAACTCCTAACTCCTAACTCCTAACTTTCCCATGTCCCATCCCTTTGACAAGAAGATACCTGCTTGGGCGGCCATTGATGGATTGATGGTGCCGCCTGCCCTTTCGCTCGAACAGTGTTCGGGCGAGGTGGCAGCGCAATACAAGGTGAACCTTGTGCGCTCCTTGCAGGCGCAGGGTTGCCTTGGCCGCGCGCGGATGACCGACCTCACGGGCGGCCTCGGCGTTGACTTTGCTTTTCTGTCGCCGCTATTTGAGGCAGCCACGTATGTGGAGCGCCAGGAGGTACTCTGCACCATTGCGCGCCACAATTTCCCGCTGCTCCATTTGTCCCATGCCGAGGTTTGCTGCGGCGAGGCAGCCGACTGCTTGCCCACCCTCGCGCCGCAAGACCTTATATATATAGACCCCGCGCGCCGCGATGGCCTTGGGCGCAAGACGTGGCTCATCGAAGATTGCACACCCAATGTGGCCGAGATGCTCCCTCGGATGATGGAGCGCGCACGAGTGGTGATGATCAAACTCTCGCCCATGCTCGACATCACCCGCGCATTGCGCTCGCTGCCCGTGGCGCCTCGCGAGGTGCACATTGTGGCTGTCGGCGGTGAGTGCAAGGAGTTGCTCTTCCTCTTCCTGTCGCCACAGGCGGAGGAGGCTGCTGTCGTGGATGCACCACAGAACCCGCTGATGGTCTGCCACGATGGGCCGCACCATTTTGCCTTCCGTCCCGAAGAAGAAGCCGCGGCCCATTCGCCCCTGGCCGAAGCGGTGGGCGAATACCTCTTCGAGCCCTGTGCGGCGGTGATGAAGGGCGGCGCCTTCCGCCTTGTCGGCGAACGCTTCGGCTTGCGCAAACTCCATCCCAACACCCACCTCTACACGGCCGACCATCCCGTGGAGGGCTTCCCTGGCCGACAATTCCGTGTGCGCACGGTCAGTTCCTTCAGCAAGCGCGATGTGCGCGCCCTGCTGCGCGAGACCGACCGCGCCAACTTGGCCGTGCGCAACTTCCCCGGCACGGTGGCCGAACTGCGCAAGCGTTTCCGCCTGAAGGACGGCGGCACGGACTATTGGTTTGCCACCACCCTCTGCAACGAGCGCCACGTGCTTATCGTTACGGAAAAAATCTAGCGGTTCTAAAAATTTTCCCTTTCTTTTATTTTCTGAAAATCTGCACGTTAGCCATCGTGTTGGCCTCCCGATGCTCCCCGCAAAGCAAAAAAATGCTTTTTTCGTGTAACCTTTTGCTCCTTCATCCGTCTTCCCTATAGAGCACCATGAGACAAATCGACTTCAGATACGACCTGTTGCCCTTGAAGAACCGACTCTTCAGGCTCGCACTCCGCATCACGCTTGACCACGCCGAAGCCGAGGACATCGTGGAGGACACCCTGCTGCGCGTATGGAGCAAGCGCGACGAAATGGAGGAGGTCGTAAACCTCGAAGCCTACTGCTTGACCATCTGTCGTAACCTCGCCCTTGACCGCAGCGCCAAGATGGAAGCGCAAAACGTCTCGCTCGATGCACAGCCCTACGACACCGTGGACCTCAGTCCCGACCCGCAGGCGCAAATGGAGCAGGCCGAACGCCTCGAAATGGTCAAACACCTCTTTGACAGCCTGCCCGAACGACAACGTACCGTTCTCCAACTGCGCGACATTGAAGGCAAGACCGTTCGCGAAACGGCGGACATTATGCAGACTACCGAAGAAAACATCAAGGTGATGCTTCACCGCGCACGACAAGCACTACGCCAACGTTTCCTCGCACAGTAACCGCTCACACCTATTCAAGAATCTCAACCATCCGATTATGGACTACAAATACATCGAACAACTGCTGGAACGCTACTGGGAAGCCAATACGACTCCCCAAGAGGAGAATATTCTCCGCGCATTCTTCAGCCAAGATATGCTGCCCGAACACCTCGCGCAGTATCAGCCGCTGTTCGTGTACGAACAAACAGCCGCCAACGAACAGCCCCTTGGCGATGACTTCGACCGCAGAATGCTTGAACGCATCGGTCAAGGCACCACCGAGGCCGAAAAGAAAGTGGTGGTCAAGGCACAACGCATCACTATGGCCTCGCGCCTGCGACCACTCTTCCGAGCAGCCGCCGCCGTGGCCATCGTAGCCGTACTGGGAACGGCCGCACAAACCGCTTTCCGCCAAGCCGAACAAACCAACGAGGCCTGGGACTACAACTCGGCCAGTTATGCCGATACCTATCAGCATCCCGAAGAAGCACTCGACGCTCTCGATGCCGGATTGGCCGAAATCAGCGATATGCTCAACGCCACCGCACCCACCGACTCCCTTGCCAAAGAAGAGGAAGCACAACCTTAACACCCACCTACCATGAGACAGATTCTGCTCACGCTGCTTCTCGTCGTTGGATTCCCCTTCTCGGCACTGGCTCAACAGGAGCGCGACTTCGCATCGCAATATATGCACCTCTACAACAACGAAAATGGCAGCCTCACCTGCAACACCGTCAGCCCACTCATGATGCAGCGCATCCTGCAACTGGACGAAGTGGAAAACGACGAAGAGGCCCACCGACTGATTAGCCAGATAAAAAGCATACAGATACTCACCGCCAAAGACCCAACGGCCTACGCACAACACTTCGAGCAAGCCAAAGAACTGGCCGACAGCAATAGCAAACGCTACCAGCCCTACCGCGCAAACAACCTCAGCGCCATCTATTTCCGACAAAAGAAGAAGGTCATCGTTGAAATCGTCTTCATCAGCCAACAACGCCACACCTTCAGCATCATCAGCATCACTGGAAACATGACGCAAGACTTCATCAAACAATTGGCACACATATAATACGAACATACAGCCCGCCGAAACGCGGCTCGGGCAAGCGGCAAAACGATTGTCGCCCAGAAAGTGAACAATCTCACTTGCTCTATTAAAACACCCACACACACCGAAACCGCCACAAAGCCCGAGAGGGCCTCGGGCAACAAAAAAGGTTTCAGTTCTCTCAAAACAATCGTCCAGCGGGACAACCAGACAGATAAACGGGGAAGCCTCCACCACGGAGTGCCTCCCCTTTTATTTTTCGGAAGCCTGCGGCTTCCTAGTTTCAACGGTCGCTTTGCTCCCTAGTTTCAGCGGAAGCCTGTGGCTTCCTAGTTTCAACGTAACTACTCAGGTCGTTTTTTGTTCGAAAAAACCAGTTTGGCTGGGAGGTAATTGTGGGTGGAATGATGCTGTCTGTGCGTCCCTAGCCAGCAAACTGAATTGCGCCCATCGCCCTCTCGTAAGCCAACCTGCAAAGCCCGCCTCGTAATATAACACCTGCCAGAGGCTCGCGTGTGCAAAACTCGTCTTTTAACATTTCATAGAATGTTGCGAAATGTTAAAGCGATTTGCATTTCGCGGAAAAATGTATTATCTTTGTACTAGCGAAGA
>SFID01000041.1 GCA_004555425.1 Bacteroidales bacterium
TCTTCGCTAGTACAAAGATACAACATTTTCGCGCGAAATGCAAATCGCTTTAACATTTCGCAACAATCTATGAAATGTTAAAAGACGAGTTTTGCACACGCGAGGGTTCGCGATGTGTTATATTACGAGGCCGGGGTC
Source organism: Bacteroidales bacterium (assembly GCA_004555425.1). Classification (GTDB taxonomy): domain Bacteria; phylum Bacteroidota; class Bacteroidia; order Bacteroidales; family Bacteroidaceae; genus Alloprevotella. The sequence continues at coordinate 139 of SFID01000041.1, forward strand.
GCAGCGCGCCCTGGTTTCAATGAAGCTTTCAGCTTCTAGTTTCAGTCGGGGACTGCGTCCCCTAGTTTCAGTCAGTCGCTTCGCTCCCTTAGTTTCAACGGGGACAGCGTCCCCTGGTTTCAACACAGCCTTACGGCTGCTGGCTCGATAGCGTTGATTCGCTATAGGACCTACCTATATCCATTTTGATTGGGTCGTGAAGCGCATGTTGCGCGACAAGGCCAACTTTGCCGTGCTCGAAGAACTCATCAACGACCTCTTCGGGCGCAAGATTACCATCGTGGAAATCCTAGAGAATAAAGAAGAACAGAATAACGTGATGGCACGAAATGGAGGAGTTAGTACGGCCTACTGCGCGAAAACGGTCGCGCGCCTTGTACGATTGAGAAGAAATGTCTATATTTGCGGCTAAATTTGTCAATTCTAACAATCAATAACTAACAAACTGAAAGCATGAAAACTGTAAACAGACCATTCAGCTGGTTGCTGACAGCCTTGTTGGTGGTGCTCATCGTACTCCCCGCGAGTGCGCAGGGCCCCATGACACAGCGCGATTTCAGCAAACTGCGGAGGGAACTGCAAAAGCAGCGTCCCCCCAGACCCGACCTACCTTCAGGGCTAGTAAAGAAAGCCCCTGCCAAGGTGGAAGCCAACGGCGGCGAAACCATCCTCTATGGTAGCATCATCGACTCGTACAACGATGACCGCTATGGCACCATCGGCTTGTACAACTTCAACGCCTACGACATGAACTCCTTCAACATGGTGAAGGACGGGCTGCACGTATATGGCGGCGGTACGTTTGCCGATGGCTTGTACTATGGCCAGTATTTCGGCGAGAAAGGTACCCAGTTGACGCTGCCCGTTGAGTTGAACGTCTATGACCCCGAGCAGGGCTTTGCGAAAGTGCGCAATTACTACGGCACCTGGTGGGACAACATTGCCTGCGACCTGGCATGGGACGCCACGCAGAAGCGTCTCTATGGCGTATTCTGGAACGAACCCTACACGAGTATCAACCAGTTTGGCTACATCACTCTGGACGATCCGCAGATCAACGCCTTCACTACTCACGTTGTAGATAGCCTGCCCGAGCGCATGGTGGCTGTGGCAGCCTCGCCCGCTGGCGTCATCTACGTGATTGGTGCGTCGGGCATGCTCTATACCGTGGACAAGGCAACGGGTAAGGCAACCGAAGTGGGCAATACAGGCGTGAAAGTTTTCCCCTGGTACCAGTCGGCTTGCTGGGACGAGGCTTCGGGCAAGATATTCTGGAACGCTTGTTTCGGGAAATATGCTGACTTCACCGTCTTTGAGGTAGATCCCGCCACGGGACAGGCCGTCATGGCTATGAACAATATCTACGACAACTGGGGCGGCAATGACCAAATCCTTGGTCTGACCACGATGAAAGACTTCACCGTGACCACCTACGCTCCCGAGCCCGTCAGCAACCTGACGGTCAATTTCGCAGGGCTGAGCGGCACCATCGCCTTCACCCTTCCCACACAGAATGTGAAGGGCGAGAGCCTGAGCGGCAACGTAGAATATGTGGTTTATATCAATGGCGAACAGAAGGCGAAGGCTAGCGCTCCCGCTGGCGCACAGGTGGCCGAAACGCTCACCCTGCCCGAAGCTGGCAACCAGCAAGTATCGGTGGTAGCCGTACAGAGCGACGTGACGAGTTGCGCTTCCCTGTGGAAGGGCTACGTGGGCGTAGACAAACCCGCGGCACCTGCCAACGTGACCGCACAGGCTGCGGCCAAGAACGAATCCGGCCAATATCCCATCACCGTCACTTGGGCCGCTCCGACCTATGGCGTCAATGGTGGGGCAATCGACCCTGCCGCCCTGACCTACAAGGTGACGCGTCTGCCCGAAGGTGTGGAGGTGTATAGCGGCAACGATCTGACGTACACCGACCTCGTAGCGGCAGAACTGAAGACCTCGGTGAAGTATGCCGTTGTGGCTATCAACGGCGCAGAAACTTCCGACCCTGCCGAGTCCAACTACGTGCAGATTGGCGAGCAGCAGGGCGTGCCTTTCAGCGATGACTTCAACGATACCTCCGCCGACCGCAGCGACTGGACCATCATTGATGCCAACAACGACGGCAGCACGTGGGTGCTCAATCAGGGCAACTACTCCTATAAATATAATCAGGCAAATCCCGCAGATGACTATGTGGTGCTGCCCGCCATCAAGTTGGAAGCCGGCAACCTCTACCACTTCGACATCAAGGCCCGCAACACTTCGCCCACCGAGCGCATCGCTGCCTATGTGGGCAAGACGGCCACAGTGGAAGGTCTGGACACCGAAATCATCGCGCCGACCGAAATCACCTACGACGATGGCGAGAAAGAACTCCGCGGCAACTTCATCCCGACCGAGAGCGGCCTCTACTACTTCGCCGTGAAGGCTTGCAGCGATGCCGACATGAGTACGCTCCGCCTGACAAACGTCAGCGTGACGATGACACCGGGCACCGCACCTGACGCTCCCATCGCTAGCATTACCGCTGGTGCTGAGGGCGCGCTGAATGCAACGCTCAGCATCACCCTCCCGACGAAGGGTATCGACGGACAGGACCTCTCTGCTCTTGATTCCTGCATCGTGAAGCGCAACGGCACAGTGGTGAAGACTTTCGTAAGCCCCGCCGTGGGCGAAACGCTGACCTTCGAGGACAATACCATTGAAAAGGCTGGCATCTACACCTACGTGGTTTCTGCCGTGGCCAATGGCGACGAAGGAAATACGACCAAGGTTTCCACCTATGTGGGTCTGGATATGCCTGGTCCCGTGACCAATCTGCGCGCCGTTGAAGACATGGAGAACCCTGGCACCATCGTCCTCACTTGGGATCCTCCCACGGTGGGCCAGCGCGGTGGCTATGTCAATCCCGAGGGCCTGACCTACTGGGTGTCCATCGGTACGCAGGGCACGGAATACTACACCTACGACCGCACCTATCGCGACCACTTGGACATCAGCAAGGGCCAAACGTATCAGGCATATAGTGTCTATGCAGAAAACAGTGCTGGTAGCGGTCGCTACGTATGGAAGACCGTCGTAGCCATTGCAGGTCCTGCCATTGAAGCACCCGTTGTGGAGTCCTTCCCTGGTCCTAGTATGAACAGCGGTCCGTGGTTGACCGAAATGACGCAAGGCGAGATTGGCGAAGCCTACTGGACACCCGTCGACGGCTCCGTCATCGAGGCTGGTTCGCAGGACAACGATGCGGGTGTGATTAGTTTCAGCAGCCGCTTCCTCGGCAAGGCTCGCCGCATTATGTCGCCCAAGATTGACATCTCCAAGATGGAAAAGCCGCAGGCTTCCTGCTGGATTTATTTCAACGGCAAGAGCGACCGCGTCGTCACCGAGATTTCGGCTGACTACGGCGACTTCGTGACCCTAGAAGAGGTGACGCTCAACACGCAGGAGAAGGGTTGGCACCGTTTGACCTACGACCTGAGCAACTGGAAGAACAGCCAGTTCATCCGCTTCGGTGTTCAGGGTGTCTCCGTGGAAACCGTTGGCGACATCACAGCCTTCGACAACTTCTCCCTCACCGACGCTGTGGACTACGACGTACAGATTGGCAGCCTCACGGGTCCCGAAAAGGTGAAGGTGGGCGAGACGGGTACGCTCAACGTCAGCCTGCGCAACCTCGGCAACAAGGCCCTGGCCGCCGCCGATTATAGCATCGCGCTCTTCAAGAACGAAAAGCAGGTGGCCACGTTTGATGGCGTTGACCTCGCTGTTGATGCTGTGCGCACCATCAGCCTGACGGACGTTCCGACGATTGACGATCCCGAAATGACGGTATACAAGGCCAGCATCCTTTCGGAGAAAGACCAGAACGCTGCCAATAATATCTCCAACCGCGTGAGCGTGGAAATCATTCTGCCGCAATATCCGCGCGTGACACAACTAAGCGGCGAATCCAAAGACAGCAAGATCAGACTCTTCTGGGAAGAACCCAACTTCAGCGATATGCCCGCCCAGAGCGTGACGGAGCGTTTTGAAAACTATCCCGCCTTTGCCATTGCCAATTATGGCGACTGGAAAGCCGTGGATGCCGATGGCGCAAAGACCGTCCGCATGACGCTCAGCGAAGAGTTCGGCCCGCTGGAATATCCCAACGCTGGCGAGGCCATGGCCTTCCAAGTGTTCAACACCACGGAGGCTGGCATCCCCTTCAGTTCTTGGGACCCCCACTCTGGCGAACAAATGCTCGTCGCCTTCAAGTGTGCTTCGCCCGATGAAGGTCAGACCGAAATCAATAACGACGACTGGCTCATCTCGCCCGAACTCAATGGCGCGGCTCAGACCATCTCGTTCTATGCCAAGGCTGCCATGGGTGTATATACGCCCGAGAAATTTCAGGTGCTCTACTCCACCACTACGCCGACCGTTGAAGCCATGACGCAGATTGGCCAGACGCAGACGGTGTCCAACGTGACGGGTTGGGAAGAGTACAAGGTGGCCCTGCCCGAGGGTGCCAAGTATTTCGCCATCCGCTGCGTGAGCGAGGCGAAGTTTGCTTTGATGATTGACGACATCACGTATATTCCTGCTGGCGCCGTGACCGAAGAACTCTCGCTGATGGGTTACAACGTTTACCGCGATGGCCAGCGCGTCAACGGCGAACCGCTTCCCGAAAGCGTATGGACGGACGAAAACGTGGAGGAAGGCAATACGTACAACTATCGTGTGACTGCCGTTTACGACAAGGGCGAATCGCTCTACTCCGATGCGCTCAGCATTCTCTGCACTGGTGTGAAGGGTCTCACCAATAGCAAGGCCCGCATCTCCGCCACCGAGGGCTACATCCTCGTTTCGGGTGCCGAAGGCCAGCGCGTGGAAGTCTATAGCATGGACGGCCGTCTGCTCTTGGCTCGTCCCGGTGCCGATCGTCTGCAAATCAAGACCCAGAGCGGTTACTACGTTGTCAAGACTGGCGACAAGGTGGCCACGATTCTGGTGCGATAACTCCGTATAGCGAACACTTATATATATAATAAGGAGTGCCGATGGCAGAAAACCACCGGCACTCCTATTCTAAGAACCAACCTCAGTTGTTTCTTCCCAAGGAAACATTCTCTGCTTTGAAAATCATTCCATATTTCATGAAACCTTTCTTCTTATCCCTTGCCCTTGCCGCCAGTGTCACGACGGCCGTGGCCCAAGACGTGCCGACGATTTACGGCAGCGTCATCTACGCCACGGGATGGCAGGATATGGCCAACGCGCCCTACGGCATCTATGCCATTGACGGCGGTGATGCTAGAGAGCCGCGCGCTGTCCGCATCAATCCGTCCCTGTTTGCCAACGGTGGTGGCGTTTACGTGGATGGGCTCTACCACATGGTGCAGCACCAGACGTATGCCGACGGCCTGAGCATTGCGCTCCGCACCTACGATGTTAACAACGATTGGCGGCTGGTGCGCGAACAGTACCTCGACTTCTCGGGCTGTATTGCCAGCGATCTCACCTACGACCCTACGACCGACAACATTTACGGTTGCTTCGGTCGCGGTACGGTCGAGGGGCAGAAATCCTACCTCCTCGGCATTCTCAATGAGTTTACGGGAGAGGTGGACGAACTCGGCACGCTTCCCGAACAAATGCTCGCCCTCGCCTGCAACGCCCAGGGCGAACTCTACGGCATTGGCGAATACACGGGCAACCTTTATCGCATTAACAAAGCCACGGCACAGACCACCCTAGTCGGCTCAACGGGCAAGAATATCAAGTACGAACAATCCGCCACGTTCGACTATGCCAGCGGCAAACTCTATTGGGCCGCTACGCCCCACGGCACGGACAATCCCGTGTTCCTCTACGAAGTCAGCACTGCCGATGGCTCGTGCAAGCAACTTTCCGAGATGACGGGCCGCCACGAGTTCACGGGCCTCTTCACCACCTCGCCCTTTACGCCCGCTGCTGCCCCCGGACGCATCAGCAACCTGACGGCAGATTTCCCCAACGGCACACTCAGCGGCAACATCCGCTTCACTGCGCCCAGCACCACCTTTGGCGGCACGGCTCTCAGCGGCACGCTCGCCTATCGCCTGCGCATTGACGGCAAGGAGGCGGCCACGGGCTCCTGCGAGGCAGGCAGCACCATCACTGTGCCCACCACGCTCACCGAGGGCGCCCACTATGTCAAGGTGGATGTCAGCAATGCGAACGGCCGCTGCCCCGTTGCCGTTCAGGATTACTGGATGGGCTACGATGTGCCTGTGGTTCGCAACGCCCAACTGACGAAGGGCGAAGACGGCCGCGTCACACTCACCTGGACGGCCGCCGAAGGCAAGCACGGGGGCTACGTGGACAGCGAGACTATGGCCTACCTCGTCACGCGCAACCCTGGCAACGTGCAGATTTACGATGGCCCTGCCACCACCTGTACCGAACTCATGGCCGTCAGCAAGTACGGCGCCTATACCTATACTATTACGCCGCGCTATGCAGATGCAGCGGGCGAAGCCTATACGACTGCGCCCATCGTGTTGGGCTCGGCTGTCGTGCCGCCCTACACGGAGAAGTTCAGCGAGGAAAGTAGTTGGACCACCTTCACCGTGCTGGATGCCAACAACGATGGCCATACTTGGTACTACGACTACGGCGCAGCCAGCATCGCTTTTAGCGAGAAGGGCAACGACACGGACGATTGGCTCATCACGCCGCCGCTCCAACTCAATCCCGAATGGCTCTACCAGTTTGATTTCCTCGCCATCGGCGATGTCTCTGCCACCGAGCGTTTCTCCGTCTATGCGGGCCAGCAGCCCACAGCCAGCGCAATGACGCAGCAGATTCAGGCGCAGCAGCAGATTGACGGCGGCATTGAATACGCACAAAGCATTCGCTTCATTCCCCAAGGAGCCGACCAGCCCACCTACTTGGGCATTCACGCCGAGAGCGAATACTACAACAGCAGCCTGCTCAGCGTGAGCAACCTCTCCGTCAAGGCGCTGGCTTCTATCCATGCGCCCGCTGCGCCCACCGACCTGCAAGCCGTAGCTGCTGCTGGCGGTGTCAAAGAGGCAACGCTTACCTTCAAGGCTCCGACGCAGGCCATCAATGGCACACCGCTCCCGACGATAGATATGGTGAAGGTATTCCGCGGCAATGCCAATGTGGCTACCTTCGACGAGGTACAACCTGGCCAAGAACTCACCCTCACCGACAAGCCGACTCTGCCCGGCGAATACACGTATAGCCTCGTGGCCGTCAACGAGCACGGCGAAGGCCTTGCGGCTGACGTCAAGGTGTACGTAGGCGAAGACACGCCCGGCTCACCGCGCAACATCCGCCTGACGGAGGTGGCTCCTGGCCGCGTACAAGTGACGTGGGAGGCTCCCGAAGTGGGCACCCACGGCGGTTACATCAACCCCGACAATCTCAAATACGAGGTGACCACCTCCGAGGGCGCGAGCACCACGACTACGGAGAAATCTCACGAGAGCACCTTCTCCGTTCCCGCGGACAAGCAGACCATGATATGGTTCAGCCTGCGTGCACGCAACAATCGCGGCCGCGGTCCTGTGACGCCCTCCGATACGCTCTTCCTTGGCGATGCCTATTCCATGCCGTTTGCCGAGAGTTTCGCGCGCCGCACGCTCAATGTATCACCTTGGAATATGCAGGCCCCCGAGGGCGCTGAGTGGAACGTCGTCTCCTACGGTCTCTACGCCGACCCGCAGGACAAGGACGGCGGTATGGCCGTCTTCCTCAATAGTGTTGAGGGCAACGTGGGCCATCTCGTTTCGCCCAAGATTACCCTTGAAGGCAAGCACCCCACGCTTCGCTTCCACATCTTCCACAATCCTAAGACGCGCAACGAGGTTACGGCTATCCTCCGCGATGGCGAGGGGCACAAGCACGAACTGGGCCATATCGTTTGCAAGGACCTCACGGGTGTGACGACCGACGCCGACCACGGAGCATGGGTGGCCTACACCTACAACCTTGAAGATTTCCTCGGCCACGGCGCGGTGCAGATTGACCTCCAGGTGGAAGGCCACCTGTCGCCCGAGCAAAACAACACCTGCTACATTGACAACATCAGCCTCTTCGATTGGCACGACCACAACCTCCAACTCACCGACCTGCAATCCGAGCAGACCGAAGTCAAGGTGGGCGAGGCGGTTCAGTTCACTGTGACGCTCCGCAACAAAGGCTCGCAAACGGCCACGGACTACAAGGTCCTCCTCCTGCGCGATGGCCGCCAGGTGGCTAGCCTTGCTGGCGAACCCATTCCCTCTGACAGCGTGCAGACACTGCTCCTCACCGACCGTCCTAATGCCGATGCCAAGGAATCCAGCGTCTATACGGCGCAAATCGTTTGGGACGCTGACGAGGTAACCGACGACAATCTGTCCAGTGCTGTCACCATTACCGTCCTCCCCGGCCTGCCCTACGTTTCGGGGGTCAAGGCCAACATTGTGGACGGCCAGTGCCTGCTCTCTTGGGATGCTCCTTACGAGGCACCTGCAGGTGATGGCACGGAAACGGTAACGGAGGATTTCGAGTCCTACACAGCCTTCACGATTACCAACCTCGGGCGCTGGACGCTCTACGACGGCGATGGCCGCCGCGTCATTGGCATCCTTGATGGCGGCGACTTCATCGAATATCCCAACGTTGAAGGTCCGATGGCCTACCAGGTGTTCAACCCGAGCCAGATTGGCCTGTCGGGCACTTGGGCCCCGCACAACGGCAAGCAGGTGCTGGCAGCCTTCAGTTGTGGCCGTTTTGCTGCCAACGACGACTGGCTCATTTCGCCCGAAGTGACGGGTGGCCAGACCATTTCCTTCTATGCGAAGAGCCCCGACTACAATCTCTATGGCACGAACGAGGTCATCCAGGTGCTTTACTCCACGGGCTCAACCGAGACCAGCGAGTTCCAGCAGATTGGCAGCGACATCAAGGTGCCTGGCAGTTGGAAGCAGTATCAGGTGGAACTCCCCGCCGATGCCCGTCGCTTTGCCATCCGCTGCATCTCCAACGACCAGTATGTGCTCTACCTGGATGATATCACCTACCAGCGTCCTGTGGAGAGCCTGCAACTCCTGGGCTACCACGTCTATCGTGATGCTGAGCGCCTGACGGCCGAGCCGATTAGCACGACCACGTACACCGATGCCACGCTGACGGACAACGATTGGCACGAATATGCGGTCAGCACGGTCTATGCCGATGGCGAGAGTGCCCTGTCGCCTGCCGTTCGCGTGAGCATCACGGGTATATCCGACACCTTCCTGCCCACGGCTCCCGCCTTCCGCCTCGGCCGTGGCTACATCGACCTCCGTCCCACGACTAAGGAGGTGACGATTGCCGACATGGCAGGCCGCATCCACTATCGCGGCCACGGTGGTAGGCGCATTCCCCTCCCCGCTGGCGTTTACTTGGTCAACGGCCAGCGCGTTATTGTTCGATAAGATTCCACGAAAAAGGGCTGCCAAATCTGGCAGCCCTTTTTATGATAGTTTCAACGGAAGCCCTTTGGCTTCCTAGCCCGATAGTCTTCGGCTTTCTAAAACCTAAGATATTGCTTGGTCGTCATTGAAAGGCAATGTACCGCACGTTGCTTGCAACGTGTGGCTCAGCGAACAATGGAATATAGTAGTATCTATATCCAATAGGAACAAACGCCTGTCATTTCGCTGAGCCACACGTTGCGAGCAACGTGCGGTACATTGCCGTTCCGCTAGGTACAAATTCCTCACAACCTAGACGGGAATACTTCGCTTTCCAGCCCTGCTAAAGGACCAAGAAATTATGCCACCAAATACCTCCTTCGATAATGCCAAACAGCACCCAAAATATCCGGCGGCCCATCCAGCGCTTCCCCTCTTCAACGAGCAAGGGCAAGTAGTGCCGACGGCGCAGGAGGCTGAGGAGCAGGAGGAGGGGGTAGAACAGTAGGAAAGCGGCTGCCAGCAGACAATTGGGGTTGAGGCGGACGGCGGCTAGCAGGTTGCCGTTGAGGAGTTGCAGGGTGGCGCGCGTGGTGCCGCAGCCTGGGCAGGGCAGGCCATAGAACAACTTAGAGGGACAGACGGCAAAGCACGTTTGTCCCTCATTTGCCAGATACAGCCAGGCTACTACGGCCACGTAGGCCAGGCTACTCCATATATATGTACGCCTAGTAGAGATAGCGCTGCAACACTTCAAAGTTCTTCTCCTTCGTGGCATCGGTAATCAGGAACCAATCAATGATGGTCCAAATGCCACAACCGCCACACGTCAGCAGTTTGCCGATACCTATTCCCGTGTCGCCCAGATAGAAACGGTCCACGCCGTAGCTGCCCAAGAAGATGGAGAGCACCAGCACGATGACGGGATTCTTGAACTGAATGGAGAGAATCATGGGCCACTTGCTATCGTCCACCTCTTGCAGTCTTTCACGGATATAGGGGAGTTTCTCTGCGGGCAGGTTGGAACCCTGCGACATAATAAACATTTGAATCTTCTGTTGCTCCATCGTGTAAGGATTTTGAATTTATAAATACTTGTGCCGACAAATTTAAAGACATTTTTTGAAAAACGCCCTTCTCTTCCCCTCAAAATATATCCCCATGCGCATATTTGTTATTCGATTGCTGGGTGCATGGGCCGCCAGAAGAGAAAATCCTTGGGTAAATGCGGGTTTGGTGTGGGCCAATAGTCAGGATCCGAGTGGTTACAAAGAGCCCTCGGTTGCGGAGGCGTGTCCTGCAACCGAGGGCTTTGTTTCTTTTCCAATGTCGGGCATTAGATGCCGAGTTTCTTGCGGATATCCTTGGGGATAGCGTTCTTGTTGATGACGATGTTCATGGTCTTGTAGGCAACGTAGGGCTTGCTGACATACCAGAATCCCTTGTAGGGACCGTATTCACCCCAAGAGTTCTTCATCATGAAGTACTCCTTGCCATTTTGGTCCTTGGCGATACCATAGATTTGCATGCCGTGGTCGTCGGTTGTGGTCCAGTTGTCGTAGCCTTCTTGGCGCATTTCCTGGGTAATCACCTTTTCGCCAGCAGCATCGGCCTGCGAAATCTTGGCACCAGCCTTTTCGCCTGTCCAGCGGCTCTGGTCGCTACCCACACCAGCGGTAGCCTTCGTGTCGGGTACGGTGGCCACGCAGCGGTTCTTGCCCGTGCGGCGGCTGAAACCTTCTTCGCTCACATCGGCACCCCAGGCAAAGGTCCAACCGTTCTTCACGGCCTCGTCCATCACGCGCATAAATTCATCGAGCGGCAGGTTGTAACTGCTAGCCCAGCGCCAGTTGTCCTGGATTTCGAGGATGAAACTGCTGTAGAAGGGGTGGTGCGTATAACTGGTGAGCGATACGTAGTCGTTGGGGTCGAGTTTGAGGTAATCCTTCACGAAAGATTTCGGTGTATATTTCACGCCTTTGTACGTGAACTCGGTGGGGCACTCGCCAAAGTAGCCGTCGAGCATCGACTGCACGTTCTTCTTCCAGATGGGGTTGATTTTCTTGGCATCGCTCTTGGAGATGGCGTGGATATAAGCCTCCATGGGCGGGAAGAAGGCGGTGAAGTTGAACAGCGAATCGCCGTAGAGGGTGTTGGGGTAGGGCATCAGGCCTTCGGGAATCAGACCGTAGCGGTCCATGCAGAAGATGGCGTCGTAGAACGAACCACCCTGGCTGAAACTGGCATCACCATGGGTGCGCACGTTGCGGTCGGCGCGGTCGGTGTAGGTCTTGCTGACGAGGAAGGATTCGCAGAGGTCAATGTCCTTCTTCTTGGGGTCTTTCTTGATGACTTCGCTCTCGAGGAAGGCCAGGGCCGAGTAGCTCCAGCAAGTACCCGAGTTGTTCTGGTTCTTGATGGGCGTAACGGGGTTGGCAATCACCGTGGTGAACACGAGAGAGTCGTTGCTGGAGACGCTGTCGGCAGCGAAGCCAGGCAGGGCGCACAGGGCGGCCAGGAGAGTTGCTTGAATTTTTTTCATGTTTATTTTTTGTTGTTTGGGTTGTTATTCGGGGTTGGTCAGATGGTGCGAGCAACCTTAGTCGCGGGCAGCGAGGAAGGCTTCCACCTCGTCCACGTGGTAGGGGATGCGCTTTTCGCCAAGGAAGCGGCAGCCGTCCTTCGTAATGAGCACGTCGTCTTCGATGCGGATGCCACCGAAATCCTTGTACTTTTCGATTTCATCGAAGCAGAGGAACTCGGCATTCGTGCCTTCCTTGCGCCAGAGGTCAATGAGGGCGGGGATGAAATAGATGCCAGGCTCGTCGGTGACCACGTGGCCTTCTTCGAGGCGGCGGGCAAAGCGCAACGAGGCCGTGCCAAACTGGCTGCTGGGGCGCGTTTCCTCGTCGTAGCCCACGAAGGTTTGGCCGAGGCCCTCCATGTCGTGTACGTCCATACCCATGGCGTGGCCCAGTCCGTGGGGCAGGAAGAGGGCGTGCGCGCCAGCCTGAACGGCGGCTTCGGTGTCGCCCTTCATCAGGCCGAGGTCCTTGAGGCGGTTGGTCATCAGGCGGCACACGTCGTAGTGAACGTCCCACCAGCGCACGCCGGGACGGGCGTGGGTCAGGGCAAGGTCGTGGCAATCGACCACTATATTATAGATGTTCTTCTGGCGCTGGGTGAAAGTGCCCGAGATGGGCGTGGTGCGCGTATGGTCCGAGCAATAGTGCTCGCGTGTCTCGGCACCAGCGTCGCAGAGCAGCAGGCGGCCAGCCTCGAGCGGGCGTGCCGAAGGATAACCGTGGAGGATTTCGCCGTGCATACTGACAATGCTCTGGAAGGAAACCATACTGCCGTGGCTTGCGGCAATGCCGTCCAGCACACCGCCTATGTAGGCTTCCGTCACACCGGGGCGGCAGAGGCGCATGGCCGTTGTGTGCATCTCATAACCGATGGCAGCAGCGCGCTCCAGTTCTTCGATTTCCTCGGCCGATTTGACGAGGCGCAGTTGGATGACAGCCTGAATGAGTTCCTGCGAGGCGGCATCACGCTGTTGCGAGGGGTGTATGCCCAGGAGGTCGTGCAGGCGAATCATCGTTTCGTGGCGATAGGGCGGCAGGAAGTGCACCTTGCGGCCCGCCTTCTGCGCCTGGGCCACCATTTCCGTGAGGGCCGCCATCGGCGCAGTGTGTGCCACGCCGCATTCCTCGGCCATCTGCACAACGCTGGTCACTTCGCCGTACCAGACGATGTCGTCAATGTCAATCTCATCGCCCAGCAGGGTTTCGGCGCCGCTGTCGGCATCAATGACGCCCACGAGTCCATCGCGGTGCTGACCGAAGAAATAGAGGAACGAACTATCCTGACGGAACTTGTAAGCATTGGCGGGGTAGTTCAACGGGCTCTCGTTGTTGCCCATCAGGACAATCAGGCCGTGGCCTACCAACTGGCGCAATCGGGCGCGGCGCTCAACGTAGGTATTCTTGGAGAAAAGCATTTAGGGTAGATAAAGGGGGTTAGTTAGAGGCGGAAATCTTTGCGCGGTGGCCATAGGCAGAAGGCGGACAGAGCCCCCCGCTCGGGAGCATCCTAGCCCATCAGCAGCCATCGCGACAAGCAAATAAAGTGTCCTTTACTGCAAAAGTACGGAATAATTCCGAAAGAATATCTACCTTTGTCTCACAATTATAGAAAATTATAGGAAGGAATATGAACAAACTGCTTGATAAACAGACGGGACTTGTCCTTGAAGGCGGGGGAATGCGCGGTGTCTTCACCAGCGGTGTGCTCGACTATCTCCTCGACCACCATATCTATTTCAACTATGCCGTGGGCGTTTCGGCGGGTGCCTGCAATGGCCTTTCGTATATCAGCCAGCAGCGCGGGCGGGCCAAGAAGAGCAACATTGACATGCTCCAGAAATACGAGTACATCGGCCTGAAATACTTCGTCACCCAGCGCAGCATCCTCGACCGCGAGTTCATGTACGACCGCCTGGCCAACGAGGTCCTGCCCTTCGACTACGATGCCTGCTTCCAGAATCCTGCCACCTTCGAGATGGTCACCACGAATGCCCGCACGGGCAAGGCATGCTACCTCACCGAGCGCAGCGACCGCAAACGCCTCATCCAGATTGCCAAGGCTTCGAGCAGTCTGCCCTTTGTCTGCCCCATTGTGGACGTGGACGGCGAACCGATGCTCGACGGCGGCATCGTGGACAGCATCCCCATTGAGCGCGCCATCGCCACGGGCCATCCCTTCAACGTGGTCGTGTCCACGCGCAACCGCGGCTACCGTGCGCCCGACAAGAACCTGACCATCCCGAAATTCATCTACGGCGAATACCCCCGCCTGCGTATGGTCCTCAGCCGTATGCACACCTACTACAACCGCCAACTCGAACTCATCGAACGCCTGGAGGACGAGGGCAGCATCCTAGTCATCCGTCCACAACTACCCATCGAAGTAGGCCGCCTAGAAGACGACCCCGTGAAACTCACCAACCTCTACAACGAAGGCTACGAAGAGGCGGGCCGCACGCTCTCGCCCTGGCTCTAATGTTTGCGAGATTGGAAAGAATCTGCTGCAATGATAGCCCATAAGATATATCATTGGGATAGCAAAGAGTCCAACCCTTCTCCTCTGATATAAGCCCTTTTCACTTTGTTTAATGCGATCTCTGTGATGATATTTTTTTTCAGCAAACCAATGATGTCGTTTTTAGCAGTGGTTGGGCTTATTCCAAATTTTATCTGTAGATCTTTTATCGTTATTAAAGTTGTAGAATCATCCACGAATAATTTAATGATTTGTGCTTGGCGTTCATTGAAATCGCCCATGCGCAAATAAATATTTGCTGCTTTTTTCTCGTTTTGCTTGCTCTTGATATAATCTTGTAATTGCTTATAAGATTGTTCCAACACGCTTAGATTGTACGAAACAAAGTAACCAATATCCATGCCATCAGCCTCTGTGTATAAGAACGCTTTTTCATAGGATTTTTTTGATTTGGCAATAACTCTTGAGATGGAGAGGTATTCTGTCAACTGGTATCCTTGCCTTAACATGTACCAATAAAACATAGCTCTGGCAGTACGTCCATTACCATCCGAAAAAGGATGAACGTAGGATATCATAAAATGGATGGTTATTCCACGAATGATAGGATGAATAAATGGTTTGCTATTTCTTTCATTAAAAAACTCACAGAGGTTATCTACAAACTGAGGAATTTCCGTATAGGAAGGTGGAGTATGAACAGTTTCATGCGTGATACCATTCTCTACCACAACGTCATTATTGTTCCTAAAGCGTCCTGCGTCATCAGGATTCTGCATGGTTTTCTCTGTCATCAGACGATGTATCTGCAATAACAACTCTTCGGACAAAGGTTCATCTTTATGGCCAACAATAAATTGAATGGTTTGATAGTTATTATGAATCATTTGTTGGTACTTGTCCCTCGGAGTCATTTTCTTCCGAAGCATTTCTTTGGCGACCTTTCTTGTTGTTGCGGCTCCTTCCATTTGACTGGAATAGATGGCTTCTTCCATCAATGAACTAACAAGATATTGTTCCTTATTATTGGAATCAATAGATGAGTCTGCCTCCCAACTTCCTCCCCAATACATATCAAATTCATGACATATTCTCTGCATCACATTTGTCAAACTCAAATTCACGCCGTATTTCCCCCATACTTTTACCCTATTTTTTAGTCTGGAGGCTTTGACAAAGGTCCACAATCGCGTAGGCGTATATCCGGCAGGGCACTTTTTGTATTTTACAGTATCCCAATAATCGAAGGAGTCATTGATTCTTTCCACAATCTCTTCGATTTGTTTATTGGGCGGAGATATTAAAGCATTCAATAAATCTTCCTTATTTATTTCTGGAGTTCTTTCTATTACCATACTACAGATTTTTGTGCAAAGTTGTCAAATTCTCTCCAGTCTTGCAAACATTGGAAAGAATTTTGTGGTTTCCCGTTGGCAATTTTACCATTTTAGGTAACTACTCAGGTTGTTACCCTGCGCAATTAGAATGATTCGTAAGATTCGTGTTAAAATAAACACCGCAAACCGCAGGTCCACACGTTGACTCGCAATCTGGAACGACCCGAGTAGAACCTCGCAATGGTAACTACTCAGGTCAAAGTAGTGAGGAGTTGTCACACAAATCCTGTGGCCACTGATAAAACAAAAACCTAAAAACCCCCTTGCACTTGATGCAAAATGTCTCTGGCGAGACATTTGATGCTGTGGCTGTCAGGAAATCCCTGAGCAAGCTCAGTGATTTCCAGTCAGA
>SFID01000146.1 GCA_004555425.1 Bacteroidales bacterium
TCGCTATGCGCCCCGGCGATCTGATCCATCACCATGTCGATAATGGGTTGTGAGAAGCCCACGGTGTAGCCCGGCATCGTCGCTAATTTCTCCGCCATCTCCTCGATGAGGTCCGCTTTCGACTTACCAAACTTCCAGGTGCTATACGGTTTCAAACCTACGCCACACTCCACATGCGAGAGCGAGAAGGCCTCGGCCCCCTCATCGTCACGGCCCACCTGCGTCATCACATAAGAGACCTCCTCAAACTGGCTCAACGTCTCACGCAGCTCCGCACCCATCGCCTTCGACTTCTCGATCGAGATACCCGGCGGCAGCTGCACCTGGATCCAGATGGAACCCTCATCCAACGGAGGAAGGAAATCTTTTCCCACCGTGTAGCTGAGCACACCCGCACCGATCAAGATCAGCACCAAGGGTGCGATCACCTGCTTGGGGCGCTCCACGATCCGTTCGATCTCCCGATGGTAAAGTGCCGCAAGCCGTTCCAACCAACGGTTATGAAAACTTTTCTGCGGCTTGCGATAGGCCATGAAGGCCAAGCCGGGAATCAGCAGCAACGCCACGCTCAGCGCGCCCACCAAGGCATAACCCACCGTATAGGCCATCGGCGTGAACAGCTTGCGCTCGATATGCTCAAAAGCGAAAAGCGGCAGGTAAGCAGTAATAATAATTAAGGTAGAGAAGAAGATCGGACGAGCCACCTCCGTAGCCCGCTTAAGGATCGACTCCTCCTGCAACAGCTCCTGCGGATGCCGCTCCCGCTTCTTCAAGATAGTCTCCATCATCACGATCGAGCCATCCACCAAGATACCGAAATCAATCGCCCCCAACGAGAGCAGATTGGCAGGAATATCGGTCAGGTGCATCAGGATAAAGGCGATCAGCAGTGAGAGCGGGATCGTGATCGCCACCAACAGCGCGCCTCGCCAACTGCCTAAGAAGAGAATCAAGACCAGCACCACCAAGACCATGCCCTCGATCAACGTGTGCGAGACGGTGTGCAAGGTGGTGTTCACCAATTCCGTCCGGTCCATGAAGGGATGGATGCGGGTGCCTTCCGGCAAGATCTCGCTGTTCAGCTCCTCCACGGCGGTATGAACCCCCTCCAGCACCTGCGAGGGATTCTCGCCACGCAACATCTGCACGATGCCCTCCACGCCATCGGAGTAGTCTCGTTCCGCATCGGTAAAGCCCAGCACGCCCTTCCGCTCCAAGGTACCATATTTTAAGGTACCGATATCATTCAAATAGACCGGCACGCCCCCGACTGTCTTGATCACGATGTGCCCCAAGTCTTCCAAGTCCTTCACCAAGCCGATCCCGCGGATCACGTAGGAGAGATCACCCCGGCTCAACATACTACCGCCGGCGTTCACGTTGTTCTTCTCGATCTTCTCCGCAATGTCCGCCAAGATCACGTCATACTGCTCCATCTTGTAGGGATCCACCTCGATCTGGTATTGGGTAGTGATGCCGCCGTAGTTGCTCACGTCCGCCACACCCGTCACCTGCTTCAGTCGCGGGATGATCACCCATTTATGCAAGTCGGTCATCTCGCGCAGGTTCAGCCTATCACTCTCCACGATGTAGCGGAAGATCTCGCCCGTCGGAGAGGTCAAGGGATTCAATCCCGGCACCGCGTTATAAGGCAGCTCCACATCCACCAACCGCTCCTGCACCCGCTGGCGGGCCCAATAGTCATCGATGCCATCGTCGAAGACCAACACCACCGTCGATAGGCCGAAGGTGTTCTTGCTACGCATCACGCTCAATCCCGGCAAGCCATTCATGGCTCGCTCGATGGGAATACTGATCTGCTGCTCAATCTCCTCTGCCGCCAAGCCGGGCACCTGGGTCACCACCTGCACCGTGGTATCAGAAATATCGGGATAGGCATCAATCGCCAACCGTGTCCAGGCGTAATAGCCCACAACGGCCAGGAAAAGAAACAAGACGAACATCAGCCCTCGCCGATGAATCGCCGTATAAATCACTCGTTTCATGGCAACTCCCTCCTATCTGGCATCCAACAAATAGAAAGCGCCCTTCACGACAATCCGCTCGCCCTCACGCAGGCCACTCAGCACGACGGTCTTCCCATCCTCACTCTGCCCTGCCTCGATCGACTGCTTACGGTAGGTGCGCTCCGCCTCCTCCACCAAGACATACATCGCATCCTCCTCTTGCAGGATCGCCGTGGTCGGAATGCGAATCAAGGAGGCCTCCTTATCGCTCAGCTTCACCATGCCATACATCTCCGGCTTCATCAGTCGCTCCCGGTTGTCGCACTCGATCAGGATCTCCACGGAGCGCGTGTCGGGATCCAGCAGCTCACTGATGTGATAGATCTGACCCGTCAACTTCCGGTCGGGCAGCGCCACTAACTGAATCTCCACCTCCTCCAAGGCCTGCATCAAGGGCAGATCCTTTTCCTTGACGTTCGCCACCACCCAGACCTTCTCCAAGTCGGCCACGATCATCACCGGGTCTGCATCCTCCTTCAGATATTGACCCATCACCAAGCGGTTCTTGACCACCTCGCCAGCAATCGGCGAACGGATAATCAGGGGCTGACCCAACACAAACTGCTCAGGATCTATCTGGAAAACCTCTAATGCCGCCTTGGCCTGCGCAAACTCCTGTTGCTGCACGGCATAGTTTGCCTCGGCCTCCTCCAATGCTTTTTGCACACCTACCCGATTCTGCATCAGGTCTCGTTCACGATTCAGGTTCTTCTGGGCCAACGCCAACTCCTCCTTCGCCTGGGCATAGGCCTTTCCCGCCTCAAACACAGCAGGCGCACTGATCTCGAAGAGCGGACTACCAGGCACCACCTTCTGTCCTAACCGCACAAAGGAGCGCACCACACGCCCTTCCACCGGCGAAGCCACCTCCGCATAACGGGAGGGTATCGCACGTACCACGCCGGAGGTGGTGAACTCCATGCGATATAATTCTTTACTAACAGGGGCGGTCTCCAACTTCGCCAAAACGGGCGACTCCGCTCCCACATGGATCAAACGATCCTGAAGGATGACCTGCTTCGAGGCATCCTCTGCTTTCCTCTGGCCACTACATGCACAGAGGGCCGTTGCTAACAGCAACAGCCAATTCAAATGTTTCATATAAGAGTAACTTATTGTTTGTCCGTACTATATCATCTCTCACTATCTATAAAGAAATGATCGGGCAGGGAGGCCCTCGGGAGACAGGTCGCCGGGAAAGATGCCAGACAGGCCTTTCCAGGCATACGGAAAACAATAAAAGAAGCAACACCCACGCAGCCGTGAAGAGCGGCATCGAAAAGGCCTCCATCGTGAAATGGTTGAGCAGGGCGATCGTCTCGAACGCCGCAAAGCTATGCTCGTGGCCGGGTAATCCGTCCGTATTCGGCCAATAAGGATGTGAGTGGGTGATGAGTTGCGCATGATAGAAATGAGTGTGCGTAAAGGCCGTGCCGCCTATGTAGTAGCTCACGAAAAGGGCTACCAGCAGCGGCTTCAACCATTTTATGCTTCGCAGAATGCTCATTTATTTCTATCAATAATGGCGCAAATGTACAAAAAATAGCCTTTCTATATCATTTTGTATCATTTTTATTGAGAGTAATTTATATTCAGTACTGAATTATTATGTTTCCTAAATGATTTAATAGTATTCAGTAATAAATAGGTATATTTTATCTATAAATTAGTCTTATAAAGTAATGAATAGTTTGGTTTCATTAA
>SFID01000042.1 GCA_004555425.1 Bacteroidales bacterium
CTAGTCGGGTCGTTACCCCGCTCAATTAGTAAGATTCGAAAGATTCGTGTTAAAGAAACACGAATCGAATTGTTTCCTAGTTGGAGGTTAACCCCGCGCAATTAGAAAGATTCGTATGATTCGTGTTAAAATAAATACCGCAAATCGCAGTGCCACACGTTGCCTCGCAATCTAGAACGACCTGAGTAGTTGCTTCGTGTGAAGCGTTGCGCGAGCCTGAAGATGGGCACAAAAAAGAGAGTGCGTCTATGCTGACACACTCTCTCTTCTGTTGGGTTGTTTCAATCGGCTGCGGCTTAGACGAGCTGCTCGGCGATGAAGGCTTGCATCTTCTGCTGGTGAGCTTCTACGCTCTGGAGGAGCTTGAACTGGGCCTTCGAGCGGACGAGGTTGTGCTGGGGGTACTGCGTCTTGTAGTAGGTGTCGCCTGACATAAGGTCTTTGAATGTATCCATGGTCCTTTATATATATGGTTCCACATCTTTTCCACATGGTGCAGGCAACAGACCTGCCATCTTGAAGTGCTCTCAGGCCAATTTCTCAATGAGAGGGGAAGCGGGGTGTGTCTCCCTCGCCGCACCAGAAAACTCTGTTCTTTGATTTCGTCCATCCGTGGCAGCCGAAAGGTAGAGTGCCATGCGAGCGTTTGAAACTCAGTTCAGGATATTTGTCATAGGCAAAGCGGATGGCTTCTTCCTCGCTGGGGTAGTGGAAATCGCGAGGCATCATGGCCCAGAACGTATCTTCGTTGTGTAGGTGCTCGCGGTTGTGAGTGACAGCAAAGCGATAGACATCCGCTTCCTGTTCACGGATAACGCGCAGGTGGCTTTCGACCTTGCGCAACGACAGTCCGCCATTGCCCACCTTGCCATATCTGTCGAAACGGGTGAGGTGGCCGCGCAGGTGGGTGATTCGTTTGTACAGACGCAAGAGTTGCGCAATCACGGGCAAGGTATAGACGCGGCGTTGCAACCAGGGCGCGCCCACATAGTCATAGTCGCGCAGACACCATTCGGCCAAGTTGTCGCGAAAGATGAAAACATCCAACTGCGCAATCAGAATATACTTGAAATCAGCAAAGGCAGCGTAAAATTCGCTAGCCAGCATCAAGCGGTTGTACCCTTTGATGTCGGCAAAGTAGGCTGTATTGAAGGCACGAAATGCCAGCATCGGAAATTCCTGCCCGATAGCCGAGGTGTCCATTCCCTCGGGGTGAATCACCGTGATGGGATATGCCGCAAGCATGCGGCAGGTCTGGGTCAGCGAGATACGGTCGCTTTCGCTCAACTGCGGGCGATAGATAGGCACCAGCACATTGACCAGACGTCCGTCTTTGTCAGAATGGTCGGGAGTAGAGCCAATAGGATTTTGGTTGTATGACATCGGTAAAGATTGTGGATAAATAATTTCGGCAGGTACTATAAATTAGTTGCTATGGAAGGTTTCTATGGAAGGTAGCGTTTCTGCTATGCTTGGATGTATTCACGCCTCTCGTATCATAACTTTTTGCTTTTCATGAAGGAGCGCAGCGCGGACTACGTGACTGAATGAAAAGCAAAGACCTACGGTACGATAGCTGGACGTAATTCTCGACACATCGCAAGCTGATTTACAGAATCCTTGTAGGACAGCCAGGGGGAACTTGTTTTCGTTGACAGGCTGGGGGGGCGGTTGGTTTTGGTCGGGATGTTCTTCTGATTAGCACACCTTGCTTGGGCTTTCTCTTGGCCGGAGATTTCTTCTTACGCCTGTTCTTTCCATGAGGAATCCCCACTTACGCCTCGCTTTCCTTGTGCCCGAACTCCCTGCCACGCGAGCAACGTGCGGCACATGGTCCTGCGATGCGGGATGCACTTGGTGTAAAAGAGAGAGAGGGGCATCTTTGTTCGACACTCCTCTCTCTTGGTTGTAACTTTCAATCCTCTGCGGCTTAGGCGAGCTGCTCGGCGATGAAGGCTTGCATCTCCTGCTGGTGAGCTTCTACGCTCTGGAGGAGCTTGAACTGGGCCTTCGAGCGAACGAGGTTGTGCTCGGGGTACTGCGTCTTGTAGTAGGTGTCGCCGTTGATATAGTCGGCCAAGAAGCGTACGGTCTGCATGTAGGGGAAGAGGGCGGCTGCGTAGGGCAGGTTCTCAATCTCCAGCGGAGTGAGGAAGCAGCGGGCGCTCTTGAGGTAACCCTCGGTGAAGGCCTTGAAGATGTCCATGTTGAAGTTGACGTTGTCGAGGTCCTTGTCGTCCTCCTTGCCTGTGTTGGCAGCGGAGCGGAGGAAGTCGCCGAAGTCGGAGAAGATGAAGTTGGGCATCACGGTGTCCAGGTCGATGACGCAGAGCACCTTGCCGTCCTGGTCGAAGAGGATGTTGTCCACCTTCGTGTCGCAGTGGCAGATACGCTTGGGGAGTTTGCCTTCGCGGTGGAGGCGTTCGCCCTTGCACATTTCTTCGGCGCGTGCCTCGAGTTCGTCAACGAGCCACTGCACCTCGGCCAGACGACCAGCCTTGTTTTCGGCCACGGCCTCGCGGAGCTGCTGGAGGCGGAACTCCATGTTGTGGAAGTCCTTGATGGTTTCGCCCAACTGTGCGGGGATGTCGGCGAGCATTGCCTGGAAGTTGCCGAAGGTTTCGCCTACGATGTAGGAGCTTTCGGGTGTCACTGCGGTTTGGCTAACGGTGTCGGGGATGAACACCATCACGCGCCAGTACTTTTCGCCGTCGAAGTGGTAGTACTTGCCGTCCTTGGCGGGTACGAAGCGGAGCACTTTGCGTTCAAGATCTGCCACGCCATTGGCCTCGTGTTTGGCGCGGATGTGGTTGGTCACGGCCACGATGTTGTCCATCAGCATATCCACGTCGGGGAAGATGGCGTTGTTCACGTGCTGGAGCACATAGTTGGGGGCGTCGCCCTCGGTTTCCACTTTGTAGGTGGTGTTGATGAGTCCGTTGCCAAGGGGACGAACGTCGCTGACGTTGCCCTGGATTTCAAACTGCGAAACGATGTTTTGGAGATTCAGGTCCATTGGATAATAAGTATTTAAGGTTAATGTTGGATGCAAATAAGGGGAGGGGCAGGGCGCCGTTACTATTTGAGCTCTTCGCCACTGATGCCGAGGGCAGCCATGAGGCTGTAGCCCAGGATTTCGCTGAAGAATTGTCGGCTATTGGGCAGGGGATTCATGCCGAAGAAGGTGACATCGTGCTGGCCTTCTGCTTTCTCGACGATGCGGCGCAGGCGGTCGAACTGACTGTCCATATCGGCCACGACCATGATGCGCTCCACCTGTGCGGAGGTGAGGAGCATCTCGAGGCTTTCGGCGTAGAGGTCTTCGGCCGTGATGGGGCCTTCCGCCTGTACGGAGTGGAGGGTGAACTCGCCGAGGTTGTCGCTGAAGGCTTTGCCGTCCAGTTCATCCTTGTAGTGGGCGGGCGCGAAATGCTGGAGCTTTGGGTTTTCGGGTCGATGGATGAATACGGCCTGCAGGTGGTTGTCGCCAGGGCGCAGTCCACCGTCCAATGCGATGCAGTCGAGCCATCGGGCGAGGTCGGCGGGCGGAATGCGTCGGCCAATCATGCGCTCGAAGTTGACAATGAGGTCGAAGGCCACGCGGTCTATGTAGTCGCCGTCCACCAGAATAATGTTGGGCGACCATTCCACGACGGCAGGCATGGGCAGGGCGATATTGTCGATGGGGTTTGTCATGTCTTGCGCTCTCCTCCTTGTTTCCTACAGCAGGGCTGCCATTTGTTCTTGCAACTGCTGGGCGGCCCTTCCAGCGGCTTCGGCAAAGGCGGGTGTCGAGTCGGCGTAGATGATGCCGCGCGAGGAGTTGACCAGCAGGCCGCAGTGCGAGGTCATGCCGTACTTGCACACCTCCTCCAGCGAACCGCCCTGTGCGCCTACGCCGGGCACGAGCAGGAAGTGGGTGGGAGCGATGGCGCGCACGTCCTCGAAGGCGCGGCCGCGGGTGGCCCCGACAACGTACATCATCTGGTCTGGCGTGGCCCATTCGCCCGAACGGCGCAGCACGCGCTCAAAGAGCTTCTCGCCCTGGGCTGACTCCATCATCTGGAAGTCCTGCGAACCAGGGTTGCTCGTCAGTGCCAGCAGGATGACCCACTTACCTGGGTAGCCCAGGAAGGGCTTCACGCTGTCCTCGCCCATATAGGGGGCCACGGTCACGGCGTCCACGTCCAGTTCCTCGAAGAGGGCGCGGGCGTACATGGCCGAGGTGTTGCCAATGTCGCCGCGCTTGGCGTCGGCAATGATAAATTGGTCGGGATAGTTCTCGCGGATATATCGCACGGTCTTTTCGAAGGCTTCCCAGCCCTTGAGGCCGAAGCACTCGTAGAAGGCGAGGTTGGGCTTGTAGGCCACGCAGTAGGGGGCAGTGGCGTCAATGATGGCCTTGTTGAAGGCGAAGATGGGGTCTGCCTCGGCAAGGAGGTGCTGCGGTATCTTCTTGAGGTCGGTGTCCAAGCCTACGCAGAGAAAAGACTTCTTGTGGGTGATGTTTTGTACGAGTTCTTCACGTGTCATAATCGTAGATTTTTAAGGTAGGTTCTATGAGAATCGCTACCTTCCATTGATACTAATTTATAGGACCTACCTTTAGGAATAGGGTTGGAAAAGGGCCTACGCCGTACGACTTAGGTCTTGCAAAAATAGTTTTTTTTAAGCAGACCACCGCCTCGCCTCAAATAAAAATATTACTTTTGCGGTAAACATTCTTAATAATTCCATATCAACCGCTATGGCAAACCCCGCTTTTTCTCCAGTTTCATCCGATAGTTCGCGCCAGCTTCTCACGCGGCGACAACGAATGCGCCGCGAGCGGTTGAAGGAACTCTACGCCACAATTCGCCACACGCTGGCGAAGGAGCGGCCCTATCGCCACCCCGACTGCAATGCCCGCACCATGGCCCAGCATCTTGGCATATCGCCGCGCCTGTTGGCCGAGGCCATCAACGAATGGGGCAAGGGCGAGAACTTTGCGGCTATGGTCACGCGCTATCGTCTGCGCCTTGCCTGCCAACTGCTGCGCGACCCGCGCCACGCCTATACAACGAGCGAGGAAATCGCCCTCCGTTCGGGCTTTGCCTCGCGCCAATCGTTCTACAACTCCTTCCGCCGGGCCTTCAGCATGACGCCCTGCGAATATCGCGAGAGCCAGCTGTCGCCTGCACAACTTGAATAATTTATAGAACTTACCTATAATGAGTCTAAACCTCTGACGTCCTCGGAGCCACACCTTGCGAGCAAGGTGCGGTACATTGCCTTGCAATGACGAGTTACCTGAGAGTTACAAAAAAACGTACTTCCCCCGCATTCCAAATACCAAATACCAAATGTCTCCCATGCTAACACCCGAAGAAAGAGCGCAAATCATAGCCCTCATCAAGGAACAGGTGGTGCCTGCCATCGGTTGCACCGAACCCATCTGTGTGGCCTTGGCCGTGGCGCGCGCCACCGAAGAACTGGGCAGTTTGCCCGTTCGTATTGAAGCCCAACTGAGTGCCAATATTCTCAAGAACGCTATGGGCGTGGGCATCCCTGGCACAGGCATGGTGGGACTGCCCATTGCCATTGCCCTTGGCGCCATCGTGGGACGTGCGGCCTATGGGTTGGAGGTCTTGCGCGACTGCACGCCCGAGGCTGTTGAGCAGGGCAAAGCGTATATTGCCGAAGACCGCATACAGATTGGGCTTAAGGAAGACGCGCCCAGCAAACTCTATGTGGAGATTCATACCTATGATGACGAGGGCCACAAGGTTGAAGTGGTGATAGCCCATCGCCATACACACCTTATATATATAGCGCGCGACGGACAGGCCACGCTTGACCTGCGCCACACCGCCGACTGTGTATCGGAGGCTGCGGCCACACAGAACGAGGACGCACCGCTCGCGCTGAACATGCGCAAGGTGTACGACTTTGCCACCACTGCGCCGCTGGCCGAAATTGAATTCATTCAGGAGGCGCGCCGTCTCAACGAAGCAGCTGCCCAACAGTCGCTCGCGGGCAACTACGGCCACTGCTTGGGCAAGGCTCTCTCGCGCCCCTTGGGCCGCGGCATAATGGGCGACAGCATCTTCTCGCACATCCTCTCCAGCACGGGCTGCGCCTGCGATGCGCGTATGGCTGGTGCCATGATTCCCGTCATGAGCAATTCGGGCAGTGGCAATCAGGGCATCTGTGCCACGAATCCCGTGGTGGTCTTTGCCGAGGAGAACCACAATACAAACGAGGAAATGATTCGCGCCTTGATACTCAGCCACCTGACGGCTATCTATATCAAGCAGCACCTCGGTTCGCTCTCCGCCCTCTGCGGATGCGTGGTGGCCTCAACGGGCTCGAGCTGCGGCATCACCTACTTGATGGGTGGCGGCTACGAACAGGTGACCTACGCCGTGAAGAACATGATAGCCAACCTCACGGGCATGATTTGCGATGGTGCTAAACCGAGTTGCGCCCTCAAGCTGACCTCTGGCGTGAGCACAGCCGTACTCTCGGCGATGCTGGCCATGCAGGGCGAGTGCGTCAGTTCGGTCGAAGGCATCATCGACGACGATGTGGACCTGAGCATTGCCAACCTCGTCAGCATCGGCGCCGACTCGATGAACGAAACCGACCGCAAGGTGCTCGACATCATGACTAGCAAATAGGCCTCGCCTGCTTCCCACCATCCTCCTTCACCGAAAAACCATTCCGATATGAATACTTCCGAACAGACACTCCAAAAAATCACACGCGCCCTGCGCAAGGCAGCGTCCAAGTTTACGAACGATGCAGAAAATATGCCGCTCACCGACCTCTATCTGCAGGTGAAGCAGGAGAGCGGCGAACTGCTCATATTCAACGATCAAGACGAGGAACTGACGCGCTGCGTGGTGGAAAGTTGGCTGGGCAATCAAGCCGAAAACTTCTACACCGACATTCAGCCCCTTCTGCTCAGCGCCATCCAACAGGAGCGCGAACTCCTTGACAACCTGCCCATCCTCAAACCCTACTCCTTCGTGCTCATTGACGAGGAGAAGGAAACCATCGCTGAACTCCACCTCGTTGATGACGAATTGATGCTCGTTAGCGGCAACCTCATGGAGGGCCTCTCGGGCGACCTAGATAGTTTCCTGGAGGAGTTGATGCAGAAATAGACGGACATTTCGCAGAAATATCTGCCCCAGCCAAAGTCGCTCGACCGCTATCCGACAATGGCTTGGGCAGATATTTCTGCTTTTATAGAACCTACCTAGACGAAAGGGCGTGTGGTTAGAGGTTCTAGTTTTTTTGCGCCCGCTCCCTCGTGAGGTAGGCAAAGAGCAGGAGGAGCAGTGCCGACACCATGCCGATGGCGGCAAAGTAGTACCAAATGTAGTGGGCGTTTGCGCTGGCGGCTTGCCATGCCTCGTGGCTGTCGAAGAGGGCGGGGTCGGGGCAATACTTGGTGAGGAGAATGCCCGAGATACCAAAGCCCAGAATGGACGAGAGGAAGGAATCCAAATGGCTGAAACCGAGGTAGAGACCTTCTTCGCCCTTGGGCGCTTGGAGAGAGAAGTATTCCAGATAGCGCGGAGAGATGAAGCATTCGGCGAGGCCCTGACACACGATGCCGACAATCATCATCAGCGTCACGTTGGAGAGGCCGCCGATGAGTTCGCTCTCAAACAGGTTGCCGCAAGCCATCAACAGGGCCGAGAGGGGGATGAGAAACATGCCGATGGTGATGGACGTGATGGCCGAACGCTTGGCCATGAGGCGCGTGACGAATCCCACACATACGACAACGACAAACGGATTGACGTTGGCAATCCACCCCGGACGGGCAGCCTCGCCTGCCATACGGATGACGTACTTCGGCATCGTGGCATAGAGTTGCTGCTGCACAATCCAGAAGCCCGTCACGATGAGAATAAGCGCTACCAAACGGCCGTTGCTGAATACGCGCACAAGACCGCGGCCCACCTCGCGCATACTCTTGCCCTCGCCTGCCGTCTGGGCCGAACGATAGAGGAAGAACACGGCCACCAGAGCGATGAAGGTCATCGCGGCCGAGAAGTAGTTGATGGCAATATAGGCGTGCTCGCCGATGGCATGGCGCAAGGGGTCAATGATGCTCTTGCCCGTGAACGAACCGATATTGACCGTCATATAGAAGATGGAATAGGCGCGCGCACGGTTCTCGCTCGTCGTTTCCTTGGCCACAGAGGCCGAGATGGTCGATTTGATGAAGGCACCGCCCACCACCAGAATCACCATAATCGGCACGATAAGCCAGCGCAAGGACGAGTCGGGCAAGCCGCTAAACTGTGTGTGCTCACCATACTCCACCAGCCCGCAACTTTGCAGGAATGTGGGGAGAACGCCCAGGCCCAGATAGCCCAGCGTGAGCAGGGTGAAGGCCAGAAGGAGGGATTTGCGGAAACCTATCTTGTCGGCGTAGGCACCAGTGAAGAGCGGCAACAGATAAAGGGCTCCCGAGAAAACACCCGAAATCATGCTGGCTTCGAAATCGTTGAAGCCAAGCGTGTTCGAGAGGTAGAGCGTGATGACAATGAAGATGGCATAGTAGGCCATGCGCTCAAACATCTCAACGGTGTTGCTCACCCAAAAGGCGCGGGAGTAGGTATTGCTTTTTGCAGACATGGGAATTGGGATTGTTTCGTTATGGGTTGATACTTGGTGGGCCTTGTCTTTGAGTCTGGAGGAACTCATCCAGCTGTACGATTCCTGGGATAGGCGAGAATGCTTTCCGACTTTCCTCACCATCACAAAAAAAAGAGGGGGCTGTGTCCAGTAGCAGGCACAGCCCCCTTGGTTATTTTAGATGACGGAATCAGACGAGGCCTTTTCCGTGGCAGTTCTTGAATTTCTTGCCGCTACCGCAGGGACAGGGATCGTTGCGGTTGGGCATCTTCTCCTTGACGATGGGCTGGGTCACTTGCTGGCGCGTATCGCGGCTAGCGGCCTCGGCAGCAGCGGCGTCCGAGGGGTCCTCCATTTCGTTGGTGCCGTCCTGCGCGTTCACCTTCGTCTCGGTGTATTGCTGGCGCGGTTTGGATTGTTCGGGAGCCGCCTCTTGCACCTCGTTCGGGTCGCGTCCGGGAATCTGTGCGCGCATCAGCGTGGCCACCGTGTCGTTGTTGATGCGGTTGACCATGGCGTCAAAGAGTTTAACGCTTTCCAGTTTGAAGATGAGGAGGGGGTCCTTCTGCTCGTAACTGGCATTCTGCACCGACTTTTTGAGTTCGTCGAGTTCGCGGAGGTTTTCCTTCCATGCCTCGTCGATGTTGTGGAGGAGGATGGACTTCTGGAACTCGCGCACGACGTTGTCGCATTGGCTCTCGTAAGCCTCCTTGAGGTTCACGCGGATGTTGTAAACCAGTTTGCCATCGGTCACGGGCACGAGTATGTTCTCATAGACGTCGCCCTGCTGCTCGAATACGTGCGTCACCACGGGCGTGGCCACCTGCGAGAGGTTCTGGATGCGACGCTTGAAATTACCCATGGCAGCCTGGAAGGCTGTTTCGTAAAGGTCGTCGCGGCGCTTGCCATTGAAATCCTGCTCCGTGAAGGGCACTTCCATCGCCATGACTTCGAGGAAGCGTTCCTTGCAACCGATGAAGTCGTTGTTGTCGATGATATTCAAGACGCGGTCCCAAATCATGTTGGAGATGTCCATGCCGATGCGCTCACCCATGAGGGCGTGGCGGCGCTTCTCGTAGATGACGGTGCGCTGCTTGTTCATCACGTCGTCGTATTCGAGGAGGCGCTTACGGATACCGAAGTGGTTCTCCTCAACCTTCTTCTGTGCGCGCTCGATGGAACTGTTAATCATCTTCGACTCAATCATTTCGCCGTCCTTGAATCCCAGTTTGTCCATGACATTGGCGATGCGCTCGGAGGCGAAGAGGCGCATGAGGTTATCTTCGAGCGATACGAAGAAGACAGACGAACCAGGGTCGCCCTGACGTCCGGCACGACCGCGCAACTGTCGGTCAACGCGGCGGCTCTCGTGGCGCTCCGTACCGATGATGGCCAGACCGCCAGCGGCCTTCACCTCATCGGTGAGTTTGATGTCGGTACCACGACCGGCCATGTTGGTGGCAATCGTGACGGCACCAAGCATGCGCTCTTCCTCGTGCTTGTTGCCTTCTGCATCGGTGAAGGTCACACGTCCCTTGGTGCTTTGTCCGGCCAGGGCCACAATGTCGGCTTCCTTCTGGTGGAGTTTGGCGTTGAGCACTTGGTGGGGGATATGACGCATCTGGAGCATACGGCTGAGGAGTTCGCTCACGTCCACACTGGTTGTACCGACGAGGACGGGGCGGCCCGAGAGGCGCATCTTCTCCACCTCGGCAATGACAGCGGCATACTTCTCGCGCTTCGTCTTATATACGCGGTCGTTCATGTCGATACGTTGAACGGGGCGGTTGGTGGGGATTTCCACCACGTCGAGTTTGTAGATATTCCAGAACTCGCCAGCCTCCGTGATGGCGGTACCAGTCATACCGGCCAACTTGTGGTACATACGGAAGTAGTTCTGAAGGGTGATGGTGGCGAAGGTCTGTGTGGCGGCTTCCACCTTCACGTGCTCCTTGGCTTCGACGGCCTGGTGCAGACCGTCGCTCCAGCGGCGGCCTTCCATGATACGGCCCGTCTGCTCGTCGACAATCTTGACCTGTCCGTCCATCACGACATACTCTTCGTTGATGCGGAACATCGTGTAAGCCTTGAGCAGTGCGAGAATCGTATGTACGCGCTCGCTCTTGATGGCATAGTCCGTGAGGAGTTCGTCCTTGCGCATCACGCGTTCTTCGTCCGTCAGGCTCGTGTCGCTTTCAAGGGCCGAGAGTTCGGTGGTCACGTCGGGGAGCACGAAGAGCTGGTCGTCGTGCACCTGGTCGGCCAACCATTTGTTACCCTTGTCCGTCAGGTCAACGGAGTGGAGTTTCTCGTCCACAACGAAGTAGAGCGGGTCGGTGGCTTCGGGCATACGGCGGTTGTTGTTCTCCATATAGATGGCCTCGGTCTTGAGCATACCCGCCTTGATACCCGTTTCGCTGAGGAACTTGATGAGCGGATTGTTCTTGGGCAGGGCCTTGTGGCTGCGGAAGAGCGAGAGGAAACCTTCCTCCTGCTTCTCCTTGTCGCCCGAGGCGATGAGCGTCTTGGCTTCGGCCAGATACTGCGTGGCCAGTTTGCGCTGCACATCCACGAGACGTTCCACCAGAGGCTGGTATTCCTCGAACAGTTGCACGTCGCCCTTGGGCACAGGGCCCGAAATGATGAGCGGCGTACGGGCGTCGTCAATCAGGACGGAGTCCACCTCATCGACGATGGCATAGTTGTGGCGGCGCTGCACGAGGTCTTCGGGCACCATAGCCATATTGTCACGCAGGTAGTCAAAACCGAACTCATTGTTCGTACCAAAGGTGATGTCGGCCATGTATGCCTGACGACGGGCCTCGGAGTTGGGTTGGTGCTTGTCAATGCAGTCAACGCTCAGACCATGGAACATATAAATAGGTCCGTTCCATTCGGAGTCGCGCTTGGCCAAGTAATCGTTGACCGTGACCACGTGCACGCCGTTTCCGGTGAGGGCGTTGAGGAAAACGGGAAGGGTAGAGACGAGCGTCTTACCTTCACCCGTTGCCATCTCGGCGATTTTTCCCTGATGCAATACAGTACCGCCAATCAACTGTACGTCATAGTGAACCATGTCCCACTTCATGTCATTGCCGCCGGCAATCCAGTGGTTCTGGTAGATGGCCTTGTCGCCTTCGATGCGCACGAAGTCGCGTGTGGCGGCCAGTTCGCGGTCGAAATCATTGGCAGTGACAACGAGTTCTTCGTTCTCGGTGAAGCGGCGTGCCGTATCCTTGACAATGGCGAAGGCGATGGGCTGCACCTCGTTGAGGGCTTCTTCCATGCGGTCGAGTACTTCCTTCTCCAATTTGTCAATTTGGTTGAAGATGACCTCACGCTCTTCGATGGGTGTCTTTTCGATTTTGGCCTTCAAGTCCGCAATCTTTTCTTTCAGGTCGTCGGCCGAGTGCTGCACCTTGGTCTGAATCTCCTTGGTCTTGGCGCGGAGTTCGTCGTTGCTGAGTGCAGCAAATGTCGGGTAAATCTCTTTGACCTTGTCCACGTAGGGCTGAATGGCCTTCATGTCGCGCGTGGCTTTGTTGCCAAAGATTTTACTCAGAAAATTATTGATATCCATATTGTGTATTGTTGTTTTCGATGATTAGGTTGTTGAAAATGTGCAGTCTGCCTGTTCGTTGCTCAGATGGCAATCTAGAACAGCGGTTCGAGGCCGCAGGCGTTGGGGGCGCGTATGCGCATTGCCTTCGCGAGGGTTGGCGCGATATAGTCAACGGTGACGGGTCGGTTGGCTTTGCCGCCGCTGACGGTTTGTCCCCAGAAGATGATGGGGAAGTTTATGTGAGATTCGCGCACCAGGGAGCGCGCGTTGTTATCGGAGTTGACGTAATGCCAGCCTGGCGAGACCTCCACCAGGATGTCGCCCGAATGTTTCGGGTGGTAGCCTGCGCGGATGCGGCTGATGCCTGGTGTCCATGCCCCTTGCATGAGGCGCTGCGAGGTGTAGACATCCTTCACACCGCTCATTTGCAGGAGGAGGTCCTCCGAGCGTTCCAGCATCTCGGCCAAGTTGACTTGTTTTTGCTCAATGAGTTTGTGGTCCAGATAAATCTGGTTGTCCATCGTTGCCTCTATCCATTTGCCCTGTCCATATACGGCAACGAGGTACATATTGAGCAGGTCGGCGGCTCGTCGAACGTCAAATGTGCCTGTGGGAATGCGGTATTTCGACAGGTCGGCCGTTTCCTCGTCGCAGGTTCCTGTCGACGTGAGCACGAGGAGGGCTCTCTCGCGTCCCACCTTTCGTTCTACGGATTGGAGGATTTGCGCCAGGGCTTTGTCCAACCTCACGTAGGTGTCTTGCAACTCCAGTGGCATCTCGCTGACGGGCCGATGGCGGAAATTGCCAGCGTAGAGGGTGATGGCCATGTAGTCGGTTGTGGCATCGTTGCCTATGGTGGTGTGTGCGAGGCAGGCTTCTGTGGCTTCGGCCATCTCGGCATTGACGAGGCCGCTCGTCTTGAAGTCTGCAAATTGGTTGTCGCCGCGGAATTTATGTGCGAAGGGCTTCTTCATACCTCCCGAGGGGAAGTAGTTGAAGTTGCCAACGAGGTCGTTGGTGGGCTGCCAAACGGTGTTTTGCAGGCGGCTTGTCAAATCGCCGCGGGCACTGAGCGCGCTGGCCCAGGCAGGCATACCGCCATAGTAGCTCGACGAACTCCATTTGCCCGTCTGATTGTCAATCCAGATGGCTCCATCGGCGGCGTGGCCTGCCGTGAGAATGGCTGTCTCCACGTTGGGCGCAATGCTGTATACGATAGCCTTGCCCTCGGTGGCCACTTTGAGTTCATCGCCAATGGTCGAAACGCCCAGGTATTTCGGCGAAGCGTTTTCGTGCGTGCCGCCCACGCCCTGGTAAGCCGCATCGGCCACGCAGAACACGGGGCGCAGTGTGGTGCGGTCCATCCATTTCGTGCCCACGATGCCGTGGTACGAGGGTGTTGCTCCCGTGGCGATTGTCGCTGCGGCGCAGGCGCGGTCGGGGTGGGTGAGGGGATATTGCGCTTGCTCGTAGATGAGGCCTTCGCGCAACAGCCGTTTCCATCCCTCTTCGCCATAGAGTGGCATGAAGGCTTCGAGATAGTCCGTGCGCAGTTGGTCCACCAGAATGTTGATGACCAGCCGCGGAACGGCCGTGCCCTGACTGCTGACTGCACTGCCGCGCGCCACACTCGTGGCACTGATGGCCACTAACAGCGAAAGCAGCATACTGCGGCCCAACAACTCTCTGGCGGAGATATGCTGGGAAGCAACGGGGCGATATGTTCTTTCCTTTTTCAATCTAGTTGGGATTTGGAGAGGATGTTAGGAATCTTATTCAATTAGGAATTAGGAATTAGGAATTAGGAATTAGGAATGAGGAATCTTATTCAATTAGGAATGAGGAACAGGGAGAGAATATTAGGAGTTCATCCTCATTGAAAGGCAATTCCTAATTCCTAATTCCTTAATTGTTTAAGGACTATCGAGCCAGCAGCCGCAGGCTGCGTTGAAACAGGAAGCCCGAAGGGATTCCCTGAAACCAGGAAGCCGCAGGCTTCCGCTGAAACTAGGGAGTGCAGCGACCGACTGAAACTAAAGGAGCGCAGCGACTGAAACTAAGGTCGCGAAGCGACCGAAGAGCCAGAGCCCCCAGCAAAAGGTAAACCTCCAAGGGAATCACCTGTGGCGAGCAGACAAAGGCCACGGCGGCCAGGGCCACTGCCGTGCCCATAATGATGCCGTAGTGGTTGGGCCGATGGCGCACATCGCGCACCACCTTCCACGGCAGATAAATCAGCCACAGCGGATGCAGCAAGAGGATGAGCCAGTTGCTCCCAACGGCTGGATGCTCGCTGAGGAAGAACAGGAGGGCAACGACCACGCCCAAACCTCCCAGAAGCAACAGCAGCAGGTCGTCCAAGAGGTGGAAGGTGCGCTGCCACCGCCATTCCATCAGACTTGTGAGCAGGCAGAGGCACAGCAATCCCACCGCCGCCATCAGGGGCGATATGGGAAACGCCTGTTTGGCCTGCGGCAGCGGACCTATTGTGCAGTCGCGCTCCTGTCGAACCAGTGGGCGCACACTGCCATCGGCGGCTGCAATCTTCGCGCCGCTCATATAGTGCATGGCATAGACGGGCGAGAATAGTTGTTGCTCCACCGAGCACGGCTGGTCCATTTCTGCACCCAGGATGAGGTCTTGCCCGAAGGAGTACCACGGCGATGCAGGCGCAGCATATTCGTGGATGATGTCGCGAAAGGAGCGTTGTCCTGCGCCCTCCTTGGGCCATACGACCTTGCCCGCCACTGCCTGTTCCACCATGCGGATGAGGCGTGTCGTGCAGTTGTCATAGAGGAAATTATAGCGGTACGCCCATCCCGGTGTCTGCCAATCGCTCTCCGCCAGCATGGTCAGGCGGTAGGCTTCCTCCTGCGTGAGGTTGAGCACCTGCTCGCCGACAATGCGGCCCTCCGCTGAATAGGCAGACATGAAGTCGCGATAGTGGACCGCCCCCACGGTGTAGTCCGTGAGGCCCATCATAAAGCGCCAAGCAAAGTGAGGCGTATGAAAATCAAAGACACCATAGTTGAGCACCACGTCAGCCCCAGTTGTGAGGTTGTGAAGGCGCAGTGCCGAATGCCCATACAATTCATATACTTGCGTACCCGGTGCGCACACCAGCATACTAATCTCCAACGAGTCGCGCACCGCTTCCTGCCTCACCGTATCAGCCTCCATCGCCCTACTTCCTTCGTCCTTCCCTTGTGCCAAAGCCGCAAGCGGTTGCAGCGCTAGCAGCAAAAGGATGAGGATGTGGATTGTGATTCTTGGCATGGGGGAGAATTGGGATTTGGGAGTGGGAATTCGTACATTCCTTAGCTTCGACTATCGAGCTAGCAGCCGCAGGCTTCCGCCAGAAATTAGGGAGCCGCAGGCGACCGTTGCAACTGAGGTCGCGCAGCGAACGTCTACGCGCGTGCGTATATATAATAGGAGTAGGTTTACTATCTTGCGGTGCAAAGTTACGGATTTTTCGTAAGTTATCCGCCATCTAGGCAGATTAAAATAGCCCGCGCCACCACTCGTCTTCCTGTCATCGTCTCTCGCACCCCTCCTCGTCACCCCCGTGGCCTTGTCGCGTGTCTCCATTCCGGCAATCGGATGAGTTTCCCTAGGTAGTGCCGATTCAGGCTAATCATAATTACCACCCAGTCAATCCATTTTTTTTCGGGCATCAAACGACCCGAGTAGTTACGTTAGGAGTTGGGAGTAACGTGAAAGTACCGCGCCTTGCTTGGTGTGAGTAAGGTGTTTGTTCTCATAGAAAAAGCAATGTACCGCACGTTGCTTGCAACGTGTGGCTAAGCGGAAATGTTGGCTCATTGATAACTACTTCAAAGAGTACAAACATCTGAAAACCGCTGAGCCACACGAGCAACGTGCGGTACATTTCTTTCCAGCGC
>SFID01000043.1 GCA_004555425.1 Bacteroidales bacterium
CTAGGAAACAATTCGATTCGTGTTTCTTTAACACGCCCACTTGGAGGTTCTACCCCGCGCGATTAGTAAGATTAGAAAGATTCGTGTTAAAAGAAACACAAATCGAATTGCCTCGTACTTGGAGGTTCTACCCCGCGCGATTAGTAAGATTAGAAAGATTCGTGGTAAAAGAAACACAAATCGAATTGCCTCGTACTTGGAGGTTCTACCCCGCGCGATTAGTAAGATTAGAAAGATTCGTGTTAAAAGAAACAAGAATCGAATTACCTCCTACTTGGAGGTTCTACCCCGCGCGATTAGTAAGATTAGAAAGATTCGTGTTTAAAGAAACAAGAATCGAATTACCTCCTACTTGGAGGTTCTACCCCGCGCGATTAGTAAGATTAGAAAGATTCGTGTTAAAAGAAACAAGAATCGAATTACCTCCTACTTGGTTGGAGGTTCTACCCCGCGCGATTAGGAAAATTAGAAAGATTCGTGTTTAAAGAAACACGAATCGAATTGCCTCCTACTTGGAGGTTCCACCCCGCGCGATTAGTAAGATTAGAAAGATTCGTGTTAAAAGAAACAACGCACACCGCAGTGCCACACGTTGACTCGCTATCTGGAGCCACCTGAGTAGTTACCAGTTCGCATAGGTGAAAAATGTACCGCATCTTGCTTGCTCTAAGTTTGTGTCGTGTGTACGATGTTCGTTCTCATTGAAAAATAATTCCTTCTCTATAACATACAGACGTGAACGCCTTGACAGGGCAACCTGCACCCAGCCCAGGACGCCGCTTCGCTCTGCCCTGCTAGGCGCAGGTTGCCCCCTCTGGGGCGTACAACTCCGCGCACTATGTGGGCTTGTTATCTCAATTCCTATTGGGATCTTCCCCCCAACCAATCCTAATTCGCCAACATCTTCTCCAAAGCAGGAATCTCTATTCTTCCTCGGTGGGTGAGGACTAAGCCTTGGGATTGTAATTGGTGGAGACTTTCGGAGACGCGGAGGCGGGTGGTGAGGAGTTCTTCGGCCAGGTCCTCCATGCGAATTAGGAGTTCCTTGCGGCCTGCGGGGTACATGGAGCGGGCTTGGATGAACTGGTTGAAGCGTTCGATGATGCTGTCTGATTGGCACCTCCACAAACGGCGGGAGGTATATTGCGTATAGCGGCTAAGGAGGTTGAGATAGTTGATGCGGAAGGTTTCGTAGTCGAAAAGGACATCGCGCACGTCCTCCTTTTTTATCTCGAAATATTGGATATCTTCGGTCACGGTAAAGGTGCGCGTATATTGTGTGGACAGACCGAAGAGGCATTCGGCCTGGACGACCATCGGCTGGTTGAGGTATTCAAGGAAGGTATAGCGATGGCGGTCGTCGGAACGCTGGGCGCAGAGCGTACCGCGCATGACGAATATCAGAGAACGACCCGGGTCGCCCTCGCGAACAAGCACCTTGCCCGCCTCCAAACGATGAAAAGCAATGCGTACCAACTCGGCAATCTCCCAGAAATCGCCGCGGCCAATACCCTGGAAGAGCGGCAGTTGGAGAAGGCGCGGGAAGAAGTTTTCACCTGGAATCATCTTGTGTGTAACTTTGTTCTACTGGTTGGGGAGGATGCGTGCGCTGAGTTCTTTTTTAACACGAATCTAACTAATTTATCGAATGCAATGGAGTATGCTTATCTTTTTCCACCACGAATTACACGAATGTTGACCAAGGCTGCGGCATTCATTGTATTCGGATAATTCGCAATATTAGTGTTAGAAAAAGCAAGACTATCGAGCTAACAGCCGCAGGCTGCGTTGAAACAGGAAGCCCGAAGGGATTCCCTGGAACTAGGGGACACAGTCCCCGTCTGAAACAGGAAGCCCGAAGGAATTCCCTGAAACTAGCAGCCAAAGGCTGCGTTGAAACTAGGTCGCGCAGCGACCCAAACGAGGGAGCAAAGCGACCGAGCAACTTACTCCGCCTCCACCCATTCGCCGCGCTTGTGGACAACGGTCCGTCCATTCTCATCGCAGATGAGATAGGCTGCCACCTCGGGATGGGCATCCAGATAGCGGAGAGCAGCCTCCGTGCCCATGGTCATAAAGGCCGTGGCGAGGGCATCAGCAGTGGCGCAATCGGCAGTGCGGACCGTGGCCGAGAGCAGGGACTGGCCAGCGGGATAGCCCGTGCGCGGGTCAATGGTATGGGAAATCTTACGGCCATCCTTCACGTAATAGCGCAGGTAGTCGCCACTGGTGGCTAGACCGCAGTCGCCCAGTTGGACAGCAGTCTGCATCGTTTCTTTGCCAGAGGCGGCATCGTCCTTTGGGTTCTGGATGCCAATGGTCCAAGGTTTGCCCTCGGGATTGTGGCCCTTCATGCGCATCTCGCCACCAATCCAAACGGCATAGTCCTTGATGCCATGGCGCTCAAGCACGTTGGCCACGCAGTCCACGCCATATCCCTTGGCCACGGCGCTGAAGTCCATCTGCAGCCGCGGGTCAGCCTTGCGGATGCGGCCATCGGGCGTAAGCGTAAGGCGGGCAGAACCAACGAACTGCATAAGGCTGTCGATGAGTTGCGGAGTGACGCTGTCGGCGCGTTGCAGGCCAAAGCCCCATGCACTGACCAGCGGAGCAACAGTCACATCGAAAGCCCCATCCGTGGCGCGCCAAACATCCAAGGAGAGTTGGAGCACGTGGCGCAAGCGGAGGTCGGTGGTATCCGTTTCGTTGCGGTTGACACGGCTGATGAGGCTCAACTGATTGAACATAGAGAGGGAGTTGTCCACAGCCTGAAGTTCAGCAAGGAAGGCTTTGCCGAGGTCCTCATTGGCAGCATATTGCACGCGATAGTAGGTGCCGAAAATTTCGCCGCGGTTGTCCTGCCAATGGGTGGGCTGGTTGTGGCGGCGGATAATCCAGATGGTGGCTACCGTGAGAGCAAGGAGGAAGAGAATGCGGGAAAGGTTGAGGGTTTTGCGAGACATAGGGATAGAAGGCGCAAAAAGGAAGGTAAGAAAAAAGAAGAAGGCAGAAAACTAGAAGATGACCGTTTTCAAACCAATAAAAATAAGAATGACACCAGCAAGCCATTCTGCAGGAAAATGTATGTGGCGGCCCACTTTCACCCCAATATATTTGCCGAACAGGGACATGAGGAATGACATGAGCCCTATCCAAGCCAGGGGATAATAGACCTGCTGGAGGGTAACGAGGCCCATGCCCGTAAAGGAAAAGCCGACGCTGAGGGCATCAATGCTGGTGGCAATGGAAAGCATCAGGATTATCTTGAGGCGCGAAGGGTCGATGCTGGGAATGGTGTCGTCATGCTGCTTGCGGTAGCCATCGCGAATCATCTTGAGACCTAGGAAACAAAGGAGGACGCAGGAAATCCAAGCATTCGTGGCAGCAACGCGGCTCAGCAGGTCACCGAAAATCCAACCAATAAGGGGCATCAGTGCCTGGAAGAAACCAAACAGCAGTGCCATCGCCCAAACCTGAGCACCCATACGCCGCTGAATAATGCCGCAGGTGATACTGACGGAGAAGCAATCCATAGCTAGGGCTAGGCCTAATAGGAAGTATTCGATGGTGAGTTGGAGGAACATGGTTTGGGGCTGATGGTGGACGAAGAAAGATTGGTACTTTCACATCACACCTTGACATTCGGACTAGCAGCCGCAGGCTGCGTTGAAACAGGAAGCCCAAAGGGTTTCCCTGAAACTAGGGAACAAAGTTCCCGACTGAAACAAGGGAGCGAAGCGACCGTTGAAACTAGGGAGCAAAGCGACCGTCAAAGCAAGAAGCCACAAGCTTCTGCTTACGGCTTCCCACTGATGTCAAATATCAGATTGAAAGTACCGCTCAGACAAGGGCCATTGTTGCGGCCATAGCCAGGGATGTACCACGCCTTGCCGACCGCAGCACTCTTCTGGCTCAAGAGAAAACGATAGCGGATGGACCAACCCAAATGAAAGAAGCGGACAATGCGCGCCTCAAGTCCGAAAACAGCTTCTGCCCAATGGGCGTTGGCCTTGAGATTGCGGAAATGGTAGGGCGTGGCGGTTCCCCAAATCGGGTCAATAATGTCGGGGCCGTCAAGGTCGTACTTGTAGGACGAAAAACCATAGCGCAGACCACCGAAGATGCGGTTGCCCGAGAGGCGGTTCTTGTTGAAATTATAGTCAAGGCCGACGCGAAAGTAGGGGGCATTGGTCTTGTAGTGCAGGTCGGTGGTTTCGTTGGTGTGGTTGCTACTGCCCCACCCCACCTCGGCTATCGGGAAGTAACGCTCCTTGAAATTGAAACGCGCTGCTGCCTCGTACGAACCAAAGGGACAGGCAACGGCCATCACGGGGCCGACCACATCCACCGAAATGGCGACCCCGGCAAACGTGCGGACCTGTGCCTGCTGCATAGTTGCGGCAGCGGCCTCGCGCGACTGGTATTGTATGCCACGCACGCGGTTGTCCTGCTGCGCAGACAAGGTGTCAGCAGCGGCAGGACGCTGAGCCAGCAACGGCAGCGAGAGGCTAGCGAGCAGTGCTACGCAGGTAAATCTTAAGATGTTGGATATTGTCATAATTAACCGTTGGATTCGCAATGGCTACACTGTCAATCGTGAGCGGCATCTGGGAAAGCGGATGCTGGGTGTGGGCAACAGAAGTAATCTTGTGGAAGACGGAAGCGGGGCAGTCAATGGATTCGAAATGCGGCGCGTTGGTATGTCCCACAAAGAGCGTATCGGTGGCCGCCTGGCCCGCCGCATTGGAGAAGCGCAAGAGGAGGGTGTCACGCTCGAAGCCTTGGCGGAGGGGCAGATAACACACAGAAATATTCTGGGCACGGTTGAGGAGAATCGTGTCCTTGCCAGCGGGGCGCACCGTGAGGGTATCGGCAAGCGTGAGGGCCTGTTGCGTTTCGGCTTCATAGAGACCGATGCCCATCTCAACGACATTGTCGAGCGGGCAATCAACTTCGGTGCACGCCGTAGTGCCACCCACAAGCGTGAGCAGCAGGAGCGTCCACAGAGAAAGCAGATAGCGGCTAGATTTCCTTTTCAATCTGATAGTCATTGCGGCCAGCAGAATTACGACTGATGAGTTCGCCCAAGAAACCAGCCAAGAAAAGCTGCGTTCCAAGAATCATCATAGTCAGAGAGATATAGAAATAGGGGGAATCGGTCACAAGGGGCGCGGGAGTATGACTCCAGATGGCCGAAAGCTTGATGCCACCAACCACAAGGATAGCCACGAAACCTACAAAGAACATAATCGTGCCGAGGAAACCGAACACGTGCATGGGTTTCAGACCAAAACTGTTGAGGAACCAAAGGGAGAGCAAATCCAAATAGCCATTGACAAAGCGATTGAGGCCACCAAACTTCGTCTTGCCGAATTTGCGTGCTTGGTGGTGAACCACCTTTTCGCCTATCCTGTCGAAACCAGCGTTCTTTGCCAAATAGGGAATGTAGCGGTGCATTTCGCCATAGACTTCTATGTTCTTGACAACGTCCACGCGGTAGGCTTTGAGGCCGCAATTAAAGTCGTGGAGATTGGGGATGCCGCTAACCTTGCGCGCCGTGGCGTTGAAGAGTTTCGTAGGTATGGTCTTGGAGAGCGGATCATAGCGCTTCTGCTTGTATCCCGACACGAGGTCGAAACCTTCCTCGGTAATCATGCGATAGAGTTCGGGAATTTCGTCGGGCGAATCCTGAAGGTCGGCGTCCATCGTGATTACCACCTGACCCTGGGCGGCACGGAAACCACAGAAGAGGGCGGGGCTTTTACCGTAGTTGCGGCGAAACTTTATGCCATGGACGCAGGAGTCCTTGCTAGCCAAGTCTTCGATGACAGCCCAACTGCGGTCGGTGCTGCCATCGTTGATGAAAATAATTTCGTGGGTGAAATGATTCTCTGCCATGACGCGCTTGATCCAAGCGTAAAGTTCGGGCAGGCTTTCATCCTCATTGTAGAGAGGAATGACAACGGAGATTTGTATTCTGTTTTCCATATTATATAGGAGTAGATACTAATAATTATAGGAATGGATACGGAGAAAAATTCTGGAAGAAGCCGAGCCATCAACGGTTCGAAGAGATATTATTGGCAAGCGTCCATGCGCGGCGGCCTGGCCTTGCGACTGCTGACGGCTCCAATAATAAGAGAAAAAAAGGGAGCCAAGAGAAGCGAATAAATGAAGAAGGCGGAGGCATAGGAACTAGGAGGCAGTTCGCGCATAAGTTTTATCATTTCCCTTACGCCGCCCACCGATTCAAACATATCCGATGAGCCAGAGGCGCGGAGGGCTTGCTGGAAATCGGGCGCATTGAGAAGTTGTTCGTAAAGGTCGAAAACGTAACCGCCATCCAAGAAGCGCAGATAAATATAGACAAAGAGGGCCACCCAAAGGGAAGCGTAGAAACCGCAGAAGAATGTATGAAGAAAACCTGCGGTGAAGGAGAAATTCTGAGTGGGACATGGTGCCACCTCTCTGCGGAAGCGGAATGTCAACCAGCACGCAAAGAAGGGGGACGAAAGGGTAAAAAGCATCACAGGCAGTTGCATCCACTCCTGCGTGAGGGACAGCACATTGAACACCAAGGAGAGAATGCCCCAGATGCCCAAGAAGATGCCGTGAAGCATGGCGTAGGAGTTGGAAGTATTGAGTATGCTTTGAGTTTCGTTCATATTGTGGAGCGTTATGAAGGCAGAGGATTTCGGTTCGCAAGGTCTCGATTTCCTTTTTCCTTCGTCAGAAATCATCTACTGCTCGTGCAAAGGTAAAGATTTTGTAGATTTATATAGGTATGTGCGGTCTGAAAACTTGCAGGCTACTTGCAGTGTGCGCACTCAGAGGCCCACGATGCTATGCCTGCTTTGCGATGACCGATGACCGACAGCCGCAAACGTACTGCCGTTATCCTTCGCGCAGGAAGGCACGCGCCTTGTCCAACGAATCCAGTTTGCCCACATCAAGCAGGCGGAGGTTCTCCTGCGGATGGGCCTGAATCTGCACCTTATCGCAAATGCTGAGGTAGAAATCAACTATCGGAAAGCGGCTCGGGCGCCCCTGCATATACTGGGCTATCTGAGGATCCACACAATGAATGCCAGAGAAGGCAAAGTGCTGCTGTGTTTCGGGATGGAGTTCGGCGAAGGGCGATTTCACTTGGCCGTTCGTCATATTCTGCCAGCCGCACAAGCGGAGTTGGTCGTCGAAGAGGAGATGGCGAGTGCTTTGGCGGCGGCTCACCATCAGACCAGCCATTTCGCCACGGCAGGATTCGTAGAATGCGGACAAGGGTGCGTTGCTCAGGATGTCCACATTGTGGATGAGGATGGGGTCGCTGTCTTCGTGAAAGAGGGAAAGGGCCTTGCGCAATCCGCCTCCCGTATCAAGGAGTTCGTCACTCTCGTCGGAAATCTGAATGTCAATATCAAAGGGATGGCTGGCCAGATATTCCTTTATCATTGAAGCAAAGTGGTGGACGTTGACCACTACCTGCTCGAAGCCTTCTGCAATCAGCCTTTCCAGCGTGAGGGCCAAGAGGGGCTGTCCATCGATTTCGACCAGGGCTTTCGGGCAATGGTCGGTGAGGGGTTTCAGCCGCGTACCTAGTCCTGCGGCAAACAACATGGCTTTTTTCATATCGTATCGAAAATATATGGAAACAGCGCAAGCCTCACTGCGAAGAGCCTTGCGCTGATAATCTTAGTTATATATACGGCGTGTCCACTTCACATTCCTATTTCTTGAAGCGGCTATAGACAACGCTCATCTGCGGCGCTGCATTGGCACCGCCTTCAATCTTCACGCTGGTCATACCCATCAAATTGCGCACGCGTTGCAGGGTCTTGGTGGAGACGCCATAGATATTCGTTGTGGTAGTATAGTCGGCCTGAACGGGAATGAGGATTACCTTGTTCCAATCGGGATTCGCTGCTTCCCACTGGGCGTACTTGGCATTGCGCACCTCTTCGCTCTCTGTACGGACAACGCCAGCACCTGCATCGCGCTCATTTTTGAGAATGGTAAGCAGCTGACCGATATTGGCGAAGCTATAAGCATTGTTCGAAGCATCGTAAACGGAGATGTAGGAGGTCTTGCTATCGGGGAGATTCTCCTTCTCGAAGAACTTGTACATATCGGCCTTGCGCACCATCACAATATTCTGCGGCACGGAGAGCAAGCGTCCTGCTGCCGCTTCGGAAGCAAAACAGCGGAAGATAATCTGTGCGCTATTGATGGTGTCGTTGTAGTGCTCGCCTGCAACTACATCGCCCACGGGCAGGGTCACCTCGGTAAAGATACCTGTGGGCGACTTGAGGTAGGTGTATTCATTGGCGGGGTCAAGCATTCCATCGGGGATGCGGTTTTCAACGCTGGTGCTTTGGATAACCTCCTCGGTGGCAGCCATACGGTGCATACCACTGACGAGGGTGTCGGTGCCAGCTTCGGTCGTCATCTTGTATTTGAAGAAGACGTCAAGCGTGGAGATATACGTATTGACCATAGAGCCCACACTGCCCGTTGTCTTGAAATAGAAACCAGGACAGACGTGGTGAATGAAATTGTAGGAGTTCTTGAAAAAGTCGGGGTTCTCGTAATACTTCTTGATGATAAACTGGCCGTACTCCTTGGGCAGACGCACGAGGATAGAAGGATTGGTTGCCCCAGGACGCGCCAAGTCACTTGCCGCATAGGCATAGGTGAAATGGTTTGTATTGCTGGGATTGATAAACTCTTCGGGGTTGAGATTGGAGTAGTAGGCCACGT
The DNA here is from genome assembly GCA_004555425.1 of Bacteroidales bacterium. Taxonomy (GTDB): domain Bacteria; phylum Bacteroidota; class Bacteroidia; order Bacteroidales; family Bacteroidaceae; genus Alloprevotella. The sequence goes on from SFID01000043.1 coordinate 8,755, forward strand.
TCTCTTGAAGCGTGCGTGCGGTGTCAAGTTCCTGCACGTGGAGTTTCATCACAGCCAGCGAATCACCGTAATACTGGTCGAAGAAGAGGCGGATGTCGCAAGAATCTACCACAGGGTTTCCCTGCTCGTCCCACTGCAGGAGGTCCTTGGCGGGGAAACGATAGTCCTCCGTCATGTGAAACTGGGCCAAAAAGCTGCAAGTGGTCTTGGACTGTGTTTCGGGGTCTACGATACAACCCAAATAACTATTGGCTGTATTGGCCCGCACGGAATCCACAGGGATAGAGCGGCTCGTCAACCGAAACACAGATTCCGTAGCCTCTACATGGTCCTTGCCAGGCATAATGTCCGAACCAATCATCGCTGTATCTTCATCGCAAGCCGTCAGCACCACACCCAAAACGAGCGCAGCCACGAGGGAGAGAAGAGATTGAAGAGAAGGTTTCACTCAATTAGGTTTTTGAAATTGAAAACTAAGCAGATATGTTTGTTCTATGCGCACAGCAGGAGCGAGTGGCTACATACCGAAAACCTGCTCGTAGAAGTCGCTGTAGGCTTGCGCCTTCTCCTTGTCAGTTCCCACGGGATTGGCCAGTGTGGGAATGTTGTGGGCAGCGGCAAACTGTGCCAGCGAACCAGCATCCTGGCCTTCTGCCAGTATGAGGCCGTCGCTAAAACCAGCTGCCATTTGTCCCAATGCGTCGGGCGCGGAGAGGTCAACACCTTGACGCTCCAGCAGGTCAATGCTAGCGCCACGGAAAGCCAAACTCTCAGCAAAGCGCTCGCCCAATCCGGTCGTGGGATAGACATTGAAATCGCTATACACCACGCGGGCATTGGCAAAGGGAGGATCTTCGCGATAGGCCGTCTTTATATATAAAGGAGCGATGGCCGACATCCAGCCCTGACAATGAATCACGTCGGGACACCAGCGCAGTTTCTTCACCGTCTCGAGCACACCGCGCGCGTAGAAAATGGCGCGCTCGACGTTGTCCGTATATTCTTGACCATTCTCATCAAACATCATCTGACGCTTGTGGAAGTAGTCATCGTTGTCAATGAAATACACCTGCATACGGGCCGACTGAATCGAAGCCACCTTGATAATCAGTGGATGGTCCGTATCATCAATGATAATATTCATACCCGACAGACGAATCACCTCGTGCAGTTGGTTGCGGCGCTCGTTGATATTTCCCCAGCGGGGCATAAACGTGCGAATCTCGTGGCCACACTCCTGTACGGACTGAGGAATGGTGCGTCCCGCTAGGGCCAACGGGCTTTCGGGCACATAGGGGATAATCTCCTGGGTAATGAACAATACCTTCTTTGCTTTCATGCTTTTAGAACTTAAATTTTACCTGCAAAGGTACTATTTTTTTCGGAATCTGCCCTTTATATACCCTCCAAAATGGATTCCAAAGGCAAAAGAAGCGTTTTTCTAGGCGCGAAACAGATAATATTCCACAATAATTCTGTTATTTTGCAGGTCCTTTAGGGGGATACCTGCCACCACAGCCTTTGCGCGACAGCCTCTCCCCCTGGTATTTAAATACAACACAAATGCAAATTATCACAACCCCTGTCGCTCTCGACCAAGCCTTGGCTGCCGAGCGCGAAGCGCAAAAAACCATTGGTTTGGTGCCCACAATGGGCGCACTCCATGCTGGTCACGCCTCTTTGGTATCTCGCTCGGTGAGCGAAAACGACGTGACAGTGGTCAGCGTATTTGTCAATCCCACGCAGTTTAACGACAAGCGTGACCTGGACTCCTATCCCCGCAATCTGGAAGCCGACTGCGCCCTTCTCGAGAGCCTAGGCGCGGACATCGTATTCGCTCCGACCGTTGAAGCGGCCTATCCCGAACCCGACACCCGCCAGTTCAGTTATCCGCCCATTGACACTGTCATGGAAGGCGGCAAGCGCCCCGGACATTTCAACGGCGTATGCCAGATTGTAAGCAAACTCTTCCTGTGGACGCGCCCCGACCGCGCCTATTTCGGCGAGAAGGATTTCCAGCAGATTGCCGTCATCCGCGCTATGGTGGCGGACCAAGGTTTCCAACTTGAACTGCGCCCCTGCCCCATCGTTCGCGAAGAGAGCGGACTGGCCATGAGTAGCCGCAACGCCCTCTTGACCGCCGACGAGCGCAAGACGGCCACGAATATCTATGCCACCCTCCAAGCGAGCAAGGACTTTGCCAAAGAACATACCGTGGCCGAGACACACGACTTCGTGGTCAGCACGCTCAACGCCATCAACGGCCTCGAAGTGGAATATTACGAAATCGTTGATGGCATCACCCTCCAGCCTATCAGCGATTGGCAGGAAACAGCGGATGTGGTGGGCTGTATCACCGTCTATTGCGGCGTACGCCCCGTTCGATTGATTGACAACATCCGCTATAAGGGTTAAACAAAAAGTAATCTGCAATTCACACACCATGTTTCTTCACATACTCAAGTCGAAAATCCATTGTGCCACCGTCACAGAAGCAAATCTGCACTATATGGGCAGCATCACGATTGACGAGGAACTAATGGAGGCCGCAGGACTGATGGCTGGCGAGCAAGTTCACGTGGTCAACAACAGCAACGGCGAACGCATCGAAACCTACATCATCACGGGCGAGCGCCATTCGGGTTGCATTTGCCTCAATGGTGCTGCGGCCCGCAAGTTCCTCCCTGGCGACCAAATCATCATTATGGCCTACGCCCTGATGGAGCCAGAAGAAGCCAAAGGGTTCAAACCACAAGTCATCTTCCCCGACGAGCACAACCGCCTGGCGTAGATATTAAAAGTTTTCGCGCGAAAATCTACAATATCAAGAATCAGGGGACGCATCGCAATGATACGTCCCCTGATTCTTCTTGTATGTTCGCAGCCTAGTGGAAAAGCATTTCGGGTTTGACTTCTTGCCAATCCTTGGTGCCTACTACGCGGTATTTCAGTTTGGCATCGTCCCAATAGGTGGGCCAGCCGTTGTAGATGCCGCCGAGGAAGGTGACGCGGATGCTGTGCATGCCTTTGTCGAGGGCTATCTGGGCGTTGTTGGTTGAGATGCGGGGAACAGCCTGCGTACCGTTGTCAATGACCAGTTTGTTGTCAATCCATACGAGGTGGTTCTGCGTGTTGAACTCGTAGATGGCCTTCTCGGGCATATTGACATAGCCCTCCACGGTGGCGGCATAGTCGCGCACGCCGCGGACATTGCGGGGCACATCGGTCAGGGTGCGCAGGCTCTCAATGGCGGGCACAACTGTGGGCGGCAGGTCGGAGGTTTCAGGCAGGCGATAGGGAGTATCGAAGCGGCCCCAGTTGAGCGTGAGTCGGAGGCCCTTTTCTACGACTACGGAGCGCGTGGCGGGATGCCAATCTTCTTTCTCCACAAGGATGGTGCGCACGGGGCCAAGGATGCCGCAGGGCAACTGGGCAACGGCTTTCACCAGCGTAGTCTGCGTGAGCGTTATGGGGCCTGTATAGCGCGTGGATTTTTCCGTAGGCTTGGTGCCATCGAGGGTGTAGTAGATGGCAAGGGGGCGGGAGGTGGAAAGTTCCAGCATTTTGCGGTCGGTAAAGACCACGTGGTTGCACGAGCCGCCAGGCTGCTCTACGCGCGGAATATGGAAATTGATGTGATGGGCTTGCAGGCGCAGGGCGTGGTCGTTGTCCACGCGGTGAACGAAACTTTGGGCATCGCGTGTTTCCATCTGGCTCCATCCCACTTCGGCCAGGGCGAGGGCACGCGGATAGAGGCCTTCCTCCAGTCGGCCGGGCGTGTGGATATATTCGCTCCAGTTGTTGGCCTGAATACCCAGCACATACTGCTCGCCGTCCGTACCTTTGAGTTGTGCAGGCACGGGGTCGTAGGAGAAGATGCGCTCCAGCGTGTAGTAACCTCCGAAGTAGGGAGGCTCAACCATCGGGTCGCCCTGATAATAGTCAAAGTAGCAACCCTGGTCGGCGGGAGTCATAAGCACATGGTGGTGGGCCTTGGCCGCAGTGATGCCGCCCGACTCTCCGCGCCAGGACATGACGATGGCGGTGGTGTCAAGATTGCCGCCTTCGAGGATTTCGTCCCATCCGATAATGGTCTTGCCCTTACCGCGCAGGTACTTTTCGATACGGCCAATGATATAGGATTGCAGTTGTGCCTCGCGGGTGTAGCCTTGGGCTTTCATACGTGCCTGACAACTGTCGCACTTTTCCCATTCGCCGCGCGGACATTCGTCGCCGCCGATGTGGAAATACTTGCCGGGGAAGAGTTGCACCATTTCGTCAATGACATCTTGCAGGAAGGTGAACATCCGCTCCTTGCCGGGGCACATCACCACGTCCTCCACGCCCCAGATATTGCGCGGTGTGGTGGCTTCTCCGCGGCAGGAGAGTTCGGGATAGGCGGCAATGGCTGCCAGTTCGTGTCCTGGGATTTCCAGTTCGGGCACCACCTGAATGTGTCGCTGGCGGGCGTATTCCACGACTTCGCGAATCTGCTCCTGGGTGTAGAATCCCTGATGGACGGAGCCGTCGCCCTCCACGCGGCGCGAGCCCACCTCGGTCAGGCGCGGATACTTCTTGATTTCGATGCGCCAGCCTTGGTCTTCGGTCAGGTGCCAATGCAGGTAGTTAATCTTGTAGGCGGCCAGCATGTCTATCTGACGCTTCACGGCATCGACAGGCAGGAAGTGGCGACAGGGGTCGAGCATCACGCCGCGATAGGGGAAGCGAGGTGCGTCGTCAATCTTGACCACGGGAATCTGCCATGCTTCCACCTTGGGCAACTGCTGCTGGCTTTCCACTTCGGGCGGCAGCAACTGGAGCAACGACTGTACGGCGTAGAACAGGCCATCGGCAGTCGAGGCCTTGGCCACAACGCGGTCGCTGGTGATGGTGAGTTGATAGGCTTCGCGGCCTTTGATGCTGGCGTCCATTTCCAGGGTGATGGTGCCCGCGGCTCCCATCTTGCCTTTCCGCAAGGGGAAGCCTGCCGTGCGCTGAATCTTCTGTGCGAAATACTGCGCCACTTCTTTGGCATCCTTGTGCTTGTAGGCCAGACGCGTGTTGGCGTTGAAGGTGAAATGCCCCTGTCCCACCTCGGTGTGCTGCGGAGTCGGAATGATGTTGAGGGTTTGTGCCGTGAGTGCGCCTGAGCAGAGCAGCAGGCAGACGGCTAGGAATAAGTGTTTCATATACTATTAGGTTGTTGATTTTCTCTGTTTATGCCAGCGGCGGCGGTTCTTGTTGGGCGATTTCTGTTCCTGCTTCATGGTCCATTGCCCTTTGCCTTCGGTCCATCGGCCGTAGCGGATGGCGCGTTGAGGACAATGGTGGAAGCAGGCCAGACAGTCGGTGCACCGTCCCTGCCACTGCGGTCGCTGGTCAGTAAGGCGAATGTTGCGAACGGGACAAACCTTGGCGCAACGCCCGCAACCGTTGCAGGCTTCGGTCGTGCGGAAGCTGTGGTCGCCGCAGAAGAGGCGGTAGAACAGCGGGCGGAGCACCTTGCTCTTCAACCACGGTATGGCGCCCGGCACAACGTCTCTCACTCCGCGCGCCCGCCCATTGATGGCGGCGGCTATCTGGGCGAGGCGTTCGGGCACGGCGGCCAGTTTCTCCTGCGCCAACTCTTTGCTGTCCACCTCAAAACCGGGCAGGGCTACGTACGTATTGGGCATCCTGACGGAGAAGGCGGCATCGAGCGGCAGCCCCTTTTGCTTCAGCGTGCGGGCCAGCAGGCGGTCGGTGCGCCCGATGTCGTCGCCGCAGGTACACACCATATATATATAATAAGGAGTGCGGTCGGTGCGCAACTGGCGGAGAAATGCCTCCACGGCTCGCGGCATTCCCCACGCATGAATGGGGAATACGAGGCCGAAGATGTCGGCCGTGGTTTCGGCCTTGCCCGCGCGGGGGATGAAGCGGGCGCGGTCGTGGGTCAGCCGCGCCAGTTGGTACGCCACGTGGGCACTGTTGCCATTGCCCGAGAAGTAATATATCATACGGTCTTACTATTTGCGCGGAGGTTTCTTCAACACGAATCTTACGAATTGGTCGAATGCAATGAGGCGCACCTCCTAGGGCCTTTCCTCCACGAATGATTCGAATGCTATGAAGGTAGCCAACATTCGGATGATTCGTGTTTCCATCGTTTCGCGAAGTTCAGGGAGGAAAGGTCTCTCCGCACCATTCGGAACATTCGGAAAATTTATGTTTAAAAAAGATTGCTATAACTTTAAAGTGGCCTGATAGACGAAGCAGTCGGGGAAGACTTCGTCGAGGCTGTCCATGTGGTGGCGGAAGAGGGCGAAGACGGTGCTGCCGCTGCCGCTCATCAGGGCGAAGGCGGCCCCCATATCGTAGAGCGTGGCCTTGATGGCGGCTATTTCGGGATGGGCGCGAAAGACGCTCTCCTCGAAATCGTTCTTTACCACCGCGCGCCACTCTTCCACGGGGCGCAGCAGGGCTTCCGTCAGGGCCACTTCGGGCTGGCGGGGCGTGATGCCGCCATAGGCCTCCTTGGTCGAAACGAAGGTGTCGGGCTTGACGAGCACCAGTGTCCAGCCCCGCAGCGACAGGTCGATGGGCGTGAGTTGGTCGCCAATGCCCGTGGCAAACGAGGGCCGCGCCTGGATGAAGAAGGCGCAGTCGGCCCCGAGCCGGGCCACGCGGTGCTCCATCTCTTCGCAGGTCATGCCGAGGGCGAAGGTGTCGTTGAGCAGGCGCATCATGGCGGCAGCATCGCTACTGCCACCGCCCAGGCCGGCTCCCATCGGGATGCGCTTGTAGAGGTAGATGTCGAGCGGCGGCAACTCGTAGTCCTCGCACAGTTGCCTGTACACCTTGACGATGAGGTTGCTCTCGGCATCGCCCGCAATGGGTGCGCCCACCGTCTGGAGGGCGTAGGGCGCATCGGACAGGCGCAGGGGCGCAATGCTCAGATTGTCGTGGAGCGGCACGGGATAGAATACGGTCTCAAGGTCGTGATAGCCGTCGTTGCGGCGGCGCACCACATTGAGGCCGAGGTTAATCTTGCAAATCGGAAAGGCTTCTTGTTTTTCAAAAGACATAATCAAACGCGGTGTTTTTTAACACGGATTGTAACTATTCAGGTGGTTGTATTCAGGTGGTTGCAAGGCAATGTACCGCACCTTGCTTGAAGGCGTGTGGCTCAGCGATATTGGGCGTATGGCCGAGGTGAGAAATGTACCGCACCTTGCTTGCAAGGTGTGATGTTCTCATTGGGTATTGTGTGTCATTTCGATGATACTCACACCTTGCAAGCAAGGTGCGGTACATTTCTTTCCAGCGCAATTTGCAATTAAAAATCCACCTGAGTAGTTGCGATTCGTGTTAAAAAAGAAGGATGATTCAAAACAGGTTATTAGGTTTCACCGAAGCGGGCGGGCAAAGGCCTGCGTTCTTCGTAGCACAAAGGTAGGTGTTCTCTTTCAGTTATCGGGCACGACGGCTGGTGTTTTTCATCGGCCAGCCGCAAAATCGGCCTATTCGTTGCCTTTTGCGCGCCGGAATTGCTGCGGCGAGAGGCCCATGTGGCGATGGAAATAGGTGCCGAAGTGCGACTGATTCTGAAATCCCAGGCAGTCGGCCACCTGCTTGACGGAGAGGCTCTGGTTGCGCAGGAGAATCTTGGCCCGCTTGATGGTTTCCTCAATGATGAGGGCCTTGGCCGTTTGCCCCGAGAGTTCCTTGCAAATCATGGAGAAATACTTCGGCGTGATGTTCAGGCGTTCGGCATACCCGCTCACGTTGCGCAGAGGCTGGGTGGGGTCTTTCAGCATGGTGGAGAATCGCTGGAAGATGTTTTCGGCCGAGGTAAAGGCGCGTGCAGGCTGTTCCTGTTCGGCCTGCTGGAACACTTCACTCACGGCATAGACAAGGGCCGAGAAGATGTGGCGCAGGCTCTTGCGCGTAAGGGGCGTGCTGGGTTCTTGGAGCAGATTGCGCAGGAGGTCGTAGTAGAGGCAGATGATCTCCTTCTGCTTCTGGTTGACCTGCACGAGGTCGTACTTCTTGGTCGAGAGGATGAAGTTCCATTTCAGGCCTGTATCGTTGAGCAGTTCCTCGGCTTTGGCGCGCGAGACGGAGAAGCCGCGCACCTCAATGTCCATACTGACCATAGCGTGCTTGAGCAAGACCTGTGGCAGGCAGATAAACAGGTGGCCGGGCGACAACTGAAATTCCTCGCCCTCCACCTGAATCGTGGCGTGCCCCTTGAGCACGAGCACCACGACATATTCCTCCATTAGGATGGCTTGCGGGATGTTCTTCAGCATCTGCGCGACGTTGCTCACCAGACAAATGGCATTGTCGCGGTACTCTACATTGTCGAAGGACACAGTGGAGGAGGAGTGGAAGGTGGTCATAGGCTTAGGATAGGTGCTATAAGATTTGGTGGTAAAGGTAATGACTTACAGGAAAACAGAGTGGCCATTTCGGGAAAAAATGCGCACTTTATACTAATTTCTGCCTAATTTTCGCCTGCGTATTGGCGAAAACGAACAATACTATGGTTGTTTTCGGAAAGGTACTTAACGATTTTCGCCTTTCCTTTGCAGGAAAATTGCGGGCGCAAACGCAATTCTCTACGGCTTTTGACCCATCGCAGGCCGTTCAAACGCATTTCTAGGTCGGACATAGCCAGCGACCCGCGCCCGCAGGTCACGCGACCCGCGCCCGCAGGTCACACGACCCGCGCCCGCAGGTCACGCGACCCGCGCCCGCGGGTCGCTGGCTATGTCCGACCTAAGAACGGGAAAGTCCGACGAAAAAACGGAAAAGTCTGACCTGGAAACGGCCTTACCCCAATGCCATCGGCCCCAGCCTTTGAGATGCGGCCGCTTCTACCAGAGAATGGACGGCAACGGCAATTTCAACGGCCTGGTCTTTGCAACCGTCTCCGTGCCCATCAGTGGGTGGTGGGGCGGCAAGCACAGCATTCGCAAAGCCAAGATTCAGCAACAGCAAGCCGAGAACGACCGACAGGATGCCTACGAAAAACTCAGCGTAGATATTCAGACGGCCTGAAACAACCTCAACGAAGCCTATGCCCAAATAGAAATCGCCCGCACCTCGTTGGCCTCGGCCGAGGAGAACCTACGAATGCAGCGCATCTTCCACCGTGCCGGCACCACCACCCTCACCGACCTCCTAGATGCCGTCACCCTCTTCACCCAATCCTCCTGCGGCCTAATAGATGCCTGCGCCACCTACCAAATCCGCATTGCCGAATATCAGCGCAGGACATAGGGCCAGTAAATCCTTCTTATTGCAAACACAATGTACCGCACGCTGCCCGAGGGCGTGCGGTACATTGCATTTCCTTTGCATTTCCGCCGAAGTGGAGATTTTCGCGCAGGGGCCTGCACATAATTCGAATATTATTGCCAATTTTGCAGACACTCAAATACCCTAAATCTTATACCTCTATGAAGAAAATCCTATTTGGCATTCTCGCAATGCTGTGCTGCACGCTGTATGCAGCCGACAAAGACCGTCACACCTTTGCCATTCAGAACGGGCAATTCCTGTACGACGGCAAACCCACACCTATTTATTCTGGCGAAATGCACTATGAGCGCGTACCAGCACAATACTGGCGCCACCGCCTGCGTATGATGAAGGCGATGGGACTGAACGCTGTGGCCACGTACGTGTTCTGGAATTTCCACGAGGTGGCACCGGGCAAATGGGACTGGAGCACGGACGAGCACAACCTGCGCAAGTATATCCAGACCGCCCAAGAGGAAGGGATGATGGTCATCCTGCGCCCCGGACCCTATTGCTGCGCCGAATGGGAATACGGCGGTTACCCCTGGTGGCTGCAACAAGAGAAGGACCTCGTGATTCGTGCCTACAACAAGGCGTTTCTGGATTCCTGCAGCGTATATATCCACCAACTGGCAGCACAGGTGAAGGACCTGCAAATCACCCACGGCGGCCCCATCATTATGGTGCAGGCTGAGAATGAGTTTGGCTCATACGTGTCGCAGCGTCCCGACATCCCCCTAGCCGAGCACAAACGGTACAGCGCGGCCATCCGACAGACACTGCTGGACGCTGGCTTCGATATTCCGATGTTCACGAGCGATGGTTCGTGGCTCTTTGAAGGCGGTGCCATCGAGGGCGCACTGCCCACGGCCAACGGCGAAGACAATGTGGAGAACCTCAAAAACGTAGTCAACCAATACCACAACGGCCAGGGCCCCTATATGGTGGCAGAGTTCTATCCCGGATGGCTGGACCACTGGAACGAACCCTTCGTGCGCGTTTCTACCGAGCGCATTGTGAATCAGACGAAGAAGTACCTCGACAACGGGGTCAATTTCAACTTCTATATGGTGCACGGTGGCACGAACTTTGGTTTCTGGGCGGGCGCCAACTACAACAACGAGACAAACATTCAGCCCGACCTGACTTCCTACGACTACGATGCACCTATCAGCGAAGCAGGATGGGCCACGGAGAAATTCTTGGGCGTGCGCGAACTGATGAAGCAGTACGTGCCCTACGCCATTCCCGACATCCCCGAGCGCATTCCCGTCATCACGATTCCCGATGTATATTTCGACAAGACGGCCGACGTGCTCACGATGCTGGAAACACAGCAACCCGTGGAGGCCGACGAGCCTATGAACTTTGAAGATTTGGGACAGGGCTTCGGCTACGTGCTCTACCGCCGCCATTTCAACCAGCCCATCAAGGGTATGATGCACGTGCCGGGCATTGCCGACTATGCCACCGTCTATGTGAACGGCAAGAAGGTAGGTGAACTCAACCGTATGATGAACAAGGACAGCATCCTCGTGGACATCCCCTTCAACAGCACCCTGGACATCCTCGTCGAAAACCTCGGGCGCATCAACTACGGCGCGCGCATTCAGGACAACCACAAGGGTATCATTCGCCCCATCACCATTGACGGCAGCCAGATTTCCGGACAGTGGAAGATGTATCGCCTGCCTATGTCGGAGATGCCGCAACTCTCTGGCCTGCCCGAGGGCTATCGCCAAGGCTGCCCCGTGCTCTACCACGCTACCTTCCAACTGGAGAAAGTGGGCGACACTTTCCTTGATATGGAGAAATGGGGCAAGGGTATCGTCTTTGTGAACGGCCACAACCTCGGCCGCTACTGGAACCTCGGTCCCCAACAAACGCTCTACGTGCCTGGCTGCTGGTTGAAGGAGGGCAAGAACGAGATTGTCGTGTTCGAACAACTCAACGACAACCGCCAATATGCCATCCACGCTGTGGACGTTCCCGTTCTCGACAAACTGAAAACGGCAGAAACCGAAGCCAACTCGGCCGACGAAGTCATCGCCAGACTGGTGAAGGAGAACGCTGCCCTGCGTCAGCAAGTGAAAGACCTGCAAGAGCAACTCGCCCGGCCCAAGAAGGGCAAGCGCAAGAAGTAAGCCCGTGCCCTCAGCAAGCGATGCCCTAAATCCATCGCTCAGATAACAACACACAAAACCGACATACGCCTTGAAGAGGAAAAGGCCCGCACACGCAGGCCTACCTTCCGCTTCAAGGCGTATGATTGTTTTGTGGGCAATGCTTTTAAGGAGGTTTTATAGATGGGAGCCTTCTGCAAACGGGTCAGTCCGCGGTTAGCGATGCGCGCGCCCCGGCCATCGCCATTCAAATTGCAAGCAGAGGTCGTTTTGCATCGGCGAGGCGATGCGGGCTGCGCCGCTGCTGATTTCCTGGCGGTTGAAATAGCGAAGGAAGGAGTAGCGCAGGGAGATGGTGGCGCGGGATGTGAGTTGCCAGTTGCCAAGTAGGACCAGGCGCGCGCCTTGGTAGGCGAAAGAGGGGAAGGCACCGCCGTGGCGCAACTGAGGTTCGTAGCCGTAGATGCGCGTGGCGTAATCGTCGGTCCAGAAGCCGGCTACGAAGGTATGCAGTTGGAGCGTGGACAGAGGCTTCCACATTCCGCGGACCGAGATCATACGCCCCCAGCGCACTGATGCGGTTTGCGAGAACAGCGCGCAGGCATCCGCCGACAGATGCAGGGAAAAATTCGGTTGTAGCAGGTGCGCGGCCAGGCGGAGGGAGTGGCGATGCAGGAATTGCAGAAGGCCTGGATGGCCCGTCACGTCCTCCTGCTTACCGCTATATTGATAGCGCGTCTCCATTTCCCAAGCAGAACGGAGGGGGAAGGCGGCCGACAACCAACCGCGCAGGCGGTGCGAAGGGGCCGAGACGCGATACATCGGCCGCTCGTGGTAGGAATAGTCCACATAGCCCGAGAGCTTCGCCCTTCGCCATCCCTGATAGTCCGCGCCGAGCAGGAGGCCAAGTTCGTTCTGCACACGAGATGCCGATTGTAGCGTTTCGGCATAGGGAGCCACAAAGCGCGGCGAGAAATAGCGAGCCTGCACGACCACGGAGAAGGGACGCATCGTTGGCGAGAGGCGCAGGGTGTGGCTCGTGGCCGCGTGCAAGGAGGCATCAAAGGCACACTCGCCGCGGTATTGCCAACGGCGCGCATCGTGCGCAGCATCTATGCTCCAACCGCCTGCCGATTTTCCGCGCAGATAATAGCGGTTGTAGTCGTGCAGAGCGGGGTAAATCGTTTTGTCGTACCACGCTCCGTAGCCGCCAACACTGGCCGCCCCACCCCGCCAATGGCAGAGGAGGCGCGCGCCCGTCAGAACCTCGGACAGGGTGCGCTGGGTCAGGATTTCGCTCTTCGTGCGGTGCAGTCCTGCTTCGCGGAGGGAGGTGACGGTGTCGCCATCAAGATGTGCGTCCACTCGGCGGAAGGATGCAAAAGCCTGCGCCTCCCATCGCTTTCCGATTTGCGTCTGTGCGGCCACGCCTCTTTGAAATCCCTGTTCCGTCAGGGAGGTATGTGGACGAATGAAGTGCGGCTGGCGCAAGGCACTGCCGAGGAGCGAAGCGCGACCGCCATAATTCATCCCGCCCATAAGCAGGCCCTCGCCCCACAGCACGTCGTAGTCGCCCAGCCATAGGATGGTGCGCTGGCGCAACAAGGGCACCTGCGCATAGACCGACCAATAGTCGTACGGACGATTGTTGCCGCGACCGAAGGGTTCGCCAGCGTCCTGCTGGAGGGTCATTCCGTAGGCCGCGCCCGAGCGGTGGCGATAGCGATAGCGCAAAGCGTGGGCCACGGGCGGTCCATAATAATGCTGGTTGGGCTTGGAGGCTGTCGTTGACTTGAATCCATCGCGGCGAAAAAGGGGAACGTCCGCGCGGGCCGTCACCTCGTACTTGCCCCCTAGCCAGCGGTCCTGCCAGGTCTGCGGAGGGCGCACCGTATCGCCAGCGAAGGTGAAGAGCGAGAGGTAGCGCCGCTGCTGGTACGTGATTTGCGGAATCGTTTGCAGTTCGCCCAGGGTCACAAAGCGCCGATGCCGCTGCCGATAACTCAGCAGCGTGTCCACCTGTGCAACCGTGAGAAAGGGCAAGGCGAGGAGTTCACTGCGCGAGGCGGTATTGAGGTTGAGCGGTTGCCGATGCAGGTCTTCCAATCTGTCGAGATATTCCAGCCGCGCCTGTTCGCCGCGTTCGCCTTCGCCTTCCTGCTCCGCCGCTTCCGCCACATCGCTGTACAGATATGCTTCCAAAAATTCTTCCCATTCCATGTATTCCTCGCGGTATGGCTTTCCTGTCTGCGCTTGGCAGGTGGCCGTCCACAGCAAGAGGATGGCGAGTAACGGGAATAGCCGCTGGAATTTCATGAAATGGGAAGGGGAAAAACGATCGGTTGATTGGGAAGAGCCCAAAGAATCTTAGAAAAATGAGTTGGGTTTATCCTTTGTAGAACTGGGCAAAGGCTTTGATGCAAGCCTCGTGGTCGCCCATGTGGCCCGTTTCGCGCACGCTGTGCATAGCCCAGATGGGATTGCCCATATCCACGCCGGCCACGGGGAAGGAGGCGCAGAGCATATTGCCCAAGGTGCTGCCGCCCGCCACCTCACTGTGGTTAACGAAACTCTGACAGGGAACGCCCGCCTTCTTGCAGATTTCGGCAAAAACGGCTGCGCTGAAGGCATCGCTCAGGTATTTCTGTTGCGCGTTGTACTTGATGACAGGGCCGCCGCCCATCACGGGATGGTTTGTGGGGTCGTACTTCTCGCCATAATTGGGATGCCATGCGTGGGCATTGTCTGCGCTGACGAGGAAGGAGCGTTCTATCATGCGATAGTAGTCGTCCTTCGTGCCGCCCTGCGCCAAAACGATGCGATCCATCAGGCTGGGGAAGAAGGTGCTGGCTGCGCCCTGCTTGGTTTTGCTGCCCACTTCTTCGTTGTCGAAGATGGCGAGCACCTTTGTGGCTCCGAGGGTTGAAGGGGTCGGCGAGGCGAGCAGCGCTGCCAGTCCGGCGTGTACCATACTCAGGTCGTCGAGGCGGCCCGCAGAGACAAATTCTTGGTGCAAACCGAAGGTGCAGGCGGGCGTGGTGTCATAGAGATAGAGGTCGAAGTCGATGATGTCGGCCACGGCAATGTGCAGTTCGCTGGCAATGAGGTTCACCAGCAGGTTGTCCTTCTCCAGTTCCTCGTTGACGATGCCGAGGATGGGCAGCATATCTTTCTGCTTGGAGAGCTTGACGCCGTCGTTCACCTGTCGGTTGAAGTGGATGGCGAGGTTGGGAATCTGCAAGAGCGGACGCTCAATGTGCAGCAAATGGGTCTGGGGTTGAAAGGCATCAGCGCCTCGCACAATCACGCGGCCCGCAAGGCTGAGCGGGCGATCCATCCACGTGGAGAGGATTGCACCGCCATAGGTTTCGGTGTTGAGTTTGACGATGCCGCCCTCGGCGTGCATTTCTGCGTGGGGCTTGATGCGGAAGGTGGGCGAATCGCAATGGGCGGAAATGATGCGTGCGCCTGTCTCGGCCAAGGGCTGCGCGCCCATCACAAAGGCGAAGATGGCGGAATCATTCTTAGTCACGTAGAAGCGGCTGCCGGGCTGAACGTCCTTCAGCGGTTCTGCGGCATCGTATCGCGCATAGCCAGCAGCATCCAACTGCTCGGCTATGATCTTGACGGCAAGAAAATTCACCGGCGAGGCATTAAGGAAATCTAGTAGGGAAAGCATAGTGTATGATTGATGGTTTTCTGCAAACAGGTTCTGGAGCAGCGAGGGCCGCGAGCACATGGCCTGCAAATCTATAGAACCTAACTGAAAAAGGCTGCGCCCTCTGCGGGACACAGCCTTTATTGTTGATATCGCTAAAGGATATTAGAGCTTGTCATTGGAGCCGAGCACATTCATAATCTTGTGAATGTACATCTTCTTCATGTTCTCGCGAGCAGGCTTCAGATACTGACGGGGGTCGAAGTGGTCGGGATGCTCTGCGAAGTGCTTGCGGATAGCAGCAGTCATAGCCAGACGAGAGTCGGAGTCGATGTTAATCTTGCAAACTGCGCTCTTGGCTGCCTCGCGAAGCTGTTCTTCGGGAATACCGATAGCGTTGGGAAGCTTGCCGCCGTACTTGTTGATAGTGGCAACCTCTTCCTGAGGAACGGAAGAAGAACCGTGGAGCACGATGGGGAATCCGGGGAGCTTCTCTTCGATAGCGTGGAGGACGTCGAAGGCAAGGGGAGGAGGAACGAGCAGACCAGTCTTGGGATCTACGGTGCACTGCTCGGGAGTGAACTTGTAGGCACCGTGGCTCGTACCGATGGAGATTGCGAGAGAGTCGCAGCCAGTGCGCGTGGCGAACTCAATCACCTCTTCGGGCCGGGTGTAGTGAGATTCTGCGGCAGAAACTTCATCTTCAACGCCAGCGAGAACGCCGAGCTCAGCCTCAACGGTTACGTCGAACTGATGAGCGTAGTCAACGACCTTCTTGGTCAGTGCGATATTCTCTTCGAAGGGAAGGTGAGAACCGTCAATCATCACAGAGGAGAAACCATTGTCGATGCACTCCTTGCAAATCTCGAAGGTGTCACCATGGTCGAGGTGAAGAACAATCTGAGGATTCTCGCAACCGAGTTCCTTGGCGTACTCAACAGCACCCTTGGCAAGGTTGCGGAGGATGGTACCGTTGGCATAAGCGCGAGCACCCTTAGACACCTGCATGATGACGGGCGACTTGGTCTCAACAGCAGCCTGAACGATAGCCTGCATCTGCTCCATTGTGTTGAAGTTGAAAGCGGGGATGGCATAGCCACCAGCAACGGCCTTCTTGAACATCTCACGGGTGTTCACCAGACCGAGATCTTTGTAATTTACCATGGTATAAATATATTTATGAGGTTGTTTCCAAACAGGAAAGGTTATTTTCGTCAGCAAAATTACAAATCTCTTCTTACATACCAAAAAAGAATGGATTTTTTTTGGAAAATGTCAGGCGGCGGGGAAAGAAAAAATGCCATCATCTGTAGTCCACACATCACACCAGAAAACAGCCATGTAAGCATCCCCTCGTAATATAACACCTGACGAACCCTCGGGTGTGCAAAACTCGTCTTTTAACACTTCATAAATTGTTGCGATATGTTAAAGCGATTTGCATTTCGCGGAAAAATGTATTATCTTTGTACTAGCGAAGAGGAGAGAGCCCGTAAGCACAGGGTTTTCTCCTCTTTTTTCATACGAAAACGGCCAAAAATCGGGATGTTCTACAAAGCATATAGAAAAATTTATATGCCGAAGCGAAAATTTTCTCCCTGAAAGCGGATTTCCGCTTGGCGAAGTTGGTGCGCAAATTGACGATATAGAACGCCCAAAAGTTAAAAGATATTTATTTTTCAACCCCGCATTTTTATAGAAGTAGGTTCTATAAATTAACTTGCGATGGATTTGCGGCTATCGTGCCGTAGATTTTCTATGCAGGAGCATAGCGAGCTACGTGACTGAATGAAAAACAAAAAAATACGGTGCGAGAGGCGGAAAGACATCCAAGCCAATTAGAAACACCAACCAACCTTTGAGACTATTTTATAGAACCTACCTCAAAAAAAGGCAACCCTTTCCGCCTCAACCATCCATCATTCAGCGAATAGACAACAACAAAAAACGCAGTAACTCTATGGGTAAACATTTGGAGATTCGCGAGAAAAGCCCTACCTTTGTACACGTCCTTTCTGCGGCCTTTTGAGGAGAGCCGACTAAACCACAAATCTTATGGAAACCAAGACACTCAAACAACTGCCCGTTGGCATTCAGACGTTCGAGAAGATTATTGCGCAGAATTGCCTGTACGTGGACAAGACAGCATACATTCACAAGATGCTGAAGGCTAGCAATTACATCTTTCTGAGTCGGCCGCGCCGATTCGGCAAGTCGTTGCTGGTGTCCACGCTTCAGAGTTATTTTGAAGGAAGAAAGGACTTGTTCAAGGGACTCTACATTGAGCAGGTTGAGAAGGAATGGACGGAATATCCAGTGTTGAGATTTGATATGTCTTCTTCCAAGCACATGAAGAAGGAACAGTTGGAGAATTATCTACGGGATATGCTTGCGGCAAACGAAGAGCGGTTTGGCATCTCTACAAACAGCCCCGAGCCCAGCCTTCGGTTGAAAAATCTCATTGCCAAGGTTCATGAGAAAACGGGTAAGCAGGTCGTTATCCTCATTGACGAATACGATGCCCCGTTGCTGGATGTATTGCACGAGCGGGAACAATTGCCCGTTCTCCGACAGGTAATGCGCAACTTTTATTCACCACTCAAAGCTGCCGACCCCTATCTCAAATTCGTCTTCCTTACGGGCATTACGAAATTCTCGCAGCTCAGTATCTTCAGCGAACTGAACAATCTGAAGAACATCTCTATGCTCCCAGAATTTGCGGCAATCTGT
>SFID01000044.1 GCA_004555425.1 Bacteroidales bacterium
CGTCAGTCTAATAGCGCGCGACGCCTTGCGATAGTATTTTGCCCGATTCTTTGCTTGAGGAATCGGGCTTTTTTGTGTCTTGCGCCTTGTATTCGGTGTCGTCTTCGGTGTTGGCTGTGTGTCGTCTTCGGTGTCGTCTTCGGTGTCGTCTTCGGTGTCGCGACCGATTGTGACCAATCGCGACAGAATCGACGCGCCGAAGCACGCCTCAGCACGACCAATCGCGACCGAATCGCGACCGAATCGCGACAGAATCGCGACGTCTTCGGTGTTGGCTGTGTGTCGTCTTCGGTGTCGTCTTCGGTGTCGTCTTCGGTGTCGCGACCAATCGCGACCGATTGCGCCCAATCGCGACAGAATCGACGCGCACAGCACGCCGAATCGACGCGCCAAGCACGCCGAATCGACGCGCCAAGCACGCCGAAGCACGCCTCAGCACGACCAATCGCGACGTCTTCGGTGTTGGCTGTGTGTCGTCTTCGGTGTTGGCTGTGTGTCGTCTTCGGTGTTGGCTGTGTGTCGTCTTCGGTGTTGGCTGTGTGTCGTCTTCCCGAATCGCGACCGATTGCGCCCAATCGCGACAGAATCGACGCGCCGAAGCACGCCTCAGCACGACCAATCGCGACAGAATCGCGACGTCTTCGGTGTCGTCTTCGGTGTCGTCTTCGGTGTCGTCTTCGGTGTTGGCTGTGTGTCGTCTTCGGTGTTGGCTGTGTGTCGTCTTCGGTGTCGTCTTCGGTGTTGGCTGTGTGTCGTCTTCGGTGTCGTCTTCGGTGTTGGCTGTGTGTCGTCTTCGGTGTCGCGACCGATTGTGACCAATCGCGACCAATCGCGACCGATTGCGCCCAATCGCGACAGAATCGACGCGCACAGCACGCCGAATCGACGCGCACAGCACGCCGAAGCACGACCAATCGCGACAGAATCGACGCGCCAATCACGACCGAATCGACGCGCCAATCACGACCGAATCGAGAAATCGCGACCGAATCGAGCGAATCGGACGACCCCCCTCCACCCTTTCTTGTCTGGCGAGCGGAATTCGATCCTCGTTCTCTCAATTTTTTTGACCTCCACTGCGCTTTTTTACAAAAGTCTTGTAAAAAAAAAAGGAGGGTGGGGTTGGGTAGTTAGATCCTCGTTCTCTCAATTTTTTTGCCCTAGTGGAGGGTGGGGTTGGGTAGAATGTCATACTTTTTTCATAAAAAAGTCATAAAAAAGTCATAAAAAATTGTTATAATGTCATACTTTTTTCATACTTTTTTCGCGCCGCGTGGTTGGCGTGGTGTAGAATGTCATACTTTTTTCATAAAAAAGTCATACTTTTTCGCGCCTCCTCCGCCCCCCGCCACAGCACCCTCATGTGTTTATCCATCCTCCCTTAAGGGTTTTCCCACCCCACGCGCCCAACACATCGTCCACAGTCTCGACCTCCTTCCCCCCAAGAAACATCGGGTTTCCCATTTGCCGCCGTCGCTCGATGACATACGAGATCGCGTCGTGCCACGCCTTGTAGAGCTTCGGATAACGGGCGAACGCGAGCTCCCGCGCACGCCTACCCGCGAGCGGGCAACCCACACACCCGATTCTCGTCCATCCTTCTTTGTAGAGTGGGTTGCCCTCTATCCCTCGGGAGGCGAGGTAAGACCACACATCTTCGTCCGACCAATCGATAATGGGGTTAAGCACGCGCACACCCCTCATCTGACATTGCTCGAAGAGGCGACGCGAGGAGGCGTCGTCCGTAGTGAGGAGCCCCGCGGCGGCGGCCACTTGCTCACCCGTGTAGCGAGGTGAGGTGGGTGGTGGTGCGGACGCGGTATGCACCATCGCAATCCCGCTCTTGGCGCGGCGTCCCGCCGACTCCGCCCACCGCACACCCGTCACGATGTATGGCGCATCTGGCATCTTTCTCTCTTTCAACTCACTGCAACACACGCGCATAATCCGCGACGGGATGACCAGTGTCTCACGCATTATCTTCCATAACGATCGCTTCGGTACGTTGATGCGACAGTCGATCCCCTCCTCCCGTAGGCGCGCGAACACGCGTCGGATGTAGTACACGTTGTCAGGCGGGTCAGCCGTGGTGAGATTGTGCGTGACTCGGAACGGCACCCCGCTCTCCTTCGCGAGTTGTAGGATGACGTCACTATCTTTCCCGCCACTATATCGCACGACCAACGGCATGTCGAACAGGCGTTCCGCCTCTTTCGCAGCCCATCTGAATCGCTCGTAGGCGGTGTCAATCTTCCGTTGTAGCTCTTTACTCACTTCCATCTTTCTTTTCTCCTCTCCTTTGCACACACGCGCGCACCTACATGTAGGCGCGTTCCAGCTTCTCCACCTCGCGCTTGTAAGTGCGGATAGCCTCGTAGTTTTCATTTCTCCATCCACCCTTGTTTGAATTGCTCCGCCAATCGTCCGCGCAAATACACAGTGCAGAGAACATCTTTCCCACTTTCGCCGACCTCCTCCGCGATAAGTCTCGCGTCGCCGAACGCAACGATGCATTCGTCTGTGATGAATAGCGCCGCCCAAACGCCGTCGAATCTCGGCTCTCCGAAGCCTTGTTCACCGCTCTCCACATCGATTCCGTTTCGCGTCTCTTCGGTTTCATCCCACATGAAGCGGTACATGGCGACTTGATCCGAATTATAGACAAACCTCATTTCCATTTTTTCTCTCCCCATTGTTCCAACTATTCGGAATTTCCGGATAGTTCAAATCATGCCTAGAATCGCCTTCGTTTTCTCCTATTTGTTCTGTCCGTCACCGCACGCCCCGCACTCTCCCTTGTGAGGTGACATCCACCAATGTGTCAAAAAAGAAATTGTATTGGGCGCCCACTAACGCCATCCACCACAAATCTTCTGGTGGCTGGTCGTAGATAGCTTCATCGCCCCGTCTATCCCGTCGGCGCAGGCGGCGCAACACCTCCGCCACCGTGGGGCTGGGTAGGTAACGATGTAGCGTCACTCGCCAGCGCCGACAAATGCGGTTGAGCACGGCGACCATACCATCTGCCAACTCTTCCAGCCGCCCTCTCTCGACCGCATCTTCCTCCACGGCGGCGAGCGCCCTCGTGAATGGCACACAGCCGAGCGGGCTAAAGTCCGTCCAAATGGTCTTATCTCCCACCACCGCCGCGCCTCCCGCCGCCTCGTACACATCCGACTCGCGCGTCCACGCCGCTACATACGTGTCGAACAAGGCGCGTTGCGTTTCGGAGTGGGTGGCCGAGGGGCAAAAAGGCGTCGTCGGTTCGCGTAGCACGTCAACTTCTCTCAGGTCGAGCACTTGTGCCACATCCGTGAGCATAGACGACTTGCCCGAGCAGAACATTCCCTCTATTATTTTGAACTCTAACACGCTTATACCCCCAAGAAACAGTCGATGGGGCTGTACATCCTACCCGCCTGAATGTAATCGTAAAGGGAACGGGCTGTGGCTTTGATTTCATCCATCGTCTTCGGTTCGCCCCAGGGTAAACGGATAAGGCGAGTGTATTGTCCCAACCCCGTGAGTAGGCGTTCATACTCCAGTTGTAGTGAGGTGAGGTAGTCGGCTGTGATGGCGCACTCGCATTTTCGACCCTCTTTTTCTTCCATCCGCTTGACAATACGCTTAATCTGCACATCTATCGGAGTGTCTAGGTATACGACTGCGGTAGGGTAAAGCGCGAAGCGCGTCATGTTGGTGAACAGGTCGAAGTACGTGTTCGCATCGACCTGGCGCATCGTCCCATCTTTCACCAGCTTTGAGACAAAGCACGAATCTGAGAAAATGGAGCTGTCTTGAACCACGTTACGTCCCGCGATAGCACGATCTTGGGCGATCAACTGTTGCTCAAAACGCTTGTTGAGAAGAAAGATTTGCATTGCGAAGGCGTTTTGTTCGGGATTGGCGTAGTAGTCTGCCAAGTAGGGGTTTGTGACGGAGGCGGGCTCGCGCAACACCTCGCAATCATCCCACACTTCGCCGATGGCGTTGGCAAGCGTGCTCTTACCCGCGCCGATGCCGCCAAGCACACACACATGCACGCCGTGTGTCTTTCTTTGCGTGGGAAATGTTTCGTTCTTCATGGTCATGGTCGTCTTCTCCTTTGTTAATTGCTAAAGCGTTGCCACACGAGTGGCGATCCATATTCAATCGACGTGATGTAAAAAGGGGGAACAGCGTCGGTTTGGCTATATTTCTGTTGCACGAGTATGTGCCATGAGTGCGGTATATAGCACATTAACGCTCCTCTGTGTCGTAAATCGTACAAAAGATCCGACACTTTTTTCCAATGGTGGTAGGTCTTCGGCGAGAAGTAAATCTGCTCTTTGATGGGGAGTTGGATGGGGTAGGCACCACTCGGCGTGTAGGGGCAAGGTCGGCGCCCGTCGCACAGTCTTTCCAGACGGGCTGGCGCGAACGCATCTAGCCACACTTTCCATCCAGCATCATCCAACTTCACCCACGTCTTACCAGCAGGCGGGGGCAACGCGGCGCCGCAATATGGGCACTGTTTCAGACGAGGGGACACAAGTCGGTCGCACTGGAGGCACGTGGTGAGCACCGCGACGCCCTCCACCGACGCAGCGCCCTCTTTATCCCGCTTCTCGTGGGTTGCAAGTATGATATCCTCATCCAGACCAAATCGGACGACATTATCCGACATGTCGTATATCGTCCCACCGCGACGGAGTCGCCCGATTATCTGCATGTAGGTGTGTGCTTCGCCCACCCGTCTCGCCAACACAACCGTGTCGATATCTGGATCGTCCCATCCCGTGGTGAGTGTCTGAATGCAAGACAGCCTACCCGCGTCCGTATCCTTGAAGTGTCTTTCCTCGGCGGGTGTCTCGGCAGTGATGAGACGACCCATCCAGGGCTCCCAATCTTCCTTTTTGGAGATGTAGGTAACAGCGTGGGCGGCTGTCGGTAGGGCGGGCACACCATCGGCGCAAATAACCGCACTCACGGGCGGGGCTAGCCATTGTCCCTCGCGCAAGTAGTAGTATGGAATTTGCACAATGATGCGTTTCTTCAAAAAGGGGTGGGCGGGCGTCGCCGTGAAACCGACCACTCGACTCCACGCCCAATTTTTCCACACCCAATCGCCCCACACACCGCCGCCGTTGGCGGTGGGGACGTAGTGATGCACTTCGTCTACGATGAGACGTGTGGTGGGCGCATCGTGGCGTTCGGCAATATCGGCTAGTGCGGACGGGTGTACACAGCGCAACCCATATTTCTCTGAGGATAATTGGCGGCTCACCGATAGTTCAGCCACAACGACGATGACGTTGTGGCCAGCCTTCCGCCATCTATCCGCCAACTCTTTGATGATGAGGCTTTTGCCCGATCCCGTGGGGGCGACCACTACGCCAGAGCGGTCTGCCTGCTCCACAACATCGACGCAACGTCGTTGGTAATCTCTCAGTTCCATACTATCCTCCACATCCGCATTTCTCACGCCACCAGTCTTGGCATCTCACACGATACCGCTTGTATACCCAGTTACCATCCATATCTTTCGGGTTGTTGTCCCACTTCGTAATATCGTGTTTGTCTGGGTCGTAGTAGTCAATCCAAGTCGGCGTAACAGCTATCTCGCCACGCCACGCCTCTGGCACACTGTCTTTCGCGCCGTATGACACCGTTTTATCGTCGAGAAGGATGGGGGCACAGCAAGGTCGCCACGGCTTCGGTCGCAACGGGCGCGGGCACTCGTTCGTAAGGTCGGTGAGCCATCTCGCCCCTGGGACTTGAAACATCTTCTCGCCCGCCTTGTTGAATTTGTAGTGAGTGGTGGGGTAATAATTCTCGTAGTGGGCGGGAATGGAGAACCATTTGAACGTGGGCACGAACGAGCGGATCCGCTTTTCAATCCAATCTTGCTCCAATCCCTTTGTGCATAGCGTGTTGAGATTGGAGAGCACGACGAAGGGCAACCCATCTTCAACCCGTAGCCACTTGTAAAAGTCGCGGAATAAAGAAAACGGCGGGTTCGTTACCACGACATCCGCCCACTCTCGATCGCGCCAGTGGGCTTCATAGCCACCATCTTCCTCGCCGCTAAAGCGCACTTCGTAGTCGTGGTCGAGTGCCCAGTTCACAAACGCGCTTTTACCTGTATCGCACGGACAATACACGCGTTTAAAGGATGGGATGTTGAGTAACCACGCTAATCCCTCGTCCACGGTGCATCGCTGTGTGTAGAAATCATCTCTCTTATTCTTACGTGCTTTGTTCAAATCAATTTTTCGCATCTGTCTCTCCTACGTGGCGGGGTTTCCCCCGCCTCACAATGGCTATTTCGGGACGTCAATATGGAACATGTCTACCAACGCGTCGTGTGTCTCGACAATCATGTTGGAGATGTCGATAAGATGCGTGGCGAGGTTGGTGTTCGGGAGTATGGTGTCGTCTGCGCTTGTCACGAAGGCGTCGCCTCCAGCCAAGTCGTTCAAATCGCCCATGTCCATTGCCGCACCATCGAGTGCCCCGTTGATTTCACGCAACATGTCACAAATGCGAATGACGGTGTGTTTCAAAAATGCTCGTTTTTCCATAATTTACCTCTCTTCTCTAGGTAGTTCGCCCATGTCTAGTTTAATTAAGCGGCGGACGGTATGGACGAGACCTTCCGCCTCTTTTGTCGTGCCTTTTCGTTGCAGGTTTGTCCCGCCTCGATTATAGGCTCGAACCAAGTCAAATCCTGAAAATCGTTTCGATAAGTGTTTTAGGTATCCGATGGCGGCTTCCGTGGCGCAGTCTAGGTTGTGCGGATCTTCGCAGCCGTAGACACGCGCTGTGTAAGGCATCAACTGCCAATATCCTTTGGCGCCTTTGTCGCTCTCAGCCTCATCCCGACACCCGCTTTCCGCCACCATAAGGTAGTAAAGCCATGTCGGGAGACCGTTTTCGGCAAGTCTCGCCTGTACATCCGCTTTGTACGGCTCGCATCTCTCAAGACGTCCATCGGCGAATGCAGGTTGGTACGCCAGCGAGAGTAACACAACGGCTACCAGTAGTGTGATGCATCGCACTATCGCTCACCCTTTATGTATGCGGTGAGGCGCGAGATCGCATCTTCGAGGCAAGCCCCGTGCGCCCAAATGTAGGACGACTCATCTCTTCGGCACAGCACTTCGACGCCAGGCATCTCCGTCGTACTCGTTCGCACCTCCACGGTATATCCCGCTTGTAGCGCGTTCTTGATTACTTCCATTGCGCCCTCTCAATCTTCAACGTGTGCCCGCCCTTTAGGTAGACCTTCACATGATCCCCTGGGTGAAATTTGATGTGCTCGTCTTTGCTCACGCCGACAACCGTGATGAGCATATTGAGTAAGCCAGTCGGGTGGATGTAGACGAGATCGCCAGAACGACCGCTGTAAACGCTTTTGACGACGGCGAACGCCGATGGATCTTCTAGCGGTTCTTTGACGACGCCGAGCCCCTTTGTCGTGAGTGTCGCCACACCAACGTTCTCATAGCCGACAAGACGGCGTTCGACAGTGGCTGGTGTGAGGGGTATGAACCCAAGCTGTCGCATGACGCTCAACATGTTTTCGACCGTGCCGAACGCCTTGTCGCGGGCATACATGCGTATCGCCACAAACTTGTCGTCGCTTACGACACCGAACACGTCGCCATTAAAGGCGGGTAGGATTTGAGGCGGAAGACCGCGGCGCACACCTCTGATCGGAGTCGTGAGATGGCCTGTGTCATACGTTACCGTGCGTATTTCCCCACATGGGTACCACATATCTACACCTTTTTCGTCCGTCTTTTCGCGTGATACTTTGCGTGACACTTTGTCTTCCACCGTGAGCTTTTGGAGCTCAATCTCTGTTACTTGCTCGCCAATCACTTCGTTCAAATCTTTTTTCTTTTTCGCCATGACGATTCCTCTTGAATTTAAGCGCGTATGCGTGTATTAGGACAATCCCCCGTGCACGCATGGTGCGTGTTCTTAGCCCCGCGATTGCCCACGCGGGGCTTTTTCTTTAGTCATTCCAATGCGTCTCGGTGGGTTTATTCGGGTTGCCGACTTTACCATCCGCGAACTTGCATAGCGTCTTGAAGTAGCGTTCATCCAACTTTCGGAATTGTTCTCTGTAATACTCCGCTGAGTCGTAGACCTTTTGTCGGTATTGCGTTTGAAGCACTTGTAGTTGCTGAGCCCAATCTTTCTCCGACGCCCACCATCGTTCCATCGTCACGGCCAGCGTCTTCGCCATCTCGTCGATGATGTCTTTTCTCAATTCATCGGGTGACGCGTATTCTTCAAAGTGGCGACCCAAGAGGTGTATCCGCACGACTTCCATCGCACTCTTGAATCCGTACTCATAGGCGTTTAACCTCGTTTCCACAATTTTGTCTACTTTACAATCGTCGTTCATGTCTGCATTCCTTACGTTGTTGGTGAGAGAGGCGGGAGCCATTCCCGTCACTCGATGAGCACTTTTTACAAAGATTTTGTAAAGTTGTCAACGGAAAAGTGAAAAAAAAATCGCATGTCGCGAAAACATGCGATTTAAGCCACTTTTAGCGGCTTCGGTGGGGTATTAGTCCCACGGGCAAGCACCAGCTTTAGGTGCTGATTTCGGTTCAAACTTGAAGCCGCACGCGCCCACCTCCGCCTCATTGGCTTGGAGTTGGTCGAGCGTCGTTCGGGCTCGAATAGCTTTGCAGCACAATTTCACACCCCAATCTGTGTTCATCGTCCAGACGTAGGCGAAAAGCTGAATATCGGCATGGTGAATCGTCTTACCCTCAAAGTTGGCGATCTTGTCACCATATTGGTCGTAGAGAACGAACGGTTGTTTGCTGTCGATGTTAACGTTGAGTGTTTCCCCGTCTTTGGACAAATACTTTTCAATCGAGAACGGTGTGCGGGGATCTTGTTTGTACTTACCAATAGCCAACTTGTTCGCTTTCGCGTATGTGACGGAATCGATGACCTCTTGTTTCAAAGCCTTAATGTTCTGCTCCGTGGCGGGGATTCGGGCTAAGAACTTGTAGCACTCTTTGCCGTACATCTTGTCCACGTGCAACGTGTGTAGAGAGCAGTAATCCAAACGAATGTCTTCAAATAGTTTCATGTTTACCTCCTAAATAGGCAATGATGACGCGCGTGGCGTCGCTTAGACAATTAGCCGTGGCCACCATATAGCCACGGTCACGGAGTTGCTTTAAGACCTTTTTTTGATCGGGACTTAAGCCACGCGCGACATCTATATCGGGCGCTTTTAACTCCAAAAACAAACCGTGATATGAGCCCTTTGGAATGGGCATAAACAAATCGGGGTATCCTCGTCTGACGCCGAGGGATTTAACCTTGCGCATTGACGCTTGTGAAATCAATCCGTTAGGAATGTGCATCAGCTCGTTTGGCTTGGCGTCGTATGCGGTGCATACCATATCCCACCATAGTAGCAGTTGTTGTTGCAATCTGTCTTCTGATACTCTAGCCATTCGCCATTGTCCCCGTTTACACTGGCTCTGCCGATACAACATCGTCGATCGCCGCGCGTAGTTTCTTGCGCGTATAGAAATCTGAGTGCGCATAACGCAAAGCGATAGTTTCAGGAAAGTAGATCCGCCAGCGGTATGTTGACTTGCCCATATATACACGAACAGCCGACGGCGAGCAAGCATAATCGTGCGCCCAGGGTTCAATTTCAAGTCCGAAGAACTTGTAAGCGGTATCGATCACTTTGTTCTTCATATCGTTGAATTGCTGGTGCGTCATTTGCGCCGTCAATTTCATCGCCGTCTGGTAGCGTAGCAATATAACGATTGGGTACCAATCTACACTCTGGTATTTCATGCGTTCATCTCCTCTATAACAATTTCTAATGCATACGAGCGAATCACCTGTCTTGGCTCTTTCTGCAGCGCCTCATACGGGGCTTTCAATTCATCTGGTAGCACAATCTCCCATTGGTCTTTACCTCGTAACTTCGCGAGATTGCGCGTCACCGATAAGTCATATTTCACACAGGACGCCCACGCGTCCATATCCACATCCACACCTAACGCCGCCGCTATCTTCTCACACGATCGAATACGAACGCGGTTGTATGTGCGCCTGTTGGATACGGCAATGGCTTGGGCGAGGTCTGGACTGATGATAAATCTAATGCGAAGAGACATCTCACATCCTCCTTTTTCTCTTGGAACGGTTGGGCTAACGTGCGCACTTTCTGCGCGTAGAAGTCTTTATCTAAAAGTTGGAGTAGAAGCGCGCTGTCGTATGTGGAGAGATCGTCTGGCAACTCGACCGCGCATGTTGGGAAGTCCGACACTTTCTGCGTGTTACTCTTATCTTTCGAGGAACGCATCTTCACGTAGTTGACAAATCGCACGCCTGCGAGCTTGGCCAATGCCCCATTCGGTCTGGCGGCGATACATCTGATGCAACGACTCTCCGTACATTCCCCACTCAACGTGTCGTACAGGTATGGGAACGTGTCTGTCGTTTTGATGAGAATGAGATAATCTCGGATATCGTTCATATCTTCCATGATTTCGAGCGGGTCGCACTTTCTCACGACGGACAGCGGTAATGCCTTTTTACACACCGCTTTGTCGTTGAAGTAATCTCGATTGAGCGAGAAGCTGGCGCCCTTGACCGTGACGCCTTCTTCATCCACCATGTAGTAGTTGTTGACGTTGAGTTGCACCAGCTCTTTCACCTCGTGCGACGACACCTCGTACTTGTATAGCACGCACCACTCGTCGACGATGCGGCGAAACGTGTCTTCCTCACCTGGCTTTACCTCGGCCATAACACCATCGGTGTTGACCTGAACAATGCGGAAGTGTTTGGATAGCTGGTAAGCAAGATCTGTGACGGATAGTTGACCGTTGATGGTGATGGAGTTGTTTGACCATTCCGAACGGAACACCGCGAACTTGTCTTTGAGCATACCCGTTAAAGATGCGATGAGGCGCTTGGCGGCTTGGCTTTTCAGTTTTTCACCCTGCTTTTTGTAGGTGAGGCGGGAGTGGTAAAGAAATTCGTAGAGACCGCGTGCGTGTGGTGTAAAGGTGTACGGATAGAAGTCGTGCTTGATCATCAGTGTTGGGTACATGGATGAAACGTCGGCGTACAGAATCTTCACGTCGTCTGGCTTGACGTAACCCTCAATCGCACCGTGGGCGCCGCCCCAACCCAACGCAACATCTAATCCGTCGAGTAGTCTCACAGTCGGCGTCTCTTTGTTGTAGAACTCCTCTTTTGAGCTTAATTCATCCCCCTTCTCTACGATGCTACGATAAAACGCGTATGCATCACCAATTCCCTCTCGCGTGGTGTAATCGATGGCGAACTTGATTGTGGTGCGGGCGTCATCTTTCGGCGATCGCCCATTTGTACACATTGCGGAAAAGACGTTGCGGGCAAGCGCGGCACTACGAAAGCACACAACGCGGCGTGGGTCGTCGAAGCTAATCCCGTACTCTTGCAAGACTGGCACACGCGCACATGCCGCCTCGTAGTACCCAAATTCATTGTTGAACACGTCACGTGTGTAGTAAACGTCCTGTTCGCAGTAGCCGACAATCTCTTTGACCTCGGCTGGCGTGTACTCTCGTTCATCTTTGAACGAATAGGGGCTGTCGTATGTCGTGTGACCGTATGAACCGCAGAACATCTTGAGGGAGCGCATACCCGCTTCGATGGGGTCGTACACGTCGTATGAACGGAATCGGTTAATCCGAACGGGAATCCCGTCGTTGATGAGTGCGTCTGAGATCTCTCGCACGTCCGTAGCCGTGCATTCGCCGTTGACACCGAGGATAAAATTGATGATATGGTCGTCGTATGCGTTGGAGTTGTAGCCGATGAAAAGCGCGTCGCCATTCTCCCGCACGTACTCATACGCATCGCGTGGGGATGTGAATGATTGCATCTCGCCAGTCTCCAGCGACAACGCGGATAGGACGAATAGGCTTGGATAACACTCCAAGTCGAAGATGATTTTTTTCTCAAATAAGTCTGCCATAATTTTGCCCATTTTTGTATGATGGTGTACGATTCGCCTAGTACACTTAGGTGGGACGCCCATCGCCCCGTTATGGTGTATGTTTACAAACATTTTGCAAAAAAGTCAAAGGGAAATTGCAAAATCGTTGAAAAAAAAAGAGAGGAGACAAACTGATGGACACGAACACAACAATCGATGCTACTGCTACCACACCAGCCGCTCCCGAGGCCGCACCCGTTGCCGAGCCGTCCGCTCCGACACCTGCGGTCGAGCCTGCGCCCGCACCCGCACCAGCCCAAGCGCCCGCCCAAGCGCCCGAGAAAGATAAGGAGTACGAAAAACTCCAACGTGAATTGGCGGATATGCGTGCGGAGTTGGAACGCGCCAAGATACGAAGCGGGCTCGCGGAACGAAAATTGTACCCACATGACATGGCGCTAGTGGAACGTTTGATTTTAGAGCAAGGTGGGAGTATTGAAGATGCGATTGCCAACATTTACGGCACTCGCCCGTATTTGTTCAAGGTAACGACTGTCGCTCCGTCTAAGAGCTCGACTTCATCGAGCGCGGATGACAAAGCGGCAAATGAACGTTTTTTGAATGCGGTTGTCGCGCGGATTTGCCGTGACAACGTTTCTCTCAAGTAGGAGATCGAACATGAAAAGTAAAGTAGTGCTTCATGGTAATCCGTATTTCTTGCAGGATTCTCATTACACCGCGATGACGATGGCTATCGAAACGAATAGCGCACTCGCCGTTGATGAAGATGGTGAAAAGATCCTCAAAGCTGGTACTGTTTACCCCTCGAATGACGCGTCGGCTCTCGGTATCGTCTTGAAAGATGTCATCTTGGATGCCGAAAAGGAACGTTTCGCCACGTTCTCGCTCATCACGCATGGTCACATCGACGAAGACTTGTTGCCCGCAAAAGTGAACGCCGCCGCCAAAACGGCTCTTAACAACATCGTTTTCTCGTCCGAACATCCCTCGTCTGGCGTCCCTGCCGAAATGTTCGTGCTCGCTCAACCCGCCTCCCCCACTGTTCTCACGGTTGGAAAATTGGCGAAAGGCGCGACGATCTCGGGCGAAATCAAACTCGAGACGGGATTCACGTTTGACCACGCCCTCGTCCCTGCGGATGTTTGCGTCGTCGCTGCAGATTTACCGCTCATTTGCTCGGCGGTCGATAGCGCATCGAACAGTGTCACGTTCACCGTTACGCGAGACGTGTTCATCAATGCGGGTTCGCGTGTCGGTGTTGTTTTGAATGCGGGTAGCATCAAGGAAACGCCGTTCTCGACGAACATGGTCATCGTGGCAAAAACCGCTTAATAGGAGGCATATATCATGGCAATGCTCATTTCCAAGTATTGGAATCCGACGAATCTTCTTTCGATTTGGTCGCGTGTTCGCGCATCCAATTTCCCCAAACCCTTGTCGCCCCTTTTCCCGTACAAACGCACGGTTGAGGACAAAATCAAATCCATCAAGGGTTACAAAAACTCGAACGTCATCTTGAACGTTTGCGACCCCGACAGCAAAGCGACAATCCGTGGGTCGAGAAAGTTGACGATTCAAGAATATGAGATCCCCGAGTTCCGCGAAGGCATCATCCTCTACAATAGCGAGGTTCGCGAAATATCCCGCTATATTGAGGATTACGGCGCCTCACCCGAAAGTCTCGCTGTCTTGGATCAGAAATATCGCGAATATCTTGAGTTGATGAACGGTATCGCCACCAACGCCGAGTTTTTCCGTGCGCAGTTGCTCCAATATGCGAAATTCCAATTCCGCAATCGTGTGGACGACGGAACGTTCGCGATGGTCGAAGCCAATTTTGACGTTGACCACGAATGGGAAACACACAACGTCGTTCAAGGTGCTGCCAATCTCACCGACCCCGCGAGCGACGCGCTGGCAGACATTAACAACCTCATTGACCAGTTCTACATCCAGAATGACGGTGAAGTGATGGGTACGCTCATCATGAACACCTACACGTGGAACTTGCTCAAACGCAACGACAAACTCGGCGAATGGCTCTTCAACATGCGTCGCGTCGATCCGCGCGATTACTTCAGCACGCTCGGCGTCAACATCATGATCGACAACACGTCGTTCCAGACGCAGTTGGCGGATACGACGCCGAAGCAGAAGTACATCGAAGATGGCAACATCTGCATCGTCCCGAATCAGCGTCTCGGGCATATCGTTTGCTCCGAATCCGACCTTTTCCGCGATATGCTCCGCAACAAATCGCAACGTCCCGACATCGGATACGACGACGAAACGGGCGCCGTTGTCCGTTGCGTCGAGTACAGTGACCCCGACAAGATTAAGACAACGATCGAGGCGCACATCTTCCCTGCATTCGATACGGGTATGATGGAAAAATGCTGTGTGCTTCGCGGCAAATTGAACGCGTAGCGTCGAGGATTTGGATGGTGGGTCGCGCAGTCCACGGTGTGCGTACTCTTCTCGCCCGCCATCCGCCACCCGTAGCGTGGGGCGGGTACAAAAAAAAGCGGGATTTCTCACGAAGTCCCGCTTCTTCACCAACTTATTCTAATAAGGAAAAAATATGATCTGTGAAACAGTCACATATTCATCACACAATGAACAACAAGTCTTTGCGCCAGTGTGAGGGCGACCTTCGAGCGGAAAACGAAAATGGCAACAAACCGCTCTTATCGGTTAGACAAATGCGTCTATAACAGAGGCACACACCGCTGTCAAGAAAAAAAAGAGGAGGCGTACAAATGTTAGATCCGAAGCCCGTTCCCAACTTTATTCCGCCCATCGACATTGGAAAAGAACCGCCCGACACGGACATGGAAACAAAGGTGCGCTACGTCTACGAGCTTGTAGGCGACAAGCAGACGTTCAGCCACACAAAAGTGCTCATTACCTTGCACGAGGCGGCGTCGCTCATTCTCAGCTACACCAATCGCACGCAGTTGCCAAAAGAGTTGGACTGGATGCAAGTGCGCATCGCCGCAGACTTGTTGCTCTACCGCACGCCTGACGTAGACAGAGATGGCGGTCCGAACGCCGACCCACTCATGGACAACCTCAAGCGCATACGCCAAGACGATGTGGAGTTTGAGGCGCAAGACAAAGATGATACCTACGTGCTCTCGATGGACAAGAATAACGCCAATGTGGAGTTCCTAAAGGATTATGCCCTATTGCTGCAAATGTGGCGGTTAATGCCGCGAGGGGGACGCCGTGGACACTGTTAAATGGAATCTGTATGCCGATAGGCTTAAGCGCGTCTTCGACGATTTGATAACGTGCGACATCTGGCGTTCCGTCAAGGGTGTTGACCACGTGGGCGGCGACACCGAGCGATACGAGAAGTTGCATGAAGGTGTGGAATGCCAAGTGTCGCATCACCCCATCCCAAAGGAAAATCTCACGGGCACACCAGGCTACACGCATTTATCCTCAACACTACGCGTCCACATGCACCCAGAGGCGGATGTGCGTGATGGAGACATTCTCGTTTTGCACATGCGTCCAGAACGACAAGTCGTTGTTTCTCGCACAGCCTGCTACACCACACACACCCGACTTGAGGTCGCCCCCGTGGACAATATGGTGTAAGAGGGCGTTTGTATCAGTCGAATTAACTTAAAAGTTATTTAATTTTTTAGAGATTTTTGCCCATTGTATCAAATGTAGCAGTCGAATTAACTTAAAAGTTATTTAATTTTTTAGAGACTTTTTGCAGTGTATCAAATGTAGCACTCGAATTAACTTAAAAGTTATTTAATTTTTTAGAGACAATTTCGCCACTTTCCAATTCAAAATGGAACCGATTTCGTTATTGTATCAAATGTAGCATCGAGTAAAAAACGCACTTTTTTAATCTCGATTTTTTGTATCATTTGTGTCAAGAGAATTAACTTAAAAGTTATTTAATTTTTTAGAGGTAAAGTCTCTAAAAAATTAAAAAGATTTATAGTTTATTGAGACAACGCATATTTATATTTTTTACACAAAACCCGCCTGTGGTGCGGGTTTGCGGGGTGTCGGTGTCACTTTTACAAAGATTTTGTAAAAATCGACTTCAAACTTTCTTACGGAAAATGTTTTTCTATTTTTGTTTTTTTGCATTTTAGATTTTTTCGCGTGTATAAGGTTTTGAGAAGTGTTTTTAGAATTGGGGATCACCCTACCGTCAAATTTGGGCGTCACCTGATACAAAACTTGGGAACTTGCGACTACCCCCATTTTGTTATACAGTGATTTGGTGTGGAGGTGAGGTCTGAGATGAGAACGATCGGCGTCAAAGGTGTAAGCATCGGAACGGGGGCAACCGCAAATGCCAACCGCCCCCACGCTATAAGGGTGAGATACAAGAATGAGCGGTATGACTACGTTCGCGCGTATCGGGAATTTACAATCACCGACCATATCGCTCTCGACGCGATTCGCAACAAATCTGCAACCGCCGTACAACGCCGTATAGCCGTCAAACGACGTAGCATAAGGGGTATAGCCGGCAAAGACGTTGCGACGAATCTGAAGCGGCTTGAGGGCTATTTGGAGCGTATTTTCCAACAGGGTTTCTTGAGCGGGTTGGCGAGGTATGCACCCAACAATTCTGGCAACCTCCGCAACGCTGGTATGTTTCGACTTGTAGTAAGGGTCACACCGCTCGGTCGTAGCTATGCCCTTGAGAAGCCCTCAAAGGCGCACACAACCGAGAAATTCCGCGTCGCCCTTGTCATTACACCTAATCCCGACGCGCGCGGAGCGGCGGCAAAAGACGCCTACTACACGCGCCTTGTCAAGGGTTGTGAAGCCATCCGAGGGTTGTGGACGAGGTATCCCGACGGGGTGTTGCGCCGCGTCGAATACTATAAGCGTCGAAAGAGGTATTATGTCAAGAAGCGACTTAAGACCCGCGCGTTTCAGTTCAACCGCTATCGAGACGGCACGGTCATCGAGGTGCCAGCGAGTAGCGTCTTCACCATCGGTGAGAATAAGAGATCGACACGCCCCGCCCAACCGAACAATTTCCTCGATCTCGCAGGCAAAGAGGGTTTGCGTAGGGTAGAGCGCTATCTCGACGCACACGGGTACTTCACCATGCGCGTCAACCCGAACAACCCACGCCGCATCCAAGAATCGCGTCTCGCAGGCAAAGCGGAAATGAGGGCGATCCACATGGCACCGATCCTATCCGACAAACACGAGCGCGAGTACAACATTAAGTACGAGTGGAAGTTCGACGACCCCTACGAGGAGTACATCGAGCGTGAGGCACTAGAGGATGATATCCGTAACTACAAGAGCATAAAATCGTATCGTCAGCTAGTCGCTACGGTCGAATATGATCGCGAACGGCGGCTAGCGGTTCAGCTCCACGGCGACGATGGAGATGAGCCGTCAACCCCGTTCTAATTCGCGAGGCGAGAGGAGATAGAGAGATGATTGAAGAGGAATTGGCGATTTACATAGCCGCCATACGCGCGGCATTCCCCAACACACCCATTTACACCGAGAGGGTCGTGCAGGATGCCATCAAAGAGGGTTTCTATTTCGAGGAGGTATCGGCTCAATCGCAGCGCGAGCAACCCGACACTTTCATCGATATTACGACCTACAAACTTTACTTTTATCCGTCATTAGACGATATTAGCATTGTGCAAGCGCGACTTCGCGATGTTCGTCGTTGGATGGAGATCGATTTGCAATGGTTGCCGTTTGTGCGCGATTTCGAGTATACACAACGTCAGGATTATTTGGTCACTACGTTCCGATTGTGGCGGCATTATCGCCTCGTAGACGATGGGAAGCCTTTGATGGGTACGTTGACCGTGAAACCGTAACACTGTCTTTTCTTTGAATGGAGGATATTATGGCAGGTGGGAGTTTTTCCAGCATGAATAAGGTCATCCCTGGTATCTACTACAAGATAAGCAAGCAGGCAGTCCAGCAGCCGCTTCTTACCGCCAGTGGCGTCTTGTTGTGGATTGGGGAACGTACATGGGGCGATGCGGTCGAACGCATTTCCCTCGACGATTACAGCAAAGATGTTTGCTACCGCAAGACGGGTTTGTCCAACACAAGCAAGCGGATGGAATTGTTCGCTCAATCGTGTCAGGAGTTGATTGCCTACGACCCGCGTGAAGGTCGCGCGAAAGCCTCGGCCACAGCGTTTGGGGATAAAGTAACAATCACTGCCGCGAAGCCCGGCTCGCTCGGCAATAGCATTTCCGTCGTCATTATCGACTACTCGGCGGATGTAGCCGAAGTTCGCACGTCTGTCGATGGTGTCGTCCAACACCGCCAACGCGTCAAGAAATTGGGCGAGTTGGTGAGTAACGATTGGGTCGTCTTTGGCGTAGAAGCCGCCAACGCTGATGTTTCGGCGCACAGCGACTTTGGGACTGTCAACCTCACAGGCGGATCGGATGGTACGGCAGCTGGCGGTGCGGTAGGCGCAGGCA
>SFID01000045.1 GCA_004555425.1 Bacteroidales bacterium
CGGGGTTAACCTCCAACTAGGAAACAATTCGATTCGTGTTTCTTTAACACGAATCTTTCGAATCTTACTAATTGAGCGGGGTAACGACCCGACTAGAACTATGAAATGGTGGCTACTCAGGTTGTTCTAGATTGCGAGACAACGTGTGGACCTTCGGTTTGCGGTATTTATTTTAACACGAATCTTACGAATCTTACTAATCGCGCGGGGTTAACCTCCAACAAGGAAACAATTCGATTCGTGTTTCTTTAACACGCCCACTTGGAGGTTTTACCCCGCGCGATTAGTAAGATTAGAAAGATTCGTGTTTAAAGAAACACGA
Source organism: Bacteroidales bacterium (assembly GCA_004555425.1). GTDB lineage: Bacteria > Bacteroidota > Bacteroidia > Bacteroidales > Bacteroidaceae > Alloprevotella. The sequence continues at coordinate 323 of SFID01000045.1, forward strand.
ATCGAATTACCTCCTCCTACTTGGAGGTTCTACCCCGCGCGATTAGGAAGATTAGAAAGATTCGTGTTTAAAGAAATAACGCACACCGCAGTGCCACACGTTGATTCGCTATCTGGAGCAACCTGAGTAGTTACCATTTCGGGTCACTACTCTGGTGGATTTTTAATTGCAAATTGCGTCGGAAAGGAATGTACCGCACGTTGCTCGCAACGTGTGGCTCAGCGGTTTTCAGATGTTTGTACGCTTTGAAGTAGTTATCAATGAGCCAACATTTCCGCTGAGCCACACGTTGCAAGCAACGTGCGGTACATTGCGTTTGCAATGAGCGTCCGCCCTTGCTTCTTCGAAGCGAGGCACGCCCTTTCGCGTTACTCCATCTTGGCCACAAACGCAAAAAAGTCCCGCAGCAAATCTTCGCTGCGGGACTTTCGCTTTTGTTGCGCTTCAGGATGGGCTTGAACCAACGACCCCCTGATTAACAGTCAGGTGCTCTAACCAACTGAGCTACTGAAGCAGGTTGCAATTCTTTGGGCTCGTGTTAGCGCTTCAGGATGGGCTTGAACCAACGACCCCCTGATTAACAGTCAGGTGCTCTAACCAACTGAGCTACTGAAGCAGGTATCTTGCGTTGCCTAGGCAAGCAAAAAAGCCTCTCACCTTTGGAATTGCTGTGCAAAAGTAGTGGTTATTTTTGAAATAAGCAATATCTTTGCAAGAAAATTTTATAATTTATGACAGAAAACAGAATTTTGGGTATTGGTAATGCCCTTGTGGATGCGCTGGTTCAGGTGCCTGACGATGCAATATTGAATGAGTTGAACCTACCGAAAGGTTCGATGCAGTTGATTGACACGGATTTTTACGAACGACTGTGCCAGCGGCTTTCCAGCATGGAGGTGAAGCGCGCCACGGGCGGTTCGGCCTGCAACACGATGCTGGCCCTCGCCCAGATGGGAGCAGCTCCAGGTCTGATTGGCAAGATTTCGGACGACGACAACGGCCGCTTCTTCGCCGACAGTTGCACGACCAATGGCATTCAGGCCCAACTGCTGCCCAGCGAACTGCGCACGGGTGTGGCCTCCACGTTTATCACACCCGATGGCGAGCGCACCTTTGCCACCTATCTGGGCGCGGCGGCTGCGATGACGGCCGACGACCTGCGCCCCGAGATGATGGAGGGCTACGGCTATCTGTACATTGAGGGCTATCTGGTCTTCAACCACGACCTTATCACGCGCGCCATCGAATTGGCCGAGCGTGCGGGCCTGACCATCTGTCTGGACCTGGCCAGTTACAACATCGTGGAGGCCGAGCGCGAATTTTTCGGCTATCTCCTTGCGCACACCGACATCGTGTTTGCCAACGAGGAAGAGGCCCGTGCCTTCACGGGCAAGGAGCCGCGCGAAGCCCTCGACGAACTGGCGCGCCTCTGCCGCATTGCCGTTGTCAAGGTGGGCAAGGAAGGTGCGATGGCCCGCTCGGGCGAGGATTTTGCGCAGGCTCCGGCCGAACCCGTAGCCCACGTGGTGGATACGACTGCCGCGGGCGACTTCTTCGCGGCTGGTTTCCTCTATCGCCACGCCCAGGGCTGTCCGCTCGCGGACTGCCTGCGCGCAGGCGGTGTGCTGGCAGGCGAAATCATTCAAATTGTTGGTACGAAACTTCCCGCCTCAACATGGAGCTCCATCCGAGCTCGTGCCTAGCGGTTCACATTGGGTAGGTGCTACGAAACGGCTTGCGATGCGTTCGCGGCTAACGTGCCCTATATGATTTTTTTTCCACGAAGGAGCGTAGCGATCTGCGCGGCTGGATGAGAAACAAAAGATACGGTGCGGAGGGCGCGCGAAGACCTCCAAGCAGAACAGAAGCCCTACCACCCATTGAATCAAATTTCAGAACCCACCTTTATTCCTTTCATGCAAAGAATCTCACTCACCCTACTGGCCATACTGCTCTCCCTTTCGGCCATGGCGCAGAGCAGCGTCTCCAATTACGAGACGGCCAAGCACCTGGACATCTTCAACCGGCTCTATAAGGAACTGGACCTCAACTATGTGGACTCGCTCGCAGCCAAGGACATCATCGAGGACGCCATATATTATATGCTCGAACAACTTGACCCCTACACCACCTACTATCCCGAAGAAGAGCAGGACGACCTGCGCCAGTTGACCACGGGAAAATATGCGGGTGTGGGCTCACTGATTTCCTACCACAAGGACCACGACCGCTGCATCATCTCCGAACCCTACGCCAATATGCCTGCCGCACAGGCTGGACTGCGCTGCGGCGACGTGATTGTGGCGATTGATGGGATTGAAATGCCCAAATGTGGCAAGCACAACGTTCGCGCCTACAGCGACTCGGTGTCCTCGGCCATGCGCGGGGAGCCCGGCACGCAGTTGCGCATACGTGTAGAGCGCTACGGCGAACCCAAGCCCCTCGACTTCACCATCACGCGGCGCAGCATCCAACTCCCCACGGTGGACTTCTGCCGCATGATCAACGACTCCATCGGCATAATTGGGCTCAACGCCTTCCACGAGAACACTGCACAGGAAGTGCGACAGGCCATCCTCAACCTCAAGTCGCAGGGTATGCGCCGCCTCCTCCTCGACCTGCGCGGCAACGGCGGCGGACTGCTCGGCGAGGCCGTGAAACTGGTGGGCCTCTTCGTGCCGACCGGCTCGGAGGTGGTCAGCACGCGCGGCAAAGTGGTCTACAAGAATCAGACCTTCTACACCGAAGCTGCGCCCCTCGACCTCAACATGCCCCTCGTCATACTGACCGACTTCAGCACAGCCTCGGCGGCCGAGATTACCGCTGGTGCCCTGCAGGACTACGACCGCGCCGTCATCGTGGGCCAACGCACCTATGGCAAGGGCCTCGTGCAACAGCCGTGCGAACTGGGCGGCATCGGAGGCGGTGTGCTCAAGGTGACCACGAGCAAATACTACATCCCGAGCGGCCGCTGCGTGCAAGCCTACGAATTTGAGGACGGCACGCCCCGCCATCTGCCCGACAGCCTCTCGAAAGTCTTCCATACAAAGGCTGGGCGCGAAGTGCACGACTGCGGAGGTATCGCTCCCGACATTGTGGTGAAGGAGGACAGTCTGCCCAACCTCATCACCTATCTCATGCTCTCCAACCTCGTGACCGATTATGTGGCGCGCTATCGCACGACGCACCCCACCATTGACGCACCCGAGCAGTTCCACCTGACGGATGCAGAATATGCCGATTTCATCGCGTTTTTGAAGGAAAATAAGTTCACCTACGACCGCCAAAGCAGCAATACCTTGAAGGTGTTGCGCAGCATTGCCGAGCGCGAAGGCTATGCGGAGCAGGCAAAGGAACAACTGGATGCGCTTGAAAGCATCTTCACGCGCAACGAGGACTATGACTATCGCCAGTGGGAGAAGCAGATTCGCGCAATCATCGAGCCTGCCATCCTCACCGACTACTATTATCAGCGCGGTGCGAAAGAGTATGACCTGCGCACGAATCCCACAGTGGCCCGCGGTCTGGAAATCCTCAGTTCGGACGCCACCTACCGCAGCCTCCTATCTCCTGCGAAACGCTAACCTGCGGTAAGGCTCCATAGGGGCGGGCAATAGGCCGCGCCATGCACGGGGCGAGTGGGCAGTACGTTGCCTTCCCCTTGAAAACACCCCGAATAGAACCTTGAAATGGTAACTACTCAGGTGGATTTGCAATTGCAAATTGCGCTGAAAAGAAATGTACCGCACCTTGCTTGCAGTACGGAGTTTATTCTCATTGAAAAAAGAAATGGAGTAACGTGAAAGTACCGAGGGAATCGGAGTAACGTGAAAGTACCGCACCTTGCTTGCTCTATTTGTAATAGTGTTGCGGAATTAAGGTATAATATGAAATTTTCAACTTTATATCAATTGTACCATCGAGAATATTCGAATACTCAACGTGTATTCAAGAGTATTCTATCCTTTATCATTTTGATAATCGGAGGTTTAATATATGTGGGGTGTCGAGAGAAATCTCTGTTAATGTTTGATTGGTTTCAAAAATTGGGCATCAATAATGAAATAGACACCTTCAGAGGATTTGTAAATTCTGACGGAATATATGGCTGGATTAAAAATAGCCTTCCTGATGGGCTGTGGCTTTTCGCCTATATGTTCTTAGTTGATGCAATCTGGAATGGGTCTAAGTCTATAAGCTCATACATCTTTATCTATTCTCTTCCTTTCTTTGCACTCTTATCAGAATTCTTACAATATTTTGGTTGGGTTCCTGGAGTATTTGACTGGATAGATGTTGTTAGCTATCTATTTGCAATTGTGTTGTTTATGTTCATTAAAATCATCAAATAAAAAACTATGAAGAATAAATTTTATCTTTCATCCTTAGCCTTAGTGCTTTTTGCACTATTAGGTGGAGGTTCGTTTAGTGGTGAGGATATAGGATTTTTCTTTACCATTATTCTCGTTGTTGCTGGCGTAATTATTGTTGTTGCAATAATTTTTGGTATAGTACAAGGTTACAACCAAAAGAAAAGACTTCAAATGATAAAGGAGGACGCACAGAATTCAACCGACTTCGACAGAAGTGTCTTCATTGGTGATGACAGATGCCAACTTTATTTTGACGCATCTAAAAAACAGGTTATGATTATGAGAGTCATGACTGAAGGCATCAAAAAAGAGTATATAGATGATTTTGAATTCCCTGGTTGGAGTCTCGCATCATATACAAGTCCTGTATTTAATGTCTATGATCCAACAAGAAGGAAACTTTTGACAGGTACTTATAAAGATTTGAACATCATACATCAGGTAACCTCAATCACCGACAAAGATAAGAATAAAGACGTTGTAGTGAATAGCATAATTCAACCTACTTTCAAAACGCTAAGTACTACTCAAACTTCTGAGATGGCATCTGTTACTAATAGACTGTTCAATGTGCTTATTGACGAAAGTCATGGTTTGATGGCTATCACTGAATCAGGCAAGGTTAAGGATGTGTTTAACTACATTAACGCAAGCAGCCTGCCAAGAAAAAAAGGAGTAAAATCAACAATAAATACAAGAGAAATTGGTAATTATCTGTTCTTGATGGATGAGTTCTTTAAGGTTCTTGTTCTTGTAGGACCTGGTTCTTATGAGATTTTCAATTACTCTGATATTATTGAAGTTTCTTATGAAGAAAATGGCAATCAACTCTATACAAAATCTACAGGTAGAACAGTTGGTGGTGCTATTGTTGGCAGTTTTCTGATGGGAGGTGCAGGTGCTGTAGTAGGTGGACTCTCTGGTGAAAGCAAACAAAATAAGGAGATTAAGAACATGGATATTAAGATACTTCTCCGTAGCACAAGTAGAACATCTTGCGTTCTTCATTTCAAGGATGTTGACCGCGTTCTTAAAACTAAAAAAGAAGATGATAGAAAGTTGTATGAAACATATTTAAAGAATGCTAATCAAGCAAAAGATGTCCTGTCAGTAATTATTGACGATGCTAAACAAGCAAGTACTCCTATTGCTCAGCCTATAACCCAGTCTGTTGTCGCTCCTGCATCAAGCAGTGTAGCTGACGAACTAGCAAAACTCGCAAAATTAAAGGCTGATGGAATATTGACTGACGAAGAGTTTCGAGTTCAAAAGTCTAAACTTCTTGGATTGTAAGGTATAATCATCCTATCAAGATTGACAAAAAAACAAGCAGACCCACTGACTTTCTGCAGAAATGCCGATTGCCAGTGGGTTCTTTGTTCCCTCAATTTGCTCAATCGTGGATACCTACCGTTAGTTTGTTCCACTTTTCACATTGCACATGCCCAATTTTCACATAATCCTCGGCGGAAGCACGGACATAGTCGCGATTTTTTTATAAATTTGCACGATATAATATACATACCGCTGTTGCCTCAATGGTTTCGGCGGGGCATTCGTGCATAAAATTTCACCTCATGTCTATAGATGTCAAGAAAGTGGCCAGCAAGGCCGACCTCAAGAAATTCATCCGTTTCAACTACGAGATGTACAAGGACAACCCCTACTCCGTTCCCGACCTGTACGACGATATGCTGAACACGTTCTCGCCCAAGAAGAACGCTGCGTTTGAATTTTGCGAGGCCGAATACTTCCTGGCCTACCGCGACGGCAAACTCGTGGGCCGCGTGGCTGCCATCATCAACCACCGCGCCAACGAAACGTGGCACCGCCACTGCGTACGCTTCGGCTGGATTGACTTCGTGGACGACATCAACGTGAGCCGCGCGCTCATCGACACGGTCAAGGAGTGGGGCCGCCAGCATGGTATGAACGAAATCGAAGGCCCGCTGGGCTTCACCGATATGGATGCCGAGGGTATGCTTATCGAGGGATTCGACCAGCTCTCGACGATGGCCACCATCTACAATCATCCCTACTACCCCAAGCACATGGAGCAGTTGGGCCTGGAGAAATCGGCCGACTGGGTAGAAATGAAGATATACATCCCCGAAACCATCCCCGAAAAGCACCTGCGCATCTCCAACATCATCCAGCAAAAGTACAACCTCAACGTACGCAAACTGACGGGGATGAGCCAGAAGAAAATCTACAAGACGGGCATCGGGCAGGAGATATTCCGCCTCATCAACGAGGCATACGCGCCCCTCTTCGGCTTCTCGAAGATGACGGAGCGGCAGATTGAGAGTTACGTCAAAATGTACGTGCCCGTGCTGGACCTGCGCATGGTTACCCTCGTGGAGAACGAGCAAAACGAACTCGTGGCCGTGGGCATCTCCATGCCTTCGCTCTCCGAGGCCCTGCAAAAGGCAAAGGGCAAACTGCTGCCGCTGGGCTGGTTCCACCTATTGAAGGCGCTCAAATGGAAACGCCCCAAGGTGCTCGACCTCCTGCTCGTGGCCGTTCGCCCCGACTACCAAAGCAAAGGCGTGAACGCCCTGCTCTTCACCGACCTCATCCCCGTATATCAGCAACTGGGCTTCGAATACGCCGAATCAAACCCCGAACTGGAGGAAAACGGCAAGGTGCAAAGCCAGTGGCAATACTTCAAGACCGAACAGCACAAGCGCCGCCGCTGCTTTAAGGCGGGGATTTAAATAGTCTTTTAGTTAGGAGTTAGGAGTTAGGAGTTGCCCTTCAATGGGGATGAACTCCTAATACTCACTCCCAACTCGCAATTTCTCATTCCTAACTCCCAACTCCCAACTCCTAACTCCCAACTCCTAACTCCTAACTCCTAACTCGAATAGTGCTTCCCAACAAAGAAAATCCCGAACTCCCGCTCAACGATACTGGCACAGCCAATTATACCGAAGAGAATATCCGCACCCTTGAGGGCGTGGAGCATATCCGCCGCCGCCCCGGTATGTACATCGGCCGCCTCGGTGATGGCTCGCACGCCGAAGATGGTATCTACGTCCTGCTCAAGGAAACCATCGACAACTCTATCGACGAGTTCAACGAAGGTTTCGGCAAGCGTATTGAGGTGAATATCGCCGACGACCGCACCGCCGAAGTGCGCGACTACGGACGCGGCATCCCTTTGGGCAAACTGGTAGACGCCGTGTCGAAACTCAACACGGGCGGTAAGTACGACACCGCCGTATTCACCGCTTCCGTAGGTATGAACGGCGTAGGTCTGAAAGCCGTCAACGCCCTCAGCCGCCGCTTCATCGCACGCAGTTACCGCGACGGACGTATGCACGAAGCCATATTCGAATGCGGCACACTCGTCAGCGATACCGAAACGGACAGCCAAGAGGAAAACGGCACGTACATCTACTTCGAGCCCGACCCCGAACTCTTCCAGGACTACCGCTTCCACAGCGAGTTCATCAGCAATATGCTGCGCAACTACACGTATCTGAACACGGGGCTAGCCATCTTCCACAACGGACGCCGCATCAGCAGCCGCAACGGCCTTGAAGACCTGCTCAACGACAACATGACGGCACCCGGCCTCTACCCCATCGTACACCTGAAGGGAGAAGGTATAGATATTGCCTTCACGCATACGTCGCAGTACGGCGAGGAATACTATTCCTTCGTCAACGGACAGCATACCACACAGGGCGGTACGCACCAGAGCGCATTCAAAGAGCATATCGCACGCACCATCAAGGAATACTTTGGCAAAAATTTCGACGTGCAGGACGTGCGCAACGGATTGGTGGCCGCCATCTCCTTGCGCGTCATCGAACCGCTCTTTGAAAGCCAGACGAAAATCAAACTCGGCTCACTCACTATGGCTCCCGACAAGGATATGCATGGCAACCCCTTCCCCCTCTCGGGCGTGAGCGTGAACAAATTTGTGGGCGATTTCATCAAGGAAAACGTAGACAACTACCTCCACCGCCACCTCGACATCGCCGAAATCATTCAGCAGAAAATCCAGGAAAGCGAGAAGGAGCGCAAAGCCATAGCGGGCGTGACGAAACTGGCCCGCGAGCGCGCCAAAAAGGCCAACCTGCACAACCGCAAACTCTGCGACTGCCGCGTCCACCTCAACGATGCACCGCCCAAAAGCAAGCGCGGCGGCGATGAGCCCGACCTGAGATGGGAATCGGCCATCTTCATCACCGAGGGTGATTCGGCCAGCGGTTCCATCACAAAGAGCCGCGACGTCAACACGCAAGCCGTATTCTCCCTGCGAGGCAAACCGCTCAACTGTTTCGGCCTCACCAAAAAAGTGGTGTACGAGAACGAGGAGTTCAACCTGCTTCAGGCAGCACTCAACATCGAAGACGGCCTCGACGGCCTGCGATACAACAAGGTGATTGTGGCAACGGATGCCGATGTGGACGGCATGCACATCCGCCTGCTGATGATTACCTTCTTCCTGCAATTCTTCCCCGAACTCATCAAGAAGGGCCACGTTTATATCCTCCAGACTCCCCTCTTCCGCGTCCGCAATAAAAAGAAAAAGGAGCGCAAGAAGGCTGTTCCAGCTGCCGAAGGAGGCGAACAGGCTACCGCAGGCGGCAAACAAACTGCCGCAGGCGAAGCCATCCTCAAAAAGACGCGCAACTCGGACCGCTCGGAGTTTGAAACCATCTACTGCTACAACGAAGAGGAACGCCTGGCTGCTATCGAGAAACTCTCGCCCGCACCAGAAATCACGCGATTCAAAGGTCTGGGAGAGATTTCGCCAGACGAGTTCCGCCATTTCATCGGCCCAGATATCCGATTGGAACAAGTGACGCTCCACAAGAGCGACCAAGTGAAGGCGCTCCTGGAATACTATATGGGCAAAAACACGATGGAACGGCAGAATTTCATCATCGACAACCTTGTCGTGGAAGAAGACCTCGCCGAGGAGGAAGCCTAGGCGGTCGGTTTGCGACCTTCGGTCGGTCGGTCGCTGCGCGACCTTAGTTTCAACGGTCGCTTCGCTCCCTAGTTTCAAGTTTCAACGGAAGCCTGCGGCTTCCTAGTTTCAACGCAGCCTGCGGTTGCTAGCTCGATAGTCCTTAATCAATGAGGAATTAGGAATGAGGAATTGGGAATTACCTTTCAATGAGGATGAACTCCTAATATTCTCTCCCAACTCGCAATTTCTCATTCCTAATTCTTAATTCCTCATTCCTAATTCCTCATTCCTAATTGAATAAAGCTTCTAACTAATGAAGACGGCCATATTTCCCGGTTCCTTTGATCCCTTCACCATTGGCCACGCCGCAATCGTTGAGCGCGGCCTTTCGCTCTTCGACCGCATCGTTATCGGCGTGGGCAAGAACGAGAGCAAGCGCTCGCTCTATACGGCAGAGGAGCGCGTACGAGCCATCAGCGAACTCTATGCCGACAATCCGCAAGTGAAGGTGGTCGGTTACGACGACCTGACCATTGACTTGGCACGCCGCGAAGGCGCACAATTTATCCTGCGCGGCATCCGCTCGGTCAAGGATTTCGAGTACGAGCGCGACATCGCCAATATCAACGAGCGCCTGGCGGGCATCGAGACCGTACTGCTCATCACCGACCCGCAGCATGCCAGCATCTCGTCCAGCGTGGTGCGCGAACTCATCGCCTTCGGCAAAGACGTGACGGAGTTTCTGCCGCAAAAAAAACGCGCTATTTCCACGGATTCACCGCAAGAACATCCCGAAAATTCACCCAACCCTCTTTCTACACACGCATTATGAAAAGAATCTTCTACATACTCATTTGCCTCCTTGCATCGACCTTCTGCGCCTTTGCCCAGAACGACCGCTACGGCGTGACGGACCTCAACCAAATACAGAAGATACAGATTGCAGAGATGGCCATCGCCAATTTCTACGTGGATAGCGTTGACCAGAAGAAATTGGCCGAAGCTGCCATCATCGGCATGCTTGAACAACTTGACCCGCATTCTTCCTACACCAACCCCGAAGAGACGAAGAGCCTCAACGAACCGCTGGAAGGAAATTTCGAAGGCATCGGCGTTCAGTTCAATATCCTGGAGGATACGCTCGTTGTCATTCAGCCGACCACCAAAGGGCCTAGCGAGAAAGCGGGCATCCTGGCTGGCGACCGCATTATCAGTGTAGACGGCAAGCCCATCGCCGGCGTGAAGATGCCGCGCGACAGTGTGATGCGCATCCTCCGTGGTCCGAAAGGCACGAAGGTGAAACTCGGCGTCGTACGCCGCGGTATCAAAGACGTGATGTACTTCATCGTGACGCGCGATAAGATTCCCGTCAATACGCTTGACGCTTCCTATATGATTGCCCCAGGCATTGGCTACATCCACCTCGACCGTTTCGGCTCCACCTCGGGCAAGGAGGTGTCCGATGCTATTGAAGCGCTCAAGGCGCAAGGTATGCAGCGCCTCATTTTCGACCTGCAAAACAACGGCGGTGGCTATCTCGGTGCCGCCAAAGAGGTGGCCGAGCAGTTCCTTCCCACAGGTTCGCTCATCGTCTTCACCGAAGGCAAGCAGATACCTTCGCAACGCTTTTTCGCAGGAAAGAGCGGCGGTTTCCGCGAAGGCGAACTGGTCATCCTTGTGAATGAATACACGGCCTCGGCTGCCGAAATCGTGAGCGGCGCAGTGCAGGACTACGACCGCGGTACGATTGTGGGCCGCCGCACCTTCGGCAAGGGTCTCGTACAACGCCCCTTCGACCTGCCCGATGGCTCGATGATTCGCCTGACCGTGGCCCACTACTACACGCCCTCGGGCCGCTGCATCCAGAAGCCCTACACCAAGGGCAACAAGAAGGACTACGACCGCGACTTCATCAACCGCCTGAACCACGGCGAGCTCACCTGCATCGACAGCATCCACCTCGACAGCACGAAGACGTATTATACACTCAACGAGCACCGCGTGGTGTACGGCGGTGGCGGCATCATGCCCGACATCTTCGTACCCCTGGACACCACCAAGGTATCACCGATGTACAGCGCCATCAACCGCAACAACCTCATCCTCGACCCGATGCTCAAGTACGCCGACCAGAACCGCAAATCCATCAAGCGGAAGTACAAGCAGTTCGACGCTTATATCGCCTCCTTTGAGGTGCCGCAGGCGCTCATTGACGAGATTTTGGAGAAGGCCAAGGAGAAGGGCATCAAGCCCAAGGACGATGCCGATCTCGCAGGTACGATTGCCGACCTGCGCCGCGTGCTGAAATCTCTCATCGCTAATAATATCTGGGACCGCAACGAATATTTCCGCCTCGTCAATATGGAGAGCGATATCGTCAATCGGGCCCTGGATTTCCTCAACAAGAAATAAGCGTCCCCCTCCTTTGCGGACGCACAAACTACTTCCCCATCCGTGTATCGCAACACCTTCCGCCACCGCCTGACCACAGGCACCTGGACCTTGCCCATCATCGCAGCCCTTGCTGCCTTGACGTGGCTCATCATCCCCCTGCTGCCTGCTGGGGAAGGTCAAGCGTGCAATCGCAACTGGTGGTTAGGCCTCCCCTTGGTGGCCGCTATCACCTATGGCTTGGTGGAGTGCAACAACCGCAATGCCCTGCTGCGTGTTCGTTCGCGCATGATGGGCGGCACGTACTTGCTTTTCGTGATGGCCTGTCCGGCTCTCCATAGCGCGTCTTGGCAATGTCTGCCCGCGGCGGCCCTTCTTTTTGCATATTTTGCCCTGTTCTCGACGTACGGAAATCCGCACGCTGAGGGCAGGGTTTTCCATATCTTCCTCCCCGTGGGCATTGCCAGCCTGCTGTATGCGCCGCTGGTGCTGCTGGTGCCTGTGCTGCTGTTTTCCTTGGCGGTTCACATTCGCATCATGAGCCACCGCACGTTTGGCGCGGCCTTGTTGGGTTTCCTCGCTCCTTTCTGGTTGGTCTTTGGCTATACGCTATGGATGGGCAATACGGAATCGTTTTTCCTATATATAATAGGTATTTGGCAATGGCAGCCGACGGGTCTCGGCGGTGTGCCTGCGTGGGCCGTAGGTAGTTGCTGCATCATCGGTCTGCTGAGTTTCGTATCTTCGCTTCACTATCTGCGCACGGCCTTCAACGACAAGATTCGCACACGTATGTTCTTCTACGCCATCCTTATGGTCCACGCCGTGCTCCTCCTGTTGCTCATCCTCCGCCCTGCCGACTACGCCATCCTCCTGCCGATGCTGGCGATGAACAGTGCGCCGCTCGTGGGCCACCACCTCACGCTTGCGCGCCGTCGCGGCTCGGAATTATGGTTCTATACGTGTTTGCTATTCTTGGTCGTGCTCTTGGTGGCCAACTACTTTGAACTATGGAACAGTTGGTTGAGATTCTTATAGAGTGGGGCCCGATGGGTATGTTTGTGGCTGCTTTTCTGGCTGGCAGTTTCTTTCCTTTCAGCAGCGAGGTGGTGATGCTGACGCTTCTGGCGGCGGGTGCTTCTCCCGCGGGCCTGCTGTTGTGGGGCACGGCTGGGAATGTGCTGGGCAGCCTTTTTAATTATTACGTGGGCACGCTGGGCCGCGAAGAATGGATTACGCGCTGGACGAAGGTGCCGCCCGAGAAACTGGAGCGCGGCAAGGCGTATGTCCACCGCTACGGCGCCTGGGCGGGCCTGCTGGGCTGGGTGCCCTTGCTCGGCAGCGTCATCACTGTGGCCCTCGGCTTTCTGCGCGTGAATGTCGTGGCGGCTATATCTACGATTGCCATCGGCAAATTCGTGCGATACCTTGTGCTGGTGGAGGCCTGGCGGCTGGCGGCCTAGGGGCTCTGGTCGCTTCGCTTCCTTAGTTTCATGCGGTCGCTTCGCGACCTAGTTTCAAGTTCCAACGGAAGCCTGCGGCTTCCTAGTTTCAACGCAGCCTTTGGCTGCTGGCTCGATAGTTTTTTAGTTAGGAGTTAGGAGTTAGAAGTTAGGAGTTGCCTTTCAATGAGGATGAACTCCTAATATTCTCTCCCAATTTCTAATTCCTCATTCCTAACTCCTAACTAATTGAAAGGCGACTCCTAACTCCTAACTCCTAACTCCTAACTAATAAAAGATGCGTTTCCTCCTCCCCATCCTTCTTCTCCTTCTCCTTCCCAGTTGCACCCAGCAGCCCAAGACAGAGCGTGTGCTGATCGTTAGCATTGAGCCGCTGCGGTATGTCACCGAAGCGTTGGCTGGCGACAAGTTTGAGGTGAAGACGATTACGCCCAAGGGGGCTAATCCCGAAACTTATTCTCCCACGCTCCAGCAGATGGAGGAACTCTCCTCCTGCACGGCCTACATTCGCGTAGGCACGCTGGGCTTTGAGAAGACGCAGTTGCGCGCATTCAGCGAGAACTGTCCCCACCTCTATATCGTCAACGCCTCCGAGAAGGTGAGCGAAGTGAGCCCCTGCGGCGACAAGGACCACGGCGGCGAAATGGACCCTCACACGTGGACGTCGCCCCGCAATATGAATATCATCGCCCTCAATATCTACAAGGCGCTCTGCCACATCGACCACGCCAACATGCACTACTACGAGGAGCGCCTCAACGCCTTCCTGCAAAAATCGGACAGCATCAGTCGCGAGGTGAACAAGCGGCTTGCCCATACCAAGCACCGTACCTTCCTCATCAACCATCCCTCGCTGGGCCACTTTGCCCTGCAATACAATTTGCGACAAATCAGCGTGGAGCACGAGGGCAAGGAAGCCTCTGCGGCCCGCGTGCAAACGCTCATCGACGAGTGCCGCAAGGACTGCGTACAGGTGATTCTCTGCCAAGAACAACACAGCGACCGCACCACGCAGACCATCGCCAAGGAACTGGGCCTGCCCATCCGCACCATCAATCCCCTGTCCTACGATTGGGACAAGGAAATCGTGCGCATCGCTGACCTCATCGCCCAATAAAGGTAGGTTCTATAAGATACTACCTTCCAATGAAACTAATTTACAGACCCTAGCTAAACTAGTAGCAATATGTCGACCCTCCTCTCCCTCCGCAACGTCACTGCCGCCTACACCGACCGCATCGTCCTCAATGCGTTCAGCCTCGACGTGCACCGCGGCGACTGCCTCCACATCACGGGCGAGAATGGCAGCGGCAAGACCACGCTGCTGCGCCTCATGGCTGGCCTGCTGCAACCGAAAAGCGGCACGATATGGCGCGCGCCAGGCTGCGTCCTAGGCTATCTGCCCCAATATCGGCGCATCGACCGCGAGTTTCCGCTCACGGTGGCCGAGGTGGTGCTCTCGGGCCTCCACGAGCGCAAGCGCCTCATCGGAGGTTTCAAGACGGCACACCGAGAGCGCGCAGCGGAGATGATGGACCTCATGCAGATTGCCAACCTGGCACGGCGGCCCATCAACGAACTCAGCGGCGGCCAATGGCAGCGCACACTCCTAGCCCGCGCCCTTGCCTGCGACCCCGACCTCCTCCTCCTTGACGAGCCCGACACCCACCTGGACAACGCGGGCAAACACTTCCTACGCGAACTGCTGGAACGCGAGGCCGAGCGGCGAACATTGGTGATGGTGAGTCATGATACGCTTTTGGGGATTGGAGGGAAGGTTGTAGGAATTAGGAATTAGGAATTAGGAATTAGGAATTAGGAATTAGGAATTGGAGGAACGGGAAGGTACTGCACCTTGGCTTGCAAGGTTTGGATATGGTGTTCGTTCACATTGGAGGTAGGTTCTATAAATTGTAACTACTCAGGTCGTTCTAGATTGCGAGGCAACGTGTGGACCTTCGGTTTGCGGTATTTATTTTAACACGAATCATACGAATCTTACTAATTGCGCGGGGTTAACCTCCAATAAGGAAACAATTCGATTCGTGTTTCTTTAACACGAATCTTTCGAATCTCACTAATTGAGCGGGGTAACGACCCGACTAGAACCATAAAATGGTAACTACTCAGGTCGTTCTAGATTGCGAGGCAACGTGTGGACCTTCGGTTTGCGGTATTTATTTTAACACAAATCATACGAATCTTACTAATTGCGCAGGGGTTAACCTTCAACAAGGAAACAATTCGATTCGTGTTTCTTTAACACGCCCACTTGGAAGTTCTACCCCGCGCGATTAGTAAGATTAGAAAGATTCGTGTTAAAAGAAACACGAATCGAATTGCCTCACACTTAGAGGTTCTACCCCGC
>SFID01000046.1 GCA_004555425.1 Bacteroidales bacterium
TTCCAACTTCCGATGTATTTCTTCCTTTATAATGGGGCAAAAAAAGAGGAAAGAACCCCGTGTTTAGGGCTCTTTCCTCTTCGCTAGTACAAAGATAATATATTTTTCTGCGAAAAGCAAATCGCTTTAACATTTCGCAACAATCTATGAAGTGTTAAAAGACGAGTTTTGCACACTTGAGGGCTTGCGATGTGTTATATTACGAGGGACGGGTTTGGGCCGCTTTTAAGCGTTTCGTTGTGACGAAAAAACGCAGCCTGGGATGAGTCGGAGAGGGAATCCCAAATCCTCATTGAATAAATTCCTAATTCTTCCTAAAAATCAAAGGAAAAGGGTCCGTGCGAGCCAAAAATCACAGCCGTATCGCCTGCCAATCCGCGGAAAAGCCCTACCTTTGCACAACAAATAGCAATCAGCCAATTCATAACCTATAATAATTAAAACAAAAACCAAATGATGCTACACAAAGGTTCTTTGTATCTGTCCATCGCGTTGGCAGGCAGCCTCGTGCTCTCTTCTTGCAGCAAACTTGGCGATCTCTCTGCCGACAACTTCACCGTAACGCCCTCTCCGCTTGAGGCTGTGTCGGGCCAAGTGCCCGTGACCATCAATGGTCGCTTCCCCGAGAAGTACATGAAGAAGAAGGCGGTCGTGACTGTTATTCCCGTGCTTCGCTATCAGGGCGGAGAAGCCAAGGGTCAGCCCGCAACCTTCCAGGGTGAGCGCGTGCTGGGCAACAATCAGGAAATTTCCTATAAGGTGGGTGGCAACTATACGATGCGCAACACCTTTACGTATCAGCCCGCCATGCAGCAGAGCGAACTCTACCTCACCTTCGATGCACGCGTAGGCAACAAGACGGTGAAGGTGAACCCCGTTAAGGTGGCCAACGGTGTTATCGCCACTTCTATGCTCGTAGGCCGCACAGCCGCTTCCTCCAATATGGCTCTCGGTGAGGATGCTTACCAGTACGCTATCGCCCAGACCCAGCAGGCACAAATCAGGTATCTGATTAACCAGGCCAATATTCGCACCAGCGAACTCAAGTCTGTTTCCGTACAGGACTTCCTCGGAACCCTGCGCCAGATTAAGAACGACCAGAAGTGCTATCAGCTCGACAACATCGAGATTTCGGCTTACGCTTCGCCCGAAGGTTCGCTCCAGTTCAATACCCAGCTGGCAGAAAAGCGCCAGAATTCCTCCGAGGGCTACGTACGTGGCGAGTTGAAGAAGGTGAATATGGATGCCGACATCAACACCCGCTACACCGCTGAGGACTGGGAAGGATTCCAGGAACTCGTGCAGGCCAGCAACATTCAGGATAAGGATGTCATCCTCCGCGTGCTGTCTATGTACAGCGACCCCGAAGAGCGCGAGCAGCAGATTCGCAACCTCTCTGCTGGCTTCAAGGAACTCGCCGATGAGATTCTGCCCGAACTTCGTCGCGCTCGCTTGACCATCAATTACAACATTATCGGTCGCAGCGACGATGAAATCCAAGCGCAGTACAAGGCCGATGCTTCGCAACTCTCTATTGAGGAAGTGCTCTACGCTGCTACGCTCACCGACAACGCCGCCGAGAAGAAGGACATCTACACCACGGCTACCCGTCTTTATCCCAACGACTACCGTGCCTACAACAACTTGGCCACGCTCGCCATTGCCGAGGGCAACCTCACCGCTACCGAGAAATATCTGAGCCAGGCTGCTGAAAAGAATGCCAATGCGCCCGAGATCAACGCCAACCTCGCTCTCCTCGCTCTGGCCAAGGGCAACATCTCGCAGGTCGAAACCTACGCCGCCCGCGCCACTACTGCCAAGAATTACAACGAAGTGATTGGCAACCTCCATATCTTCACTGGCAACTACGCTCAGGCTGCTCAGACCCTCAAGGGTTGCAAGACCAACTCTGCCGCTCTCGCACAGATTCTCTCGAAGGATTATGCCGCTGCTGCCCAGACGCTGGCCAACGTGCCCAATCAGGATGCCACTACTTCCTATCTGAAGGCCATCGTAGCCGCTCGTACGAACAACAACAGCGCCGTGCTCAGCAACCTCAGAGATGCTTTTGCCAAGGACGCTTCCTTCAAGGCAATGGCTGCTAAGGACCTGGAATTTGCCGCCCTCTTCGGTGACGCTGCTTTCCAGAACCTCGTTCGCTAAACATACACCATACATATATATAAGGGCCGTACCTCCACTGGTGCGGCCCTTATTTTGATCTACTTCCCGCCTTGAAAAATTACCAAGGCTTGGAAATGCGATTACCAAGGCTTGGTGAAAATTTTAGGTAGGTTCTTGCGATGCAGGCGCGGCTGTGTGGGGGGAATCCCGTACCTTTGTAACGGCTTGAAGGGGAGGGCAGCGCCTTGATGGTTGAGGGCGCTTGGCCGCTTACCTCCCTCGCTGGTTGGTTCTAACGCCTTCTGCCCATATTATTATTCCTTTTGTGATTGATTATGCAAGTAAAGATACACCCTTCCTGGGCCGCGCGCTTGCAGTCGGAGTTTGATGCCGACTATTTTCAGGCGCTGACGGAATTTGTGCGTGCCGAGTACGCTGCTGGCCCGTGCTATCCGCCAGGCCCGCAGATATTCAATGCGTTCAACCTGTGCCCCTTCGAGAGCGTGCGCGTGGTCATCATCGGGCAGGACCCCTATCATGAGCCGGGCCAAGCCGAAGGGCTGTGCTTCTCCGTGGCCGATGGCGTGGCGCATCCGCCTTCGCTGCAAAATATCTTCAAGGAAATCAGTGCCGACCTCGGTCGCCCCGCTCCGCAGAGTGGCAGTTTGCGGCGCTGGGCCGAGCAGGGTGTGCTCCTGCTCAACGCCACGCTGACCGTGCGGGCTCATCAGGCGGGTTCGCACCAAGGGCGCGGTTGGGAACGCTTCACCGATGCCGTCATAGCCCGCCTGTCGGCCGAGCGCGAAGGCTTGGTCTTCATCCTGTGGGGCAGTTATGCCCAGCGCAAAGGGGCTGTGGTGGACCGCTCGCGCCACCTCGTCCTCTCCTCTGCCCATCCCTCGCCGCTCAGTGCCTATCGCGGATTCTTCGGCAACCACCATTTCACGCTGACCAACGATTATCTGGTTCAGCATGGCCAGCCGCCCATCGACTGGTAAGGGCCGCGCTGCCCCTCGTGCTCGTGCTCTCTCCCCTTCTTCCCCGTATCACCCCAAAACCAAGAACCACCATGTCTCTCCCTCCCATCATTCAGGTAGGCAACGTCCTCCTTTGTTCCGATATTCTGACCGAATGCTTCTGTTGCGACCTCGATGCCTGCAAGGGTGCTTGCTGCATTGAAGGCGATGCTGGCGCGCCCGTTACGCCCGAAGAAATCGCCCACCTCGAGGACGTCCTTGAGGAAATCCGCCCCGAACTGGACCCCGAGGCCCTAGCCGTCATCGATGCACAGGGCGTGGCCTATACGGACGAAGAGGGCGACCTCGTCACTAGCATTGTGCGCGGCAAGGACTGCGTATTCACGTGCTACGATGCGGCTGGCTGCTGCTTCTGCGCCACCGAGCGGGCCCATCGAGAAGGGCGCACGAAATGGTGTAAACCCATCTCGTGCGCCCTCTATCCCATCCGCGTCAAGCAGTTCAAGGGCGGCCTCATCGGCCTCAATTATCATCGTTGGAATGTCTGTCGCCCTGCCGTGCAGAAGGGCCGCGAACTCGGCCTGCCCGTTTATAAATTCCTGCGCGAGCCCCTGATTCGGCGTTTTGGTGCGCAGTGGTATGCCGAACTGGAGGCCGTGGCCCATGAGGCCCTTGACGGCGAAGCGGCGGAGCAGTGATAGCGGTGCGGCTCAGGCTGGCAGCCCGTCCATACTGTCGCGCAGGACGAGGCGCGTCTCGGGGCCCATGTTGAAGAGCAGGTCCACGATGCTGAGGTGGGGCTGGAAACCCGTACGCTCGCGGAATACTTGGTAGTATTCCTGTGGGCGGTAGTGCGCATCCAGCGCAGGCGAGAGTTTTGGCCGTATCCGTTCGCGCAGGTCTTCGGCCTGGAGGGCCGTGGCATCAGCGTAGCCTTCGGTGAGGCGGATGTCGGGGTGGAGGTCCAGCAGGTCGAGGAGGGTGTGGAGCAGGGCCGTATTGAAATCCATCAGCCGGTCCCACGGTTTTTCGTAGAGTGGCAAAATATCGGGCGCATAGTAATCAAAGAAAGGGCTGCTCTCGTACGCACTCGTCAGGGCGATGGTGTGCTGATGGCGCCAGTCGCCGTGGTTGCTCAGACGGATGTCGCGGGTGGCTGTGTGCCCCTTAGTTTTGTCGTGTACGATGGGGAGCGTCAGCGCAAGCGGCCCATCGGGACCCGCAATGATGCAGCGGTTGCGGTAGGTTTGCTTCACGTAGTGGTCGTAGCCTTCAAGGTAAACCGTTTGGGCAGCATAGAGGCGCGCGAAATAGTGGATGGGCGGCAGATAGGCGGAGGTGAGTAGAATATTCAAGGGGTAGGGGAGGTGTTAGAGCGGAAAACATAGACATAGGTGCTTGGCCTATGCAAAAGAAAGCGAACTGGCAGAAAGAATGCAGGTAGATTCTATAAATTAGTTTCATTGGAAGGTAGTATCTCCATTGGGCTTGGATGTATTTCCGCCTCTCGCACCATATCTTTTTGTTTTTCATTCAGTCACGTAGCCCGCTACGCTCCTTCATGTAAAACAAAAACCTATGGCACGATAGGCAAAAATTCATCGCAAGCTAATTTATAGAACCTACCTACAGAAATAGCGCAGGCGGGAGGGGTCAATCGGCCCGTCCCGCCTGCGCTTTTCTTATTGATTCCCTTCTGGCATGCGGCGACAGAACCGTTTCGGGCGGAGGCAACTGTGCCAAGGGGCATGGGGTATGACGGAATAGGTGATAAGCAAGGGGCGGCCCACAAGGTCGGCGTGGTGCAGCAGCACGTTGCCAGCCGCGTAGATGCCTTTGGGAAGGATGTATTTGCGGTTGGGGTGGGCAGGGTCGGCAATGGTATCGCTGGGAAGGGCCGTGACCTGCACGAGGCAGTACTTGCCCGAGCCGCTAGGTTGCTCTGCCACGCACCATTCACCGCGCTTGGGCGTCTGTGCAAAGAGGTGGCGCGCTCCGTTCTTGGTCTGCAAGGGCAGGCGAAGCCCATAGGCCGTCCTACCTACGAGCAGGCGGTCGCCCTGATGCAGCCCAGGCATAGAGGCAGGGGTGTCGATGGCCACCTGCGTGACAAAGCAGCCGCGCACCACCAGCAGCACCAACAGGGCTACGAGCAGTGCAGGCAGGAATCGCTTCAGTGCGAGCAGCACGAGCGAAGGAATACGTTTGCCGAGGATATATCGTTTCATAGAAATAGGACAGCGTCTATGAATCTACCTATTTAATGTCGCCCACCCACTTGAACAGGCGGCTCCAGCGCACTTTGCCGTCCAGCCAACCATAGTCGGGCGACAGGCTGAGCCATACGAAGAGCGGTTTGCCAACGATATGGTCCTCGGGCACGAAGCCCCAGAAGCGCGAGTCGGCAGAATTGTCGCGGTTGTCGCCCATCATCCAGTAATAGTCCATCTTGAATGTGTAGGAAGTGGCCACTTTGCCGTTGATCAGAATCTTGCCGTTCTTCACCTGTAGGTCGTTGTCTTCATAGACGCGGATGCAGCGCTCGTAGATGGGCAGGTTGTCGAGTGTGAGGCGGATGCTTTTGCCCCGCTTGGGTATCCAGATGCCGTCCTTTCCGCCATAGTTGGCCGTGGTCCAGTCCTTCTGGAGATTGAGCGGGAAGAGTTCTTCGCTGGCAGGCAACGGATAACGCTTGGGGTTGGGTTGTATGATACCGCGCTGGGTGAGTTCGTGGAGCACCTTGCGGGTCATGGAGAAGCCAAAGCCATTCTCAAAATACATAAACTCCTCGCCCGTGATGCCCAGTTCCTTGATGGTTTCCTCGCTGGGCATTTCCAGAAGTTTTACGTCGTAGCGCAGTTGCATTTCCTCGGGCCAGAACATAGGCTTTCCGTCTAGGAAGATAGTGTCGCCGCAGATTTTGAGCCGCTGTCCGGGCAGGCCCACGCAGCGCTTGACATAGTTTTCGCGGCGGTCGGTGGGGCGGGCAATCACCTCGCCAAATACATCGGGGTTACTCTTGATGACGTTCGAACCTACGTTGTAGATATACGCATATTTGCGCAGGCGGCCTTCGGCTGTCGAGTCGTTGAAGGCGGGTAGGGGATGGCCCGCTTGTGCGGCTTCGGCCAGTTGTTGGTAACCGATGCTATAGGCCATGCTGTAGTAGTCGCGTGCCAGGTAGTCCTCGGCCGTAGCCACCGTGTCGCCCGAGGGATAATTGAATACGACGATGTCGCCCAGTTCTACCTGTCCCAGTCCTTTCACGCGGCGATAGTCCCAATGGGGGTACTCCAGGTAACTCTTGCAACCGAGGATGGGCAGCGTGTTTTGGGTCAAGGGCATCGTCAGCGGCGTTTGCGGAATGCGGGGTCCGTAACTGAGTTTCGACACGAGGAGGTAGTCGCCCGTGAGCAGGGTTTTCTCGAGGGAGGATGAGGGAATGACGTAGTTTTGGAAGAAGAACTGGTTGAGGAAATACACGCCGATGAGTGCGAAAACGATGGCGTCCACCCAACTCATGATAGAGCGGACGGCCGGGCTCTTGGCGGATTTCCACCATCCCCATTTGATTTTCTTGGAAATATAAACGTCGTAGATGAAGGGCAGGACGAGCAATCCCCACCAAGATTCCACCCAGTAGAGGAAGGCAAGGTAGAGAGCGGTCACAATGGCGAACTTCACCCACTGCTTGTGGCGCGTTTTGCAAGGCTTGGCGGGTTGCTCGGGCTCTTCTTTGGGTTGCTCGGGCTGCTTAGCGGGCTGCTCGGAAATACTTGTCGGCTTATTCGTAGTCGGTTCTGGGTTAATCAGTCCCGTAGGCTTTTTGTCCTGTTCGGGTTGTTCCGTTTCGGCAGGAGTTTGCTGCGTGGTGGGTTGCTCGGCAGGATTCACAGCCTCTTCGGGCTTTTCTATTTCGGGATGCTTTTCTGTCATTGGGGATGGTTGTTTGGGTTCGTGCTACTCCTTAAATATACGTGCTACTCCTTATTATATATATAGGTATAGGGAAGGGGTTTCGCAGGGTTATTTTACGAGTTCTCCCATCATGTCGTCGATGGTCAGCAGTCCTTGATGGTGGGCGGTATATTCGGCAGCGAGCACTGCGCCTAGGGCGAAGCCGCGGCGGCTGTATGCGCTGTGCGTGATTTGTATGTAGTCAGCGGGGCTGTCGTAGGTGACGGTGTGTATGCCTGGCACTTCGTCGCGGCGGATGGCGTCAATGCGCAGGGCCTCTGCGGGGGCGGGGGCAGCGGGTGTCACTGAGCCATCGGCATTGTGCACCTCGCCGAGCGTCCAAGCCGTTTTGCGGTCCATGTTTGCGCAAATCTGCTCTGCAAGGGTGATGGCCGTTCCGCTCGGAGCGTCAAGTTTGTGTACGTGGTGCACCTCCTCCATCCGTACATCGTATTCGGGGAAGCGGTTCATAAGGCGCGCCAGAAACTTGTTCACTTCGCTGAAGATGGCCACGCCGAGGGAGAAGTTGCTGGCCCAGAAGAGGGTTTTCCCTTCCTCGGTGCAGGCGCGGCGCACGTCGGCTTCGTGGTCGGCGCGCCATCCTGTGCTGCCGCTGACCACCTTCACGCCAGCGGCCCAAGCACGCTGGTAGTTGGCAAAGGCAGCCGTGGGGTTGGTAAATTCGATGGCTACGTCGGCACTGGCGAAGGCGGGCGAAGTGAAATCGTTTTGGTTGTCGAGGTCGATGATGGAAACAATCTCGTGGCCGCGTTGGCGCGCTATTTCTTCGATGATATGGCCCATTTTGCCATATCCTATTAGGGCTAGTTTCATTTTGGTTTTGTTTTTTGTTGGGCTGGATTTTCTAGATATTCTAGATTATCTAGAGATTCTAGAGCTTCCAGCCATGATAATATGCAATCCGCGTGCCGCAAAGGTAGAGAAAATATTTGTATTGGGTGTTAACTTGGCTTGGGTTTCCGCTTTTTTGGCCAGTCTAAACCTTGTTTTTTGCTGAAATATAGGAGCGTAGGCGGCTATTCCGGCGAAAAATCCTTACCTTTGCCTCCCTATTTTAGACTCCGCTTTAGCGATTTCACTTATTCCTATTATATATATAAATATGCGTACTTCCAACATTTTTCATCGTATGCTGGTGCTCCTGCTCCTGGTGGCAGGCAGCGGCTTGGGCTTCACTTTTGCCCAAACCAATCCAAGCATTCGCCCATTGGCCTTCGACGACAACGCTGTCATGAACCGTATGTCCGATAATGGCCAATGGGCTGTTTTTGATGCCACCAATAGTGGCAATTCCACCCTGCGTATGAATCCGCGCCTTGTGAACCTCCAGACGGGTCTGTCCACCGACCTCTGCGCTGGACTGGATGCAGCAACGATTGCAAGTGCCGCAGCGCGCGACGTGACCGACGATGGCAACATCGTGGTGGGCGAACTCAACGGTCAGCCTGCCTACTGGAACAAGGCCACGGCTTCCTGGACCACGCTCCCCGTCAAGAAGGGCTGCGCGGGCGGCCTCGTCTTCGCCGTCACGCCCGATGGCAAATACGCCGTGGGTACACAGACCTTTGCCGACAATGTCTATAAGGAACTGCCCGCCCTCTGGGACCTGACCACAGGCAAACTGGTCAATACGCCCGGCCTTCCCACCAAGGATATGGCCCACGAAGACAAGGGGCAAAACCGCTTCACGCAGATTTCCGCCGATGGCAAGACCATCCTCGCCTGTATGTCCGTGAGCTACATGCCCACGGCCTACGACCTCGGTGGCCGTTTCGAATACATCTACCACGTTGAGGACGGCGATTATACCGTGATAGGATTCACCGAGAGCGACACTCAGCGCTGGACGCCCGATGTTGAGGGCCTGTATTATTACAGTATCAGCAAACTCTCCAACGATGGCCGCTACGTCACAGGCGCGGCCTACGTGGTGGGTGAGGATAACGCCAGCGGTTTCCCCACAGAGGAGAACCTGCCCTTCGTCTACGATGTCGAGCAGGATAAGTTGACCGTCATGGGCGGCACTGAAGATGTCGGCGTGGGCGCATGGTGCACGGATGCCCAAGGCACGCTGCTCGGCGCAACGCCTATCGGCAGCCCCCTGCGCCAGTGGAGCGTCAAGGATGGCAACTACTGGATTGATTTCGACCTCATCTTACAGGACAAGTTTGGCTACAACTTCCTCGAGCATACGGGTTTCGAAAACACGGGAACACCCATCGACGTGAGCGATGACGGGCGCACCGTGGCCGTCATGGTCGATCCCTACACCAGCTACGTAGCCACGCTCCCCGCTCCCGTATCGCAGATTGCCAAGGGCATCAACCTGCTCAACAGTTATACCGTTGCGCCGAAGGCTGGTGCGAAGTTGTCGAAACTGCAAAATATCACCATCACCTTCCGCCGCAACATCGAAGTGGCCGCTGGCAAGAACCAGGCCGTGCGCCTGCTTGATGCCGACGGCAACGTGGTCTATACCTCCACGGCTGTCAAGGTGGACGCCACGGGCAAGGCTCTCCAGATTACTTTCCGCAAGGGCGAGCTCGCCGAGGATGAATACTATACCCTCGATGTGCCTGCGGGCACTGTCCACATCAAGGGCGATGCCGAGCGCACCAATGCCGACATCCGCCTGACCTACCAAGGCCGCGCCGCCGACCCCGTGCGTGTGGTCAATGTGAATCCCGCCGAAGGCACCGAACTGACGAAAATCGACATGACCACCTCGCCCATCCTGCTGACCTTCGACACCGACGTGCAGATAGCCTCGGGCAAGGCTTATCTCTACCGCGACGACGAGACGGAGGCCGAGGAGGAACTCCTCCTGGCCTATGCCGACAACGTTGTGGCCGTATATCCCGCCGCCAGCACCTTCCTCTTCAAGGGCTCTTCCTATACCATCCGCATCCCCGCGGGCGTCATCACCGACCTGACAGGCATCTGCGGCAACGAAGCCATCGAACTCCGCTACGAGGGTGCCTACGAGCGCGAAATCTCTGCCGACGACAAATACCTGCTGACCGAAGATTTCAACCAGGGCTTCGTCAACACCATGCTCTATGAGGGCGACCACAACGAGCCTACGGACGAAATGAAGGCCATCGACTTTATCGACAAGGACAACTACCCCTGGACCGTTGTGCACGACACGCCCACCGACCCCGACCTCGTGGCCGCATCCCATTCCTGCTATACCAACGGCGGCCAGTCCGACGACTGGATGGTGACCGCCCAAGTCTACCTGCCCGATACCACTTGCCACCTCACCTTCCAGGCCCAATCCTATCTCCGCTCCAAGGCAGACCGCCTCAAGGTCTATGCCTACGCCGACACGAAGAGTTACAACTATCTCAACACCGCCATCATCAATAAGATCAAGGCCGAGGGCGTGCTCCTCTTCGACGAACAGCTCTCGCCGGGTGCTACGGAGGACCTGCTGAGTGGCGAATGGACCGACTACGATGTGCCCCTCGCCGACTTTGCGGGCAAGTACATTTACCTGGCCTTCCTCAACGACAACAAGAACCAGAGCATCGTCTTCGTGAACAACGTGCAAGTGGTCCGCGAGATGCCCTTCCTGATTAGCCTCGACAACGAATCGGCTGTGGTCAACGCCCAGTCCGTGACGGTCAAGGGTCGTGCGAAAATCAATGAGCCCAACCAGACCTTCACCAACGCCACCCTCACTCTCCGCGATGCCGAAGGCAGCGTGGTCAGCACGATTCAGGAGAGCGGCCTGAGCCTTGAGAAGGGCGACATCTACGAGTTTACCTTCCCCGAAGCCCTGCCGCTGGCTCCCCACTGCGAGAGCGCTTTCACCGTTGAGGTGCTGATGAACGCCAAGCAGGCCACCGCGAGCAGCAGCGTCAAGAACCTGGCCTTCCTGCCCAAGACCCACGTTGTCCTCGAGGAATACACGGGTACGACTTGCGGCAACTGTCCGCTAGGTATCGAGGCCATCGACCGCCTGCATTCGGCCTACGGCGACCGCTTTATTCCCATCGGCCTCCACAACTATACGGGCGACCTCCTCGGCAGTGGCACAGTTGATTATTCGGCTGCGCTCGGCCTCATCGCTGCGCCCTCTGGCCGCATCAACCGCTCGGAGACCATCCTCTCGCCCGCCTCGCAGGTGGAGGGCAAATACTATTTCAGCAACAGCCCCGACGGCAAGCCCCTCTGGCTCGACGTGGTGCAGGAGGAAATGGGCCGATTGGTATTCGCCGAGCTCTCTGCCACGGCTTCGCTCCAGAAGGACGGACAAGTGGCCATTCCCGTCACGACCCGCTTTGCCCTCAACATCCCCTCGCACAACTACAAATACTTCCTCGTGCTCCTCGAGGACGACATCCTGGCCTTCCAGAGCAACTACTTCGCCGCCACCTCCGACCCCGAACTGGGCGAATGGGGATTGGGCGGTGCCAATGGCAAATCAACCGTTTATCCTTATTACCAGCAGCACGTGGCCCGCAGTTGGAAGGGCGCGTCCATCTCGGGCACGGGCGGCCTGCTGCCCACCACCCTCAGTGCGGGCGAGGACTATGTAGTCCAGATGACCATGCCTATGGCTGCCAATGTGAGCGACGTGGCGAATACCTCCGTAGTCGTCCTCTTGATTGACGGCAATACGGACCGCATCATCAATGCCACGACAGCCCGCGTGGTAGTGCCCGAAGGCATCGACGAGGCCGAGCAAGCCGCTGTCAGCATCCGCCGCACCCACGACGGCTTCGCCATCAACGTGGCGGGCAGTGCCTCGGCCCAGGCCTTTGATGCCAGTGGCCGACTCGTTGGTCAGACCACGGGACAAGACCTCCTGCACCTGACCACAACGGGCCACCAAGGTTTCACCATCGTCCGCGTGACAACAGCCAGCGGTGCCGTGGTAGTGAAGAAATTCTAGGCACTACTGATTCACAGGAGGCAGATTTCCGTTTCGCCTCGGCAGATAGCCAGCGACCATCGGGCGATGGTCGCTGGCAATGTCGGACTTAAAAACGGAAAACTGCCCCCCTAGAAACGGGAAACCCCGATCAATAATCTTCTCATCCAAAAATACAACATTATGCGTAAACTTTACTTTTTCCTCTTCGCCCTCCTGGCTAGCCTCTCCACGGCCCGCGCGGGATTTGGCGACGTGGTGGACTTCGGGGCAATGGACCTCGACACCGACTATACGCTCAATGGCGATTTCTCTGACTACAAGGGCAGTCTGACGCCCACAGAGAGCGGCACGCTCACGTTCAAAACCTCGAACGGTGGCGTGGTGATGGCTCCATATAGCGATGCCGACCTCACGGAAGCCATCTCCTTTGATTTTAGTTATTCGGACAATGGCGGCGGCATCTATCAGATTGAGGTAGAAGCCGGCCAGACGTACTATTTCTTCAAGGACTTCTGCATGGACCAGGCCACCGTGCGCTTCACGATGGGCGGCGAGGAGGCCCTGCAAGTGGTAAAGGCCGAGCCCGCCGTGGGTACGGCCCTCTCGGCAGGCGGTGCGGGCATCGTATCCGTCTTGTTCAACAAGGTGGCGCGCCTCACGGGAGGCACTATGGAGATTGCCAGCCATAGTTATCCCCTGACGGTCAACAGCCTGGGCACATCGGCCAGCGTAGATTACAAGGCCGCCCTCATGCAAGCTTATGCCGACGGTGCAAAAGCGGGCGATGCGCTCACCATCCGCCTCTCCGTTGCCGAAACGGCCGAAACCATCGACCTCTCCTACACGGCCGCTGCCGAACCTGTCAAGATGGAGAGCGAACAACTTCTGGGCGAAGGCAAATTCCGCTCCTTCTGGTTCGCAGGCGACTCGGCCGCCACGATGCGCCTCACCTTCAGCGGTCCGATTGGCGTCAGCGAGGGTTCGCCCCGCGTGACCCTGGAATATGGCAACTCCGAAGGTGCCCAGGGCGAGTTCTACACCGAGGACATCCCCTTCACCCTGGAGGACGGCCGCACCATCTGCCTCGACTTCTCCGACAAACTGCGCCGCCCGCAGGACATGGTGGCCTCGGGTATTAACTATGGCACGGTGCATGTACGCCTGCTCAACGTTCGCGATGCCGAGGGCAACTACGTATATAGCCCCACGCAGGGCGCGCTCGGCTCCTACGGCTACCTCTTCGACTACGCAGAAGTGCAGACCAACGTCATCGCTGAGTTCACCCCCGCCAGCGGCAGCAGCCTGACGGACGTAGATAGCATCGAAGTATGGATGGCCGACTACGCCAACGTTCGTTTCGATGGCTTCCAGTTCACCTACGAAGAGGAGGGTCAGCCCCAGACGCTCACCACAACCGATTTCACCGCCGCTCCCGATGCGGACTACGAAGGGGCCTACGTGCTCACCGTGAAGGTGCCCGAAGCCCTCAAGTCCAAGACGCTCGACCAGATTACCCTCAGCCTCCAGGGCGCCCGCTTCGCCGATGGCATTGACCACAGCGGCGACATTCTCGCCACCTACTCCATCAAGCCGACGGGCATCACAGCCGTCAGCGCCACCAATGCCAATAATGCCCGTACCTACGACCTCCAAGGCCGTCCCTGCAACGCCCACCAGAAGGGCATCATCATTCACCAGGGCCACAAGGTGCTGCAAGTTCGATAACATCTGTCCTTGGCCTGCGCCGAGGATAGTCCCGAAAATAAAACGGAGAGGGCCCGCGGGCTCTCTCCGTTTTTTTGGATTGATTTGTGAATGGGGCCTGCGCCCAAAAGGCGGCCGCGCCCATTCGGTGGAATGGGACTCTGCGCCTCAGGCACCGAGAAAAAAGGGTTACTCCGCGGCTTCCTCCCGACCAAAGAATGCCTCCACGGCATAGAGCGGGATATTCTCCATCCATTCTTGGTCGGCATAGGGTAGCATTGAGCAGCGCAGTCCTTTGAGTGAATAGGCGGCAAACTCCTTGTTGACGAACGTGGTCAGCGATTTCGAGCGCACATTGGCTTCGGCCTTCACTTCGACAGGCACAACGCGCTCGCTGCCTTGCACGACAAAGTCCACCTCCAGCAGGGAGTTCTCCTTTGTATAGTAAAATATCTCGTCGGCAATATTGTCCGAATCCTCCAGCGACTTTATCTGGTTCATCACGTAGTTCTCGGTGAAGGCCCCTTTGAACTCTGTGAATGCACCCATCCCCAAAAGCATGGCCTTCGAGCGCGCACCGCAGAGGCATGCCAGCAGCCCGACATCGTGGAGAAATACCTTGAACGCGCCCTTATCGGCATAGAAATTGAGCGGCTCTTCTGGTTTGGCCACCCTGCACACCTTGTAAATCAGTCCCGCATCGGCGAGCCATTGGAGGGCTTGCTCGTATTCCGCTGCGCGTGCCCCCTTCTTGACCGCTCCGAAGATGAATTTCTTGTTCTCCTTGGCCAACTGCGAAGGGATGGTGTTCCATATCATTCGGATGCGCTCCACCTCCGCCTGACTGTGCTTGCCCATGTCGCCAAAGTAGGTGCTGAGAATGGACTTCTGTACGGCGCGCGTGGTCTTGGCATTGTGACTTTCAATCCAGACCGAAACAGCTTCGGGCATACCTCCCACGAAATAATATTGGCGCAGGTATTCCACGAGTGTGTCGTGGTGGATGGCCAGTTCGTTCCAGCGTAACGCTAGCAGCGCCTCCACTAACTTTTCCCTGCCGTTTGCCATCAGGAATTCATGGAAGGTCATCGGGTACATCCGCAGTTGGTCCACCTTCCCCACGGGATAACTCTCGTCCTGACGCAGCGATATGCCCAGCATCGAACCAGCCACCACCACGTGCAGGTGGCGCCTCTCCTCGCAGAAATATTTCAGCGCAGGGATGCCGTTTCTCACCTCCTGAATCTCGTCGAAGAAGAGCAGCGTCTCTCCAGGGACAATCTGGCATTCGTGATACTGCTCCAACTGGTAGAGGATTCTGTCGATATTGAAGTCGGTGAACAAGGCTTCGACAAAGGGATTGTTGTGGCAATTGATATATAGGAAATGCGTAAACTCCGATTTGCCAAATTCCTTGAGGATATAGGTTTTTCCGACCTGTCGCGCGCCCAAGAGTATCAGCGGTTTGTGCCGCGGATTCTCCTTCCATTCCATCAATGCAGCATATATTTTTCGCTTCATATTCGCTTAAATTTGGTCCGTGCTGCAAAGTTATTGATTATAAACGGAATAGAAAAGGATTTTACATTTTTATGAGGGATCAATCAGCCGAAAATTACATTTTTATGAGGGATCAATCGGCCGAAATCTACATTTTTATGAGGGAATAATCCGGCAGAAACCACATTTTTATGAGGGAACCATCGGCGAGTACTCACATTTTTAGGAGGGGACGCTCCTGTTCTTTGAGGGGACGCTCCTGCAAGGCATGCGCACCAGAAAAACGAGTGCCGTGCGGTTGCTTCCGACTCCCTCGTAATATAATACATCCGCGAGCCTCGCGTGTGCAAAACTCGTCTTTTAACATTTGATGGATTGTTGCGAAATGTTAAAACGATTTGCATTTCGCGCGAAAATGTATTATCTTTGTACTAGCGAAGAGGAGAGAGCCCTAAACACAGGGTTTTCTCCTCTTTTTTTTGCCCAAAATAAAGGAAGAAAAACATCGGAAGTTGGAAATTCTAGATGCTTTATAGAATTTTCAACTGGCTTTTGCGGAAATTTTCTTGGCTTTATCGGTGCGCGAATTGACGATGTAGAGATTTTTTCGCGGCCGAAAATATAAAAGATATTAAAAGTTTTCGCGCAAAATATAAAAGATATTAAAAGTTTTCGCGCGAAAAAAATCGGATTTAACATTTCGGGGTAACTACTCAGGTCGTTTCCTTTGCAAACAACTCCCAACTAAGTTTTAGGCCCAAGGTCTGGTTAGAAAGACAAAAACCAAGATAAACCCCTTGAAGAGGCAGGGGCTTCGCCCTGGTGTTAGGTTTTCGGCTGGGTCTTATAAGAGCAAGCTCTTAACGCCCCCCCCCGAAAACCTAACACCACCTTCTTTCAGAAGGCCAACAGCCTCTTCAAGGCGATAAACAGGAAATAAACCCCATCCAGCTGAAGTCATCATTGAAAACTAATGGAAGTACACAACGGAACGATGCACCTCTTCCGAGGAAAATGTGTTTATTTCCTGTTTATCGCCTTGAAGAGGCTGAAGGCCTTCTGAAAGAAGGTGGGG
>SFID01000047.1 GCA_004555425.1 Bacteroidales bacterium
CCAAAAAAAGAGGAGAAAGCCCCGTGTTTAGGACTCTCTCCTCTTCGCTAGTACAAAGATACAACATTTTCGCGCGAAATGCAAATCGCTTTAACATTTTGCAACAATCCGAGAAATGTTAAAAGACGAGTTTTGCACAAGAGGGGGTATGTTGTGTGTTATATTACGAGGGCGTTTTGTTTTCTGGGTTTGCCGAGGCGGGCAAGGCGTTTGTCCGCATCGAAAAACAATAGGCGGTACATTACTATTTCCTCTGAAATCTCCTTACCTGCAGCAACCAATGTGTGGTATACAACTCGCCAGCTCGCCGCAGCACCGCTTATGCCTCTTCGATGAGGGCCAGCATTTCCTCTGCGGTCATCTTGTGGCTCATATCGGAGCCTTCGAGGAGAGAGTCGGCCAGGGAGCGTTTGGTGTCGTGGAGGCGGAGGATTTTCTCTTCGATGGTGTGCTCGGCGATGAGGTGATAGACGGTGACCTTCTGCTGTTGGCCGATGCGGTAGGCGCGGTCGGTGGCTTGCTGCTCGATGGCAGGATTCCACCAGGGGTCAAGGTGGATGACGTAGTTGGCACCGGTGAGGTTGAGGCCGAGGCCTCCCGCCTTGAGCGAGATGAGGAAGACGCGCTTATCGCCGCGCTGGAATCCTTCGACCATCTGCTGGCGCTGGCGCATGGGGGTGCTGCCGTTTAGATAGTAGAAATCCGTGATACCAGCATCGCTAATCACCTCCTGTGCTATGTCGAGGAAGGAGGTAAACTGGCTGAAGATGAGCACGCGGTTGCCCTCTTCGAGCATCTGCTGGAGTTTGTCGAGCATGGTTTCGAGTTTGCTGGACGTGCCCTTCCACTTCTTCTCCACGAGGGCAGCGGAGCAGGCCGCTTCGCGCAGTTTGGTAATCAGGGAAAGGGTATTTACGCTCAGAGTGGAGGATTGCTCGAGCTCCTGTTTGGCCTGGCGGCGGATGACTTCGTAGATGGCCATTTCGTCAGTGCTGAGGCTGACGGGAACCTGTATCTCCACCTTGTCGGGCAGTTCGCGCGCCACCTCCTGCTTCGTGCGGCGCAGGAGGAAGGGCGAGACGAGGCGGTGCAGTTGCAGGCGCGGCTCTTCGGCACCCGCATCAATGGGATTGATGAAGCGGTTGGAGAAATGGTCGTACGAACCGAGCAGGCCTGGGTTGATGAATTGCATCAGGTTCCAGAGTTCGCCAAGGTGGTTTTGGATGGGTGTGCCCGTGAGGATGATGCGGTTGGTGGCTTGAAGGCGCATGGCGGCAGCCGAGGACTTCGTGTCGCGGTTTTTGATGGTGTGGGCCTCGTCCAGGCAGACCGTGGTCCACTCGCGGGCCGTGAGTACTTCGCTCTCGGAGACCAGCAGGCCATAGGTGAGGATGAGCAGGTCGCCAGCACCTAGGGATTGGATGTTCGTCTCGCGGTCCGCCAATGCCAGTTCATTGAGCATCACGATGCGGAGCGAAGGTGCGAAGCGGTTCACTTCGCGCTGCCAGTTGCCCACGACGGAGGCGGGAGCCACCACCATCTGTGCGCCTTCCTGAGCGTGTGCCAAGAGGCAGGCAATGGTCTGCACCGTCTTGCCAAGGCCCATGTCGTCGGCCAGACAGACACCGGCACCCCAGTGCATCAAGCGCATCATCCAGCGGAAGCCGTCCTCCTGATAGTCGCGCAGCGTGGCGTTGAGCGTTGAAGGAATGCTGATTTCCAGTTTGTCGCTCTGGCGAATGCGGCGGCGCATATCCAAGAGGCGCTTGGGCTCGTTCAGTTCCAGTTCGCCTTGAATGGAATCGCCTGCTACGGCCACGGCCAGTTCGGGCAGGCGCACTTTGTTGCCCTTCATCTGTGCCATTGCGTTGATGCGCTCCAGTTGGCGGCGGAGGTTCTCGCTCAGGCGTAGGTATTCGTTTTGCCCCAGACGAACGAAGCGGTTGCTTTGGCCTTCGCGCAGGAGGGCGAGCAACTGTCCCATGGAGAGTACTTGCTCGTCCGAGATGGGAATCTCGCCTTCGAGTTCAAACCAGCCGCTCTTGGACTTCATGGAGATGTCCCACGACTGTGCCTGCGCTTGGTGAATGCGCAGCGGTTCGCCTTCGGGCCATTCAATGTTGAAGGGCGCGTTTTCCCGACTGGCTATTTCAAGGATATTGAGGAGGTCAATCAGCGATAAATAGGTTTCGGGCTGGCGGGCTGAGAAGGGGACCGTTATGTCCGTTTCTTCAATCAGGAGCGCGTTGAAAGCCTTGAGCGCACGTAGTTCGGCCCTGAGGTCGCGGTTCACCTCAAAGCGTTGCCCCTCAATAGCATCGAATATGCTGGCATCACCTTCGCAAGGGAAGACCATACGGCTGCCGCCTGCCAGCGGGAAGAGGCCCAGCGTGGCGCGAAACATTTCGGCCTCGGGCACAATGCGCAGGGTGAGAAGGGTCTGTCCCTCGCGCTGCTCGATGGCTGTGGCTCCTGCAATGTCGGAATGCACCTCCACCTTTCCTTGCAGGGTCGTGAAGAGTTTCTCGATGAGGGGAAGCGCTTCGGGAGGGATGTTGCCCAGATGCTGGAGACGATTGAAGAGGGCTTGGGTATTATCGTCCAACTTGTAGTAAACCCATTCGTCGTCTCTGGATTGGTCAATGCAGAGATCATCCTCCGTCCATACCTGATAGTGGGAGGGCAGGTTGGTGGCAAAACTGATATAGCCCTTTTTGTTGTTCGTATAGATGAAAACCTTTTCCTCGCGGATGGTCAGGGGGGAATCGTACAACAAAGCCTTGTCTGTATCCTTGAGCAGTGGCAGGATAAGTGAGAGTGAGGGAAATTGGTAGGAGTCTTCCTTCATCCGCCATTGCGTAAAGATAGCCTCGTCGATGGGGTCAAATGAGCAGTCGCCCTCGGAGTAACGCTTGAAGGACATTTTTTTGCCCTTGCCCCATTTTCCGTTCTTCAGACGAGTGGTTTCGCGGATATCCTTCAGTCCGTAACGATGGAAGTTATAGACAATGCGGGTTTCGGGGACGGCCTTCTGGTCATTGTCCTTCGCTTTGGCTTGAAGCCACGGCGTATTGTTGATGATGTCGTTCAGTTCGAGTTCCCAAGTGGGACGTATATGGACATTGGCCAGCAGCGGTTCGTACGACCAGTCTTCATCGGGGCAGATGCCAAAGGGAGCGGCCTCGCGGCGCAGCAGGGCTATCTCGGTCGTGGGCAGTTCGCCTTTGTAATCTTGCTGCCCGCCAAAGAAATGGAGGACGATGCAGGCCATCATACGATTGATTGACGGCACGTTGCTGTTCAGCTCCTTCAGAAGAGATTCCGTGTTGCGCGGCTGAAAATTGGACTGGAAAAATTCCACCAGCGCTGATGACGAGACGCCGAGCGCTGCTTGTATTTCATGGTTGCGGCCACTCAGTTTATTGAGAGCCTTGATGTCCGTCGCATTGCGGCGCATGCCAAGAGCTACAATGTAGAAGTAGGTGGCTATGGGGTCTGTGGGCAAATAGCGCAGAGCTCCTTTGGCCGTGGACAGTTTGAAACTCTTATCAAAGCAAGCAATGCCTGCATCCAACTCGTGCTTTTGGAGGTGTGCGATGGCTTTGGCATAGAGGATTTCTGGTGTAGTTCCCCATTCCTCCTTGAGCGGTTCCAGTTGGCCCGTGAAGTAGAAGCGGTAGAGGAGCAGATTATTGTAGAGGCTGTACCATGTCTTATCTTTCTTCATGACAGCCAGATATTTCTCTGTTATGTCCAGGTACTGCTGGTCTTCCTCCTTGAGGCCAAGATGCAACAGGCCCGCCAGCATCAGCTGGATGGACTTCTCGGATAAGGCGTCGCAGACCTTCTTGGCCTCCCAGTCATGATGGCGAATGGTTTGAGCGAGAATGAAGATGAGATCTCTTACGCTCATCTCTTCGTAGTATTGGAATTCGGGAAGTTCCACTTTCTTATCGGTCAGACCTAGCAGCGTTTTGCACATTTCCATGAGGTAACTGGCAATCGTGTCCGGTTGGGCATAACGTGTCATGAAACTCAACCAACGGGGGTGCTTGTCAAGTAGTTCAAACAAGATATCCACGTAGTATTCGGGCTTAGGAAAGAAGGCATTTCCTTTATTCCAATAGTAGACATCTCGGCAATACATGCTCACCAGCCCCTTTTCGATGAGGCGCTGGTTGATTTCAAGCTGTCTGGCCACCGTGACGTTGAACTTGTTGGTATCGTCGGGACTGAAACTGGGCATACCACTGCAGGTTTCTGTTCCACGATAGGCATCCAGACATAGTATAAACATTTCCCACGGAGTTAGTTTGAGGTCAAAGATGTGGTAGGACGTACACTCTTCTTCAAAACTAATCTCTTTTTTCTTTTCTTTTTTCTTTTTCTTGGTGGTGGTTATATTTTTCTTTTTATCTATTCCCAATCGATCTTTTATCTCGTAGGCCAGGGCTGCCACGTGTCGACATATATGTCCGTTATTCCTACAGGAGCAGGTATAGTCTACCACCATTTTGCCTTTCATAATAATGGAAGCTCCATACTTGCCATTGTCTGAAATCACGGCCCTGTAGCAGCCATTGTTTTCCTCAATATTCCCTATGTTTCCTTGAATACGGATGATGATGCCTCTTGTCGCTGTGGCTCTGTCTATTTGCTGGATAAACTCACTGATTTCCTTAATCTCCATTTTATCTTTTTGCGTTTTGGGTGGGTGATATTTGAAGAAGGGTGCATGCCGAACGGTTCTTTGTCCGTTCGGCATGCACCCTTGTTGAGGCCGAGGCGCTTAGCTCAATTCTTGAAGGCGGCTGATGTATTTGCCGAGGATGTCGTATTCAATATT
Organism: Bacteroidales bacterium; assembly: GCA_004555425.1. GTDB lineage: Bacteria > Bacteroidota > Bacteroidia > Bacteroidales > Bacteroidaceae > Alloprevotella. The sequence goes on from SFID01000047.1 coordinate 4,847, forward strand.
GACCTTCGTGCCCACCCCGATGGCGTGGAAGTTGGTATGCTCGTAGGTGTAAGGGATGATGCAGACCTGGAAGGTCTCGGCTGTGGGATTGCAGACGGTGAGGCTCACGCCGTTGACCGTCACGCTGCCCTTGTCAACGGTGAAATAACCGCGGCGGGCCAGTTCGGGGGAATAGTTGTGGCGGAAGGTGAAGATGTAACTGCCGCCATCCTCCTCCACACTGGTACATTCGGCTGTGTCGTCCACGTGGCCTTGCACGATATGGCCATCGAGGCGGCCGTTCATCAGCATTGAGCGCTCCACGTTGACTTCGTCGCCCACCTGCAAACCGCCAAGGTTCGAGCGGCGCAAGGTTTCGTTCATGGCTGTGACCACGTAGGTGTCGGCTTCCCGTCGTACCACGGTGAGGCAAACGCCGTTGTGGGCTATGCTCTGGTCTATGTGCAGTTCGCTGGCAAAGGGGCAGCGGAGGGTAAAGTGGATATTGTCGCGGTCGTGCTCGATGGCTACGACCTGTGCGGTGGCTTCTACGATTCCTGAGAACATAATGGGGAGTGTTGTTATTGGTTTGTGAAGGCGTTGGGCGGTCAGTCCTTGCCTCTTTCTTATTTCTTATATTCGTACTTCTTGCCACTAGTGCCCGTGCCGAGAAAATGCGTTTCGTCCAGTTCCTCAACCGTCACCACCTCGCTCTGTCCGTCGGTGGTGATGACAAGTTGGCCGTTGAGGATGTAGAAATCTTTCACAAGGGCGCGCAACTCCGTCAGGTTGTACAGCACGTCGATGGCCGTGGTGTCTGCTTGCAAGGTCATGGCATACTGCTGGCCTTCCTCCAGATCGCCATAGATGCGACCGTCCTGTCCGTCCTCGCTCATGCGGGTGACATTGTAGAGGCGGCCCGAAGCATCGCGCAGGCTGAAAGTGCTCATGCCAAACTCCTCCGACGTGCCATAAATGGTCGCGCTGTCCAGATCGGCACTTAGGGCGCCCTCAACGGTTTCTACGGTTGCCGAATCCGCATCGGCTCCTTCGTTGCTCTTATTGTTGGAGTTGCTGCAGGATGTGGTTCCCAGTAGGAATGCCATGAGGGCGAGGCAGGTGGCGAGGGTCAGTTTTCTGTTCATCGTTCAAGAATTTTTGTGGTTGGACATGCCTTATATATAATAGGTGTGCGCCTATATATATAAGGTATGCGAAGGGGAGCGAAGGAAATTAGCATCCTGCCCTCGCAAATCGGGGGCTAAGGTACACATTTATTTTAAGTTAGGTCGTAAAAAAGGTAAACAAACCTGCCGCCGTCTCGCGAAAAAGTCGTAATTTTGCGCCCGAGTCAAGGCCAGACAGTGCCGGTAAGCACACGCGACAACCTCTCCAACCCGGGCCGTGCGCCCCATTTCGTCGCCTGTTCCCTGCCCCTGCGAGAGCCGCGACTAGTTTTATTATTCACTTATTATTAACTATTTAAATGGAGAATTTGAAGAACATTGCCCCTCTCGCAGATTTCGACTGGGCAGCATTCGAGAACGGTGTCACTGAGACCTCTCAGAGCCACGAAGAACTGGAAAAGGCTTACGACCAGACCCTCGGCCGTGTGAACGAGAACGAGGTTGTTGAAGGTACGGTCATTTCCATCAGCAAGCGCGAAGTAGTTGTCAACATCGGCTACAAGAGCGATGGTATCATCCCCGCTGCTGAATTCCGTTACAACCCCGAACTGCAAATCGGCGACACCGTTGAGGTGTACATCGAGAACCAGGAGGACAAGAAGGGCCAGCTCGTTCTTTCCCACAAGAAGGCTCGTGCCAGCAAGTCTTGGGAGCGCGTTAACCAGGCTCTCGAGAACAAGGAAGTTATCAAGGGTTACATCAAGTGCCGCACGAAGGGTGGTATGATTGTCGATGTATTCGGCATCGAAGCCTTCCTCCCCGGCAGCCAGATCGACGTGAAGCCCATCCGCGACTACGACGTATTCGTTGGCAAGACCATGGAGTTCCAGATTGTCAAGATCAATCAGGAGTACAAGAACGTTGTCGTTTCGCACAAGGCTCTCATCGAGGCCGAACTCGAAGCCCAGAAGCAGGAGATTATCTCCAAGCTCGAAAAGGGTCAGGTGCTCGAAGGTTCTGTCAAGAACATCACCTCTTATGGTGTATTCATCGACCTCGGTGGCGTTGACGGTCTCATTCACATCACCGACCTTTCTTGGGGCCGCGTAAACGATCCCCACGAAATCGTCAGCGACGACCAGCGCCTCAATGTCGTTATCCTCGACTTCGATGAGGACAAGAAGCGCATCGCCCTCGGTCTCAAGCAGCTCACTCCCCATCCCTGGGATGCCCTCGATCCCGACCTCAAGGTTGGCGACAAGGTGAAGGGTAAGGTTGTCGTGATGGCCGACTACGGCGCATTCGTTGAAATCGCTCCCGGTGTAGAAGGTCTCATCCACGTCAGCGAAATGAGCTGGAGCCAGCACCTCCGCTCTGCTCAGGACTTCCTCAAGGTAGGCGACGAAGTAGAAGCCGTTATCCTCACCCTCGACCGCACCGAGCGCAAGATGTCTCTCGGCATCAAGCAGCTCAAGGACGATCCCTGGAAGGACATCGAAGTGAAGTACCCCGTAGGCAGCCAGCACAATGCTAAGGTTCGCAACTTCACCAACTTTGGTGTGTTCGTAGAACTTGAAGAAGGCGTTGACGGCCTCATCCACATCTCCGACCTCTCTTGGACCAAGAAGGTAAAGCATCCCTCTGAGTTCACTCAGATTGGCGCAGAGATTCAGGTAGTCGTTCTCGAAATCGACAAGGACAACCGTCGTCTCAGCCTCGGCCACAAGCAGCTCAGCGAGAATCCTTGGGATGTATTCGAAGGTGTATTCTCTGAGGGTAGCATCCACGAAGGTACCATCATCGAAATGCTTGAGAAGGGTGCCGTAGTTCAGCTCGAGCAGGGCGTTGAAGGCTTTGCCACTCCCAAGCACCTCGTGAAGGAAGACGGCAGCCACGCTGTTAAGGGCGAAACCCTCCCCTTCAAGGTGATTGAGTTCAACAAGGACAGCAAGCGCATCATCCTCAGCCACAGCCGCACCTTCGAAGATGTTCAGCGTGCCGAAGCTCGTGCTGAGAAGAAGGCTGCTGCCTCCGCCAAGAAGGCTAAGCGCGAGGAAACTCCCGCCATCCAGAACCAGGCTGCATCTACCAGCCTCAGCGACAACGAAGCGCTCGCAGCCCTCAAGGCTGCCATGGAGAAATAAGCCATCAGCCCAGCTGAAAGCGGAAGTGGCCCGCGCCGCCTCCCGCCTGCCCACCGCGGCAGGAAGACTCTCCAATAACAAACAAAAAACCAAAGGGTCGTGTCTTTCCAGAGGCACGACCCTTTTTCGTTCATACCCGTGGCGAGTGGGTGGCAACGTTTCCCGCCAGCCTTATTTGATTATTCCAACAGCGCTGGCGCCCATGTGTCTAGTGGTAAAAGGTTTCGTGGATAGTATTGCAAACGCAATACCAGTGCTTCTGTTTATAGAAGCTGCTTATAACGAGAGACCATCGGGAACTCATTCATTGATGGGAATTGGCTAAATCATTCGCGGTGGCGATGAAACCCATCAGCCCGATATTCAATTTTTCCTAGGACATTCCCAGCGACCACCGCCCGATGGCCACGTGACCACCGCCCGATGGCCACGTGACCACCGCCCGATGGCCACGTGACCACCGCCCGATGGTCGCGCGACCACCGCCCGATGGTCGCTGACTATGTGCCGAAGAAAAACGGGAAAGTCCGATGCAAAATCGGGAAAGTCCGACGAATAAAACGGGAAAGTCCGATGCAAAATCGGGAAAGCCAAAGGATGTGCCCGAAACGACATTGCCAGCGCTCCACAGACGTAGAACGCTGGCAATGTAAATCAGAGGAAGGAGAACGACCACCGCTTGTGGCAAATCCTAACGCTGTAAGTTGGTTCTCACTGACGATTGGTTGAGCCCCAAGAATCGTTGACCGCAGATAGCAAGCGTGTCGCAGCCGACAATATCGCTATAAGTGCTGACCCTGTTATTGATGCGGCAAGAACTATTGTTGCCGTCCGCAAAAATAAAAACCTACGGCACGATAGCCGAACGTAATTTCCGATCCATTGTAAACTAATAGATAGAGCGACCTAAAGTCTACCCGACCCATAGCAAGACTGGCAGCGTCCACTACCATGGCATTGCGAACAATCCATGATGCCGCCAGGTTGTCCATACATTCCTTCGTAGCGATACTCGCCACGGCCGGCACACATGGAGCACTTCCCGTTGCCGTGACAAATGGGGCATTCCGTATAGTCGCGTCCGCCGCCACCGCCAGAGCCACCATTGTAGTTGCCGCCACCGCCAGAGCCACCGCCAAACATGTTATTTATGGTGTTGATGTCCTGCTGTAATTTGGCTGCTTTACTTTGAGGCATCTTACCCGTACCATTGCATCCACTGCATTTTTCCTTGGGCGCAAAGACATCCCCCGGCATATATGAAAAAATGCCAGTGCCTCCACACATTGGACACATCACTTCGGGTTCATCATTCCCAAAAAGGCTAAAACTGCGAGAAGAGTTACTGCCGCATGCCACAAACAGGCAGCAAGCAATCATACAAAGAAATAATTTTGTTTTCATAAGAAACTTATTTAGAGGATTGATATGCCGCAAATTTATAGAGATCGGTTCTATAAATGAATTTCAATGCGAAGACGTTTGTCTGATGTTATTCCACCTGCAGCACCAGGCCCTTGAGGTATTCACCCTCGGGATGGTATATGTTGATGGGGTGGTCGGCGGGCTGGTGGAGTTGGTGGAGGATGCGGACGTGGCGACCGCTTTGGGCGGCTGCGGTGAAGACGGCTAGGCGGAACTGGTCCTTGTTGACTGCTTGCGAACAACTGAAGGTGAAGACGATGCCGCCCTTGCGGATTTTGCGGAAGGCGATGGCGTTGAGGCGGGTATAGCCCTTGAGGGCATTGCGCAGGGCATCGCGGTGCTTGGCAAAGGCGGGCGGGTCGAGGACGATGAGGTCGTAGTCGCTGCCCGCTTGTTCCAAGAACTTGAAGGCGTCCTCGGCATAGGCTTCGTGGCGCGTGTCGCCCGGGAAATTGAGTTCGGCGTTGGCGCGTGTCAGTTCGATGGCCTTCTCGCTGCAATCCACGGAGTGAACGCACTCCGCACCACCGCGCAGGGCATAGACGGAGAAGCCGCCCGTGTAGCAGAACATATTGAGGACGCGGCGTCCTTTGGCGTACTGCTCAAGGAGGCTGCGGTTGTCGCGCTGGTCCACGAAGAATCCCGTCTTCTGTCCGCGCAACCAGTCAATGTGGAATTTCAGTCCGTTCTCGATGGCCACATCTTCGGGGTCGCCGCCGATGAGAAACCCGTTTTCTTGTCCGAGGTCGGCCTTGAAGGGGAGGGTAGTCTCCGATTTGTAATAAACATTCTTGATGGTGCCGCGAGTGGCGCTCATCAGGGCCTGTGCAATCGTTTCGCGCTCGTAGTGCATGCCGACAGAGTGCGCCTGCATAACGGCCGTTTGGCCATAGACATCGATGACGAGGCCTGGTAGACGGTCGCCTTCGCCATGGACGAGGCGGTAGATGTTGCCGCGCTGGCTCTCGGCGAGGTCGAGGGTAAGGCGCAGGGCGTAGGCTTCGCTGAGGCGTGTGGTCCAGAAGGCTTCGTCAATCGTTTCGCGCTCGAAGGAGAGCACGCGCACAGCGATGGATCCAATCTGGTAGTGCCCAATGGCCAGAAATTGGCCCTCGGCATCGTAAACCTCCACCCGTTCGCCCTCTTGCAGGCCTTCGGATTTCAGGGCTATGGCTCCCGAGAATACCCACGGGTGAAAGCGGCCCAGACTCTCGGACTTGCCGGGGTAGAGGCTGACGTACTTGGCGTTGGTATCGGGTGTGGCAATGGGCGTGGGCGCAATGCGCTCGCGGCGGTGGGGACGGCGGTGATGATATTGGGATGGCATTATTTCGGTTCGTTTTCGGGTTGAATCAGCGTGTAGTTGCCGCTCTGACGGAGGCGCAGGAGTTCCTCGTAGAGCAGGATGCAGGCGTAGGCATCGGTGGCGGCATAGACCTTTTGGGATTGGGTGAGTGTGTCGGCCTCCCAGTTGCTGAGTTGGGCGGTTTTGGAGATGCGCTGGCCGAAGATGTTGGCAAACAGTTTTTGCAGACTCATGTCTTCAATGCCAAAGAGTTTGGCCTTCTCCTGCAGGTCGATGCAACCGCCAGGCGTGAAGGAGCGGCGGCCGCGCAGCATCATGAAATCGTCGCGCAGGGAGAGGCCCACCTTCGTGATGGCGGGGTCTGAGAGGAGTTCAACGAGGCAGGGGGCGAAGCCCAGCATGTTGAGGCGGAAGAGGAAGCAGATGTCGCGGTCGCTCACTTGGAGGAGGGCCACCTTGTGCTTCTCGCCCTTGCGAAAGGAGGGGCGTGTCTCGGTGTCAATGCCGAGGAGCGGGGCTCCCTTGAGTGCACGGACGGCGCGGATGGCTTCGCTCTCCGACTGGATGACTTCGATGCGTCCCTCAAAGGTGAAGCGCGGCAGGTCGGGGATGATGGTCTTGGGCGTGCTGACGTAGAGTTGTTTGGGTGTGGGCATAGTGTGGGGAAGGGCTACGGCCAGGGCAATGGGAAAAGGCGATGGTGTAGCGCAGGAATCAAATCGTGAATCTTACATCGTGAATGGCGCGTAGGGCACTGAGCAATCGGCCGCCCCAATAAGTCTCAAAGGAATCAATGGCTTCGCCAACGGCCACCTGCATGGCTTCTTCGTGACCCTCGCGGAAGGTTTCAACGGCATTGCGAACGGCCTGATATACATCGGCCAGGTCTTCGCTGACGGTGCGCAGCACGGGTTCTTCGGAATACTTGAAGTCCTCCACGAAGGCATCCAAGTAGTCATCGCCCTCGGCCATAACAGTGGCCACGCAGCGGCGGATGTACTCGTAGTCGTCCTCCGTGACGTGGTCCTCGGTGAAGCCTGGCAGGTCGTCGGCTTTCTTGAGCAGCGAGGTTTTGAGGTAGAGCATGGGCAGGCAGACGCGCATCACTTCCACGAAGTCTGCTCGCTCCGTGCCTTCGCACTGCTCCAACTGCTTGCAAAACTCCGTGCAGACCGTCATCCATTCCAGTACGGGCTGGGAGTAAACGTACTGTTCCATGCCCTATGCTTCGTTTTGGATGTACTGGAGAATCTGCTCGGCGTGAATCTTCGTCTTGATTTCCTTGGGTGTGAATATTTTCTCAATGATGCCCTCCTCGTTGACGAGGTAGGTAGTGCGCAGGATGCCGATGGTGCGGCGACCGCAGGCTACCTTCTCGCCCCAGCAGCCGAGGGCCTGCAAAAGGGTGGTTTCGGTGTCGGCAATCAAGGGGAACTCTAGGCCCTGGGCATCGGCAAACTTCTTCTGCAACGCCTGCTTGTCGCGGCTCACCCCGATGATGTCGTAGCCAGCGGCGGCCAACTCTTCGCGGTGGGCTTGCAGCGAGCACGCCTCGGCCGTACAGCCGCTCGTGTTGGCTTTGGGGTAACTGTAAAGAATGAGTTTGCGGCCACGATAGTCGCTGCTCTTTATCTCACGTCCGTCTTGGTCTGTGCCAAGAATCTCGGGAATTTTGTCTCCAACGTTCATAATCTTTCTATATATAATAAGGAGTGAATAATCGGATGGCTAACGAGCCTTCAATAAGCGTTTGCAAAATTGTCAAAAAAACTTGAGGGGACAAAGCACTGCGTGGCGAAAACTTGCAGCTACTCAGTTCGTTTTCATGTTGTTTTCATGCGAAGGCAATGGGTCGCACGTGGCTCGAGGCCCAATGTTAAAACCAAGATAAAACCTTTTGGGAATTAGGAATTGGGAATTAGGAATTGGGAATTAGGAATTGCCTTTCAATGAGGAAAAACTCCTAACTCCTAACTCCTTCTATATAACAACCCGTTTTTTACCTAACGGAAATGGGGAAAGGCGGATGTGCGCGCCCTGAAAGGGCAACCCGCGCCTAGCCCAGGGCAGAGCGAAGCGGCGCCCTGGGTATTAGAAGCCATAGAAGGTTAACGCCCTGCAAGGGCAAAAGCATATATAAATGGTGTAATGACAGGATGTATGCTTTTACAGCTAAATTACGCTTTTGCCCTTGCAGGGCGCAACCTGAAACGAACGACTTCACCCAGGGCGCCGCTTCGCTCTGCCCTGGGCTAAGAGCAGGCTGCCCTTTCAGGGCGTGCTTCAACCTCCGTGCACTATGCGCGCCCTGTTATTTAGATTTCTATTGGGGTTCGCCCCAACCGATACTAACTCCTAACTCCCCAGCCACCAAACGGCCACGACCAACTGTACGACCAAAATGAGCGGCAGGCCGAGGCGAAATTTCCAGTGAAGCGTCTTGTGGTGCCAAAGGCGCATGCCCAGCCACGCTCCAGCACTGCCGCCCAGCGCGGCCACCAGCAGCAGGGTGCGCTCGCGGATGCGCCGACGACCGCTGCGGGCGCGACGCTTGTCGAGGCCGTAGAGGCCAAAGGCCAGCAGGTTGAGCGCAAGGAGCAAGGCCCACACGGCAGGATAGGTGTAGAGGTCATAGACCAGACGGTTCCACCGCCGTTGCAGTCATGTGAATCCGCAATATTTACTCAGGTAGGTGTCGAGGTCCGTGCCGCCCTCGCTGATAATCGTAGGGTCGTCGCGCAGGATGCGTTCCAGTTTGCGGTACGTGCCATCCTGGCGCGAGCGAATCTGTGCGCGCTTTATCTTCAAGAGGTAGAGGCTTGCCAGCACGCGGTTCGTGCGGCCCACGGTGGCGGTGTCTTGGCTGCACCTTGCCACGGCCCTTTCCAGTTGTGCAATGTGCTGGTCGATAAACTCGGTCGTGAAGAGTTTGTCGTGGCCGATACGCTGGAAATTCATGTGCGTGGTGGGTTTGACCTGCTGTTGCACCGCTTGCAGGTAGGCCAGAACTGCCGCAGCCGCCCCACCGTAGTAGTCGCGGCAAAACTCCTCGGTCAGGGCTGCCACATCGGCATCGGGATTCCACATGAGGCGCGCCAGCAACCACCCCCTTAGTTCCGAGAACTCCGACCACGGCGCATCGTACGTGCCCTCTTCGAGCAGCCCCATCACCCCGTGGCGCGAGAAGGTGCGGATGTTGGGCGCCAGCACGTTCAGGTTGGGGTAGGGCGTCAGGTAGGTGCGGAAATCTGCCACGTAGTCCCACAGGTAGATGCGGTTCGTCAGTCGGCCCCACGCCTTGAGGTCGTCTATGAAGGCGCGGTTCATCTCGCAGTCGGCATTCTCCAGCGGGTGGGCAAAGCAGCATTCAATGTTGCAGAGGCGCACGACCACATTCTTGCGCGGACGTATGCCGCGCGGTGCGTGGCGCGTGTATTGGTAGGCAAAGGTGCCCACCATCACCTCGGGATGTACCCGCTCCACGCGCTCGGCCACCTGGTTGACAAACCAGAGCATCAGCCCGCTCTGCCCGCCGTATTTCTTGGCCAGGCGTGTGCACTTGGCGCATTGGCAATAGCGTTCGTTGTCGTTTTGCGAAACATCGTAGCACCAATAGCCGGGCTTCTCGCGCATCACTTCCAGCAGCCGGTTCGCTACGACCTCCACCAGTACCTTGCCCTGGCCGAGACAGAGTTGTCCATTGCGAATGCGCTCCCCATCGCGCAGGGCGAAATATTCGGGATGCGCCTCAAAGAAATCGTTGGGCGGCACCAGGCGGGCGAAGGTGTGGATGCCCCAATAGGCCGACAGTTTGCCGTAGGGGCCGTCCGCCGTCTTGCCGATGTCGTTCACGCGGTTGTGGGCGCACCATTCGGGATGGCTCAGCACCTCCTTGTACATCGGCATACGCCGAAGGATGTCGGGCCGTTCGCTCACATCGAGTGCGCCCAAGGGTTTGGTTCGCAGTTGGGGCACTTTCGTAAACGAAGGCGTGTACCACCTTACGCCCAGTTCGTTCTCGAGAAAGGCAAACACGCCATACATCGTTCCCCTCTCCTTGCCACCATATATATATAGGTTGTCGCCCTTCACGCAATAGCGAAAGCCTTCGTCGTCGGCCGCCGGCCGTTTCGTGCCCACCGCCTGCGCCCATCCGATGTGTATCATCTTCGCGCGCGGCTGCTCGCCGAGTGGCAATAGCACGCCCGCCATCTGCTGGATGTACGTTTGCAATTCCCGCGCTGCCGTTTTTTCGGACACAGAAGCATCGGGTGCAATGACAATCGCATAGTCGCTCTGTCCGTTGCGAAACAGGTAGTTGTCGGCCAGTGCCCACGGGCAGAGGGCAAAGGCGATGAGGAAGGTTGTGAGGCGGAGAAGCATAGTGGTAAGGGGGTGGAGTGTTTAAGGATTTGAATTGTGCTACCAGTGCTTTGTCTGTTGGCGCGCGGTTCTTGATACGTTGCTTTGGCAAAGGTAGTGAAAGGCGAGAGGAGAGCAAAACGAAAAACGTCCGTTTTTCGATTTTGTCCCTTCTCTGGTTTCCGCCCCGCAAGTGCAAAAGCGGAAAAGCCGCGTTTACTATTTGTCCATTCATTCCGCCTACCTTGAGAAAACCGACCCGCAAGGCGCCCCTCGTAATATAATACATCGCGGAGGCTCGCGTGTGCAAAACTGGTCTTTTAACATTTCGCAGAATGTTGCGATATGTTAAAACGATTTGTATTTCGGCGGAAAATGTATTATCTTTGTATAGCGAAGAGGAGAGAACCCGCAGATACAGGGTTTTCTCCTCTTTTTTATGCGAAAATGGCCTCAAAAAAGGGCTTTTTTACAAAGCATATAGAAAAATTTATATGCCGAAGAAAAAATTTTCTTGGCTTAAGCGGATTTTTTTCGGGCCAAGTTGGTGAACGAATTGACGATATAGGCGTTTGAAATGTTAAAAGAAATTTATTTTT
>SFID01000048.1 GCA_004555425.1 Bacteroidales bacterium
AAAATTTCCGCAAAAGCATTTAGAAAATCCGCAAAAGCATATAGAATTTCCAACTTCCGATGTATTTCTTCCTTTATAATGGCCAAAAAAAGAGGAAAGGACCCCGTGTTCAGGGCTCTTTCCTCTTCGCTAGTACAAAGATAATACATATTTCCGCGAAATGCAAATCGCTTTAACATTTCGCAACAATCTATGAAATGTTAAAAGACGAGTTTTGCACACGCGAGGGTTGGCTGGGTGTTATATTACGAGGGAGTTATCAGCGATGGGGTACTTTCACGTTACTCCCCCTTTCCAGCATAGAGATCGAACTCCTCATAATATGCAAGGCGTTTTCCAACTGCTGGGCCTACTCCCTCATCAACCACTGCGAGTAGAGATAATCCTGCATCAGGCGTTGGTCGGCCAGGGTAATGCCGCGGGCGGAGAGCATTGTTGCATCTTCGGCAAAGAAATCCTTGGGCGGACGCTCGGGCGAGGACTGGCGGAGGCTCTTGAGGTAGGACTGGGCCGCCGCCGACGGGTTGCCGCTGAGCCAGTGGAGATGGCCGAGGTTCGTGAGGTCGTCGGCCGAGAAGGTTTCCAGTTTATTGTAGTATCGCTCGGCCTGCTCGTACTTGCCCGTGAGGAGGCTGCACCATGCCAGGGCGCGCATCGTCTGGGCATCGCCGGGGAAGAGGTAGTCTGCCTTGAATAGCCGTTCGAGGGCGCGGTTGTACTGTTCCAGCCGCATATACGTGTCGGCCAGAAGGAGCAGGAGGCGTGTCGTACTGGCCTCGCCCGCTTCGGCATCCAGCCGCTCAAGGTAGGGCAGGGCGCGCTCATACTCTCCCGTCAGTCGGAGGCAGATGGCAAGTTGGCGCATCGTCCACGGCGAATCCTCCTCTATATATAAGGCGTGCTCGTACTGCTTGATGGCTGCAGCGTAATCGCCCAGCATCTGGTGGGCGTAGCCTGCTTTCTGTAGGCGCGCAGGCGTGGAGGGTAGGCGGTTGAGATAGCCGAGTGCATAGGCGTAGTGCTTCTCCTCGAAGGTGAAGTTGGCCAGCCGCTCCAGCGTTTCTTCGTCGGAGAGTGCGGCATCAAAGGGCGGACAGTTTGTCAGCAGGAGTTCGCCCGTGAAGGGGTCAGCCTCCTTGTCGCGGTGGCGGAAGAGTTTGCAGAAACGGTGCATATCTTGAATGCAAATGCGCAGGGCATCAGCCAGTTGTGCATCGGGCAACTTTGCTTCATCCTCCGCCTCTCCCGTAGCTTCGGGCAGGGAGCCAAGTACCTCTTTCAGTTTGTCCCCGAGCGGTCCTTCGAGTGGTCCGCTGGCCATCGGCATTTGTGAGAGCAGGAGCGACATGGAATAGCGGTCCGAGTCGCAGAGGTTGGCGTGGCTGAAGAGGCGGTCGAAATGCGCGGGCAGGGTTTTGTCCTTCAGGTCGGGATGGGTCGTGGTGTAGGGGTAGAACCAGTTGGCAGCCACGGAGAAAAATGGGAAATTCTGCTTGAACATCTTGAAACTGCTCATGAAAATGTCCGCTCCCTTGCGCTGCATCTCGTGGAGCTCGCGCATCTTCTGGCCAAAGAGGGAGGGCTTGCCGTCCTTGTCCCATTCGGGATTGAGGGCGGCATCGCTCAGGAGTTCATCGGCCGAGAGGTGTTGGGCCAGGAAATCCTTGGAACGCTGGGCGTTCTTCTTCGCTTCGCGCACCTGTTTCATCATCTCGGGAATGATGTCCTCGCGCAGCGACCGCTCAATGCGCCCCGATTCGAGGGTGAGCAGGAGGTTGAGTTGGGCATCCACGAGCCCCTGGCGGACGGCGGGTTTTTCGAGAAGCATCTCCGTCTGTGTTATCAGTGCAGGATAACGACCTATGCGTTCGCTATGCCGGAGGAAGGTCAGCACAATGCCCACCAAAGCACGGGCCTGCCATGCCAAATGCGGGGATTCGGCAGCGGTGAGCAGGAAGCGCAGGCGCAGCGCATCAAACTGGTAGAACTGCGAGAGCGTGACACCGCTCACGAGGAGCGGCAACCGCAAATCAGCATCCTCGCAGTCGGCTTCCCACACGGCAAGGGCGGCATCGAGGTCGGCAGCCGTCCATTGCTCGGAGGTCCAAGCCACCTCGAAGAGTTGGCGCGGCGAACAGCCCACCGCATCGTTGTCGGCAAAACGCGCCGCTACGCCCATGCGCTGGAGCACGCCGTGAACGCTGGCATAGTGTGTATCGGCCGTGGCAAGGCGTTGGGCGCGGTGGAGCACATCGGCGAGCTCGTACGCCTGACAGACAAACTGCTCGGTCATTCGTTGGCGGTCGGGGTCGGGCATGCCTTCCACGAAGAAGGCAAGCAGGCGATCGTACGTCTCGCGCAATTCTTCGAGGCGCGCATACACCTGCCCCTCGCGGAGCATTTCGGCAAGGGAGCGCAGGGCTTCAATGGCGCGTACAAGTTGTCCATCGGCCAAAGCCGCAAGGGCATCTTCGCGCAGGGCGGTATAGGTGGTTGAGTCCATAGGCTTTAGTTAGGAGTTAGGAGTTAGGAGTTGTGAGTGAGGAAATTAGTCACATCCTCTAAAATCCTCTAAGATCCTCTACAATCCTATAAATCCATTATAGAATAAAAAGAAAGTCAGGTAGGAGGCGAAAACCAAGCTCTACCGCCGCCGGCTGCGGGTGGAGAAAAACTGCTGGGCGGCCTCTTTGGCAGCGTTGTTGGGCTCGCGGGCCGCCTCGTATCTGGGCAGGCGGAGGCGGTGGAGGGAGAGCGTGTCCATGCCGTACTCCTTCACGAGAATATCGCGGACGGCGGGAAGGCCCTCCTTGTTGATGGTTTGCACCGCTTCGTTGTAGGCTGCCTTGAGATGGTCGAGGTGTTTCTGACTGGCAGAAAGTTTGGCCCAATCTTGGCGCGCGGCGAGGCAACCCACGAGGGCAACGCCTTTCTCCTGCGTGGCGTAGAGGCGCGTGTGGCCAGCCTGAATGGCGCGCGAGGCAAAGGGCTCGGGCAGAACGGCGGCGTCAACCTGATGTTGGAGCAGCATTTGCAGCCGCACGTGGTAGTCGTTGACCTGTGGGTGGAAGATGTCGTCGTAGGTCAGTTTCGCCTCTTGCAGGGCCAGCAGGTTGTAATAGTCCGAAGCCGAATAGCGCGCTGTGGCCACTTGTCGCTCCGTCAGTTTGCTGGTTTGCTTGATGCGCTCCTTGTTATTGGCAATCAGTTGCCAGTTGCCGTTGGTGGCATGAACGGGTTGGAGCGGTTTGCGGTGCTGGTGCTGGTAGAGGTTGAGGCGCACCAAATCCGTAGTTCCCACTTGTGCTGTCGTGCCGAGCAGGGCCGTGTCGGCATCAAACTGTGCCGCAAAGCTGTGAACGCGCACCTTGAGCCCGTGGCGCGCGAAGAGGCCGTGGGCATCGGCATAGAAATAAGGCAGGGATTCTAGCGTTTGCGTGAGGGCCAGGTGCAAATCCGCGTCATCCTTGGGCAGGAATACGGTGTCTTTGGCCGCGGCGAGCGAATCGGTATTGCCATCTGCTGCCGAGCCGTTGCCTTGACAGGCTGTGGTCAGCGCGAGAACGAAAGAAAGGAGGGGGAGAAAGAATCGGAGGTTGTTCATGTGCCAGATGCGTCTTGGGAAAAAGCTAGATAGGAGAGCGGAAGAAGCTCCCTTGAAAGTGCTGATTTAGAAAAGGCGGTGTGCCACTCGTGACACACCGCCCTATAATATAGGTATGTACTATCTACTGCTGAAAAGGGGATTAGCCCTTGATGGCAGCAACACCGGGGAGCACCTTGCCCTCGATGGCTTCGAGGAGAGCACCACCGCCAGTGGAGATATAGGAAACCTTGTCGGTCAGACCGAACTTGGTGCAGCAAGCTACGGAGTCGCCACCGCCGATGAGCGAGAAGGCGCCCTCAGCCGTAGCCTTGGCAATAGCCTCGCCGATAGCCTTGGAACCATCCGTGAAAGCATCGCACTCGAAGCAGCCTGCAGGACCGTTCCAAAGGATAGTCTTGGCGCCATCGATGGCAGCGGCAAACTTCTTGGAGCTTTCGGGACCGGCATCCAAGCCTTCGAACTCAGCGGGAATAGCGTTGGCGGGATAAACCTCAATCTTAGCGCCTTCCTTCACGGCGAAGTTCTTGAAGTCGTAGTCCGTGCAGCATACGCAGTCGTCAGCCAGCACGAGTTCAACGCCGTTCTCCTTGGCCTTCTTCTCCACTTCGAGAGCTACATCCAGCTTGTCAAGCTCAACGATAGACTGGCCGATTTCGCCGCCGTGAGCCTTGGAGAAGGTGTAAGTCATACCGCCGCAGAGGATGAGCTTGTCCACCTTGCCGAGAAGGTTTTCGATGATACCAATCTTGGAGGAAACTTTCGAACCACCCATGATGGCTACGAAGGGACGCTTGATGTTGGACAGTACGTTGTCAACAGCCTGCACTTCCTTCTCCATCAGATAACCCAGCATCTTGTGGTCGGCATCAAAGTAGTCAGCGATGACAGCGGTAGAGGCGTGCTTGCGGTGGGCAGTACCGAAGGCGTCCATAATATAGCAGTCAGCGTAGGAGGCAAGCGTCTTGGCAAATTTCTTCTGGCTTTCCTTCATGGCCTTCTTGGCCTCATCGTATTCGGGCGTACCCTTCTCCACGCCAACGGGCTTGCCTTCCTCTTCGGGATAGAAGCGGAGGTTTTCGAGCAGGAGCACTTCGCCGGGCTGGAGAGCCGCAGCAGCATCGGCAGCCTTGGCACAGTCGGGAGCAAACTTCACTTCAGCCACGCCCAGAGCCTTAGCCACAGCGTCCTTAATCTGACCCAGAGAGAGCTTGGGGTTTACCTTGCCTTTGGGCTTGCCCATGTGGCTCATGATAATGAGTGCGCCACCATCGGCGAGCACCTTCTTGAGGGTGGGCAGGGCACCGCGAATACGGGTGTCGTCAGTGATTACTCCGTTCTCGTTGAGAGGTACATTGAAGTCCACGCGTACGATGACCTTCTGGCCTTCAAACTTGCAGTTGTCAATTGTCATAATTGTAATGTATTTAGGGATTTTGTTAATGTCTAAATGCAGGGCAAATATACAAAATATTTCAGAGATAAACCTTTTGCCCCAGATATTTAGTGGGCAGAGAGAAAAACTGGCGGAATTTTCAGGTGATTTTCTCTGCCGTTGCGGAGTGCGCGCCTCTCCATCTATTCAGCTAACAGCCGTAAGGCCGAACTTAAAAGAGCAAAGCTCCGACAGTATTCCTTGAGTCCGCATTGCCCGCAATGGGGCTTGCGCGCCGTACAGGTATATCGCCCGTGCAGGAGCAACCAATAGTGGGACGCTGCCACCTGTTCCTCGGGGATGTATTTGCGCAGGGCCATCTCAACCTTGTAGGGCGTCGTCGCGCTCTTGGGCACAAGACCGAGGCGGTGGCTCACGCGGAATACGTGGGTATCAACAGCGAGGGCGGCCTTCTTGAAGGCCACGGCTTGGATGACGTTGGCCGTCTTGCGTCCTACGCCAGGCAACTGCGTGAGTTCCTCCAGTGTGGAGGGAACTTCGCCACCGAAATCGCTGACCAGCTTTTGCGCCAATCCTACCAGGTGCTTGGCCTTGTTGTTCGGATAGCTCACGCTGCGGATATACTCGAAAATCACCTCGGGCGTGGTGGCTGCCATCGCTTCGGGCGTAGGGAAATCGGCAAACAGGCGTGGCGTCACCATGTTGATACGCTTGTCCGTGCATTGCGCAGAGAGGACAACGGCCACCAATAGTTCGAAGGGGTTCGTATAGTGCAGTTCCGTTTCGGTGTTGTCCATCGTGGAACCCAGATAAGCCAGTACGGCCTTGAATAGTTCGGGCTTTCGCATAAAATTGGAGGGAATATCGTTGAGTTGCCAGTTTCTTTTATTCTAATCTACCACGCCAATGATTTCGTGGATGTCCTTCACGCCGTGCGCATCCAGCCATTCGTTCATGCCGTCAATGACTTGCATTGTCACGGTGGGGTCAATGAAATTGGCAGTGCCGATTTCGATGGCCGTAGCTCCTGCCATCATAAATTCAATGGCATCGGCTGCATTCATGATGCCGCCAAGGCCAATTACGGGTATCTTGACCGCCTTCGCCACTTGCCAAACCATGCGCACGGCTACGGGTTTGACGGCAGGGCCCGACAGACCGCCCGTTCCGATGCTGAGGCGCGAGCGGCGGCGTTCGATGTCTATGCTCATACCCATCAGTGTGTTGATCAGGGAAACGCTGTCCGCGCCCTCGGCTTCGACAGCGCGAGCGATGTCGGCGATGTTCGTGACATTGGGCGAGAGTTTGACGATGAGCGTCTTGTGGTAAGCCTGGCGCACAGCCTTGACCACCGAAGCAGCTCCCTCGGGCGTGACACCAAAGGCCATGCCGCCCGCTTTCACGTTGGGGCAGGAGATGTTGAGTTCGATGGCAGGAATGTTTTCCAGCTCATCCACGCGTGCGGCACAGGCCGCATAGCTCTCGGGGTCCGAGCCCGACACGTTCACAATCACATTTGTGCGCAGATCCTTCAGTTGCGGATAAATCTCCGTGGCGAAGTGCTCCACGCCTTTGTTTTGCAGGCCCACGCAGTTGAGCATTCCCTGTGGTGTCTCGGCCATGCGGGGATAGTCGTTGCCCTCGCGGGGGAGCAGGGTAGTGCCTTTCACGATAAAACCGCCCAAGCGGTTGAGGTCAATCAGGTCGGCAAATTCAAGGCCGTAGCCGAAAGTGCCCGAAGCAGTCAGCACCGGATTCTTCAGTGACAGACCAGCGATGTTTACGTCTAACTTAGCCATGGCAGTAGTTCGGTATTAAAGACAGGTCCTTCCTTGCAGACACATACGTTGTGTCCTTCCGTGGTTTTCTCAACGCAGCAGAGGCATGCACCCAGGCCGCAGGCCATCAGGTTTTCGAGGGAGGCTTCGCAGGGTGTGCCTTGGCTGTGTGCGTAGCGGGCCACGGCCACCATCATCGGCTTGGGGCCGCAGGTGGCAATGCCGTCGAATTTCTCCTGTGCGAGGAGGCTGTGGTTTGTCACGTAACCCTTTTCGCCCAGTGTGCCGTCCTCGGTGGTGATAAACACGCGGCCGCTCTTTTCAAAGAGGTCCAGTTGCATCAAGTCGCCTGCCGAGCGTCCACCCAACAGATAGGTGGGCTCGTGGCCCATGCGGCGGAGTTCTTCACCGTAGTGTAGGAGCGGAGCAGTGCCCACGCCGCCGCCCACGAGCAAGAGGCGTTTCTTGTCCTCGCCCTCGGGAAGGGTGAAACCGTTGCCCAACGGCAAGAGGCAGTTGAGGTGGTCGCCAGGTTGCAGGGCAGCCATGGCGCGGGTGCCATCGCCGATGGCGTGAACGAGGAGCCAGAGTTCGTTGTCCTCGCGCACAATGCGGTTGATAGAGATGGGGCGGCGCAGGAAGGTATTGGGCGATCCCTCCACCTTGATTTCTACAAATTGTCCGGCCCGCATCTCGGGCAGAGGCCGTTCATCCGTGAGTTGCAAAAGCACGTAGCCTTCGCGCGGATGCTCCACGGCCTTCACGCGCAGGTCGATGAGGTGTTTCTTGAGCATATAGTAGGTTGTATAGGTTGTGTATGGATAAGGGGCGAACCCCAAAAGAAATCGGAAGAAGCCAGCAGCCGTAGGCTGCCTTGAAACAGAAAGCCCGAAGGGATTTCCTGAAACTAGGAAGCCGCAGGATTCCGTTGAGACTAGGGAACGCAGTCCCCGCTGAAACTAAGGTCGCGAAGCGACCGACGAAGCCAAGCAAATGGTGAGTGCAAAAGCTTCGCGCACGTACGCGTATATATATATAGGTGTATGGTGGGGGGCACTGACGTGGCCATTCCATAAGTTGGGGGTTGTCTGCCGCAGGTCGGCAATCGTCAGGTCGATGAGGGTCAGCGCCGAATCGTCGTAGAATTTGTAGGCAGCCTCCTTGATGGTCCAGAAGAGGACGGCGCGCTGCTCGGCAGGGCAATCTGTTTGTCCGTCAAACACATCGCGCTCCCTCTGGTTGACATACCGCTCCAGCAAGCGGAGCGCGCGCGGCCCCCATACCTCGATGTCAATGCCAAGGGCCTGGTCGGCGTGTGCCAGAGCGGCCCAGTCATGGCTGTGACTGATGCTGATGCAGGGAAGGGACAGGGCTGCGGATGGCCCGCTGAGTTGCGGGCGCCCTGTGGGCAGATAGGTGATTTCGGCAGTGGAACAAACTTCGTGCAAAAGCACGCGACTGGCCAACCATTCCTTGCGGCGGTGGGCAGACTGGAAACGTGCATGAACCTCTTCGCGCAGCCGCTGTGCCTTCTCCGCAGGCAGTTTTGCCAACATCTCGTCCTCGCTAGCCTGCAAGGGCATTACGCAAATCTCCACCCCAGCTGGGGCGAAGGGTAGGGCGAGGCGGTGGAGGGAAGGATCCATTACCATCATCGTTCGCCTTAGAAGGGAAGTTTCTCCTCCACTTCTTTCGCAGGTGCGGCGTTATTCGCAGGTGCGGGAGTATTCTGTGCAGTAGCAGCAGGCGCGCTCTGTGCGGGGGCTGCCGACTGCGAGCGCGGTGTGAGCATCTGGAGATTTTCGGCCCAGATTTCCGTGATGCTATGCTCCTTGCCCTTCTTGTCGGTGTAGGAGCGGGTGCGCAGTTGTCCTTCCACGTAGAGTTGGTCGCCTTTGTGCACGTACCGCTCTACGATTTCGGCCAGTCTGCGCCAGAGCATGATGCGGTGCCACTCGGTGCGCTCGGGCACCTGTGTGCCGCCCGGCAACGTATATCCCGGCGTGTTGGTGGCCAGACTGACCACGGCGGTGGCCACTCCATTGTCAATGTAGCGTACTTCGGGCTCGCGGCCCACGTGGCCGATGAGCATGACCTTATTGAGTGATGCCATAGTTTGAATTGCTTAGTAGGATAAAAGACGGGAGGGGCTGTGTCGCCGTTGGTAGACACAGCCCCTCCCCATCAGGTGGTTTATCTGAAGCGCTCAGTCGAGCGGATGAGTTCTTCGTCTTTCTGCACACCGCGCAGGGCCAGACGCACCAGGATATAGCCCACAACGGGCAATGCTGTGCCGATGTAAGTATTTAGGCTGGCTTTCAGGTCGCTCGCATAGGCATAGCCGTAGGCGATGATGGCGCCCAGCAGAATGATGTGGCCCAGTAGCAGGCAGGTGCTCAGCAACCTTTGGCGCTTGCGGTTCTTGTAGCTCAACAGGGCTACGATGGGCAGAATCGTTTCTAGGATGCTGAACGTCAAGATACCCCAGGCGAATCGCAGGTAAGTCCCATCAGCACCCCGCAGTCCGATAGCTGTCAGCGTGAAAGCGGCTTCGCTATCGCTGCCCACCGTGAAATGAGAGGCGGGAATGCAAAACAGCAATGCTGCGACCACTGCGGCAAGGAAGAACCAAACGGTTTGAATGCGTTGAATCATATCGCTTTCTTACAATTCGCTGTTCAGACGTTCCTTGTCCTTGGCAGGATTGCGGTAGTAGATTTTATCGTCCTCAAACTCCTGTGCAGCAATCAGCGTAGGTTTGGGTAGTCTCTCGTAGTAGCGTGAGATTTCGATCTGCTCGCGGTTTTCGAAGGTTTCCTCCAGGCTGTCGTTGCTTGTGGCAAACTCCTTGAGCTTTTTGGTGAGGTCTTCCTTCATTTTCGCGGAAATCTGGTTGGCGCGCTTGCCCATGATGACGATGCTTTCATAGACATTGTCTGTGCCTTTGCAGAAGTCCATCAAATCGTGTGTCACCGTGTTGGTCGGTGCTTTACTTTTCTTGTAATCCATCGCTTATGTATGTTGGTTGTTTATTCGTTTTCGTCTGTGGCCACAACGTATTTGCTGGCCTTCTTGAAGAGGTTGTCGGCTTCCTTCTTGTATTTCGATTCGGGAAACTCGTTGGTAAATCCGTAGTATTCGTCAATGGCATTGTGGAAACGCTCTTCCTTCTTCGCCTCCACGCTCTGGTCGGCCAAGTCAAACTTAGCCTTGAGCACGAGGAAGGCCAGGTCTTCGCGGCGCGAGGTATAGGGGTATTCGCGGATGGCGTTTTCGGCCGTGATGATGCAGGCTTGGTAGTTCGAACCACCGTTGGTGCAGTTCAGGAAGTAGGAGCCTAGGTCGTAGTAGAGCTTCGCAGAGAGGTATTCCTTCTCCACGAGGCGGTCCTGCAGGGCGAAGATGTCGTGCTGCACCTCTGCGGCATAGGCTGTGGTTGGATAGGCTTCAAGGAACTGCTGGTATTCGGTCACAGCCTCGTATGTGGCCGTCTGGTCCAAACGTACCTCGGGCACACTCTTGTAGAGCGATTTCCCTGTGTAGAAACGTGCCTGTTCGGTAAATTTGCCGCGCGGGTAGGTCTGATAGTATTTCTTGAAATACTGCTTGGCAGAGTTGTAGTCGCGCGAGCGGTAGTGCGACATAGCCAAGAGGTAGAGCGATTCTTCGCCGTATTCCGTGCCCTTGAGCGTGGTGATCACTTCGCCCAGCACAAGGGCGGCAGTGTTGTATTTGCCTACGGCGAACATCTCCTTCGCGCTCTCATATTTGACCATATAGTCGCGCGATTTCGATACCTTGTAGTATTCGCTG
Source organism: Bacteroidales bacterium (assembly GCA_004555425.1). Classification (GTDB taxonomy): domain Bacteria; phylum Bacteroidota; class Bacteroidia; order Bacteroidales; family Bacteroidaceae; genus Alloprevotella. The sequence goes on from SFID01000048.1 coordinate 10,592, forward strand.
CAAGACGTAAAAGCCAAAAGCAGTAGGCTGGTTATGAGGATGGCTAAATGTTTCATGGGCATAATTTGAGCGCAAAGTTAGTAAAACTCTGCGATATAGCAGGTGCACCCGCCCTGCTTTTTATGTTTTATTTGTAATGCTAGAGCCTACGATAGTCAAAAATCCATCGCAAGCTAATTTATAAACCAACCTTAAATAAAGGCGCAGCCTGTGGCTGCCTAGGGCGCTAATCCTCACACGCGTTTGCCCAGCCAATGTGCAAAGCGCAGGTTGAGGGCAATGAATAGCGTGCCGGCTATGCCAAGCCCCAGCATTTCCCATCCGCTTGTGCGCAACCAAATGGTCTGCAAACCCAGATAGCAGTAGGGCAAAAGCAATAGGGTGGTGAGGAGTCCAGGCACGTAGCCCGTTACAACCACGGCCTGAACGACATGCACGTGCAAGTGGACAGCGAAGGCGATGAATACGGCCGACCAAACGTAGAATGAACCAGGCCCGTCCACTAGCACATAGCAGGTGACGAGCAATAGCAACAGCAACTCCTCGCTGGTTGCCACAGTAAAAGCTTTGGTCGTCATACTGCATAGATACTCAATTAGTTTCCTCAGTCGGGGAAAGCGTTGGAGCAACTTGTCTTTGTGCAAAGCCATCCAGCGATGCTGCACCACCACCTCTTCAATTTCGTGAAGGAGGAAAAGAAAGGGGAAAAGCAATACGATATACATGGCAGGGGATGAATGACAGCGGAAAACCAGCGTCTCGTCTATTTCCGCACGGGAATGAGGTAGGTGAGTTTCACTGTGATGATTTGGTTGTTGCTACGGCCGAAGATGTCGCGCTTGCCGTTCTTGAAGATGTCGGAGAGGCCGTAGTAGTAGCGGGCGTCCAGGAGGAAGCGGCCTGCGCCCGTACCTAGTTCTACGCCTGCGCCTGCTGTGATGCCGTAGTCGAAGCGGTGGTCAATCTTCATGCCGTATTGGTCGTACATATCGTTGAGGCGGTCGGGATGGCCTTCGCCGTTGAGTGTCCACGTTGTGCTGTAGGATTCTTTCTCGCTGAGACAGAAGCTCAGTTGCGGTCCTGCCAAGAAATAACCCATCCATCCGCGGTCCTCCTTGCCCCAGGCCAGACGCGCCATGATGGGCAACTGCAGATAGTTGAGCTTTCGGTTGTAGGTGTCGGGCAGGGGTTGGTTTTGGGCATTGAAGATTTCTTCCTGCCATCCCGCTTGTACGAAATTGAGTTCGGCCTGGAGGGCGCAGTAGGTCTTGAAGTATTTTTCGCTTGTCACACGTACGACCACCCCCGCCGTAGGTGCGAGTAGCTGTTTCTGTTTGATGGTAGGGTCTAAGCCCACGCTGCTCATTGTCAAGCCGACGTTGGCACCGATGTCAATATTGCTGCGCGGCTCGCCCATTTGTGCGTTGAGGGCCAAGGGAAACAGGAAGAGGCAGCAGCCTAGGATTTTCTTATAAATACGATACATAATTTCAATATTCCCATAAGGTAGGTTCTATAAATTAGTTTTAATGGAAGGTAGTGTTTCTATCTTGCTTGGATACGTCGGAATTACGTCCGCCTCTCGCACCGTATCTTTTTGTTTTTATTCGGTCACGTAGCCCGCTCCCTCACGAAAGACAAAAACCTACGGCACGACAGCCGAAAACACATCACAAGCTAATTTATAAAACCTACCATAAAAAGAAGGGGTCAAGCTTTGCCCCCTTCTTTTTATGGGATGAATCAATGGTTTTTTCAGGAGAGACGTTGCTTATTTCTTGGGAGAGATTTTCTCTATGCCGCTAGGGCTGAAATGAATCAGGTAGTTGCTCTTGTTCACATAGCCACTGCCTGTGCCGATGCGTTCGAATTGTATGTCGCTTTGCAGGAAAGACATTTGCAGCTCTTGTGTGGTATAGTCGGCTCCGTAGATGGAGAGGCCGTGGATGAGCGCCTTGGCGCAGTCGTAGCCCAGCAGGCCCATGCGCGGTGTAGTCTTGAGTAAGTCTTGCTTGAACCAGCCCCAGTAAGTGCGTTCGAAATTAGCGGTTTGTGCATCCCCAGGGTTGTAGAAGCTGCTTGTGAAAATGTAGGTGTCAACGCGGGAGAGTAATTCGGTTTTGGAGTTGTTCAGCCCCTCGTCCAGCCAGTCAGAATTACCTAGCAGGGAGGCCGAAATCTCGGGATAGATTGCGTGGAAGTCCGTCATGATGGTGGCAAGGCTGTCCAGCTGTTCCTTGTCCGAGAAGGCAGGGATTACCAGCAAATGGTGGTTGCCCTGTGCCTGTGCTGCCAGCATCGCGGGGGTGAAGACCTGTGAGGTTTTGGCCGTTGGTATGCCCAAGGCTTTGAGTGAATTGAACAACTGGACGGCAAATTCAGCCTGCTTGTCGGACTTCGGTTGTTTCGTTGCTTGGGCGGGAGTATCGGTCTCGGTGGGGAGGGCTGCCTCAGCCAGTATGACTTTTAGATTGCCGTCGAAGGAATCGCGCAGGAGGTTGGCGGCCATCTGGCACTTCTGCTGCGCGGGTGTATTGAGCATATACACGTTGGGATTGGTGAGCACCTTGTCGAAAGTGCTGATGAAGGGCACCAGCATCTTGATATTCGTGCCCTTGAGTGCATTGGCGGCAATATTGAGGTGGGAAGGTTGGATGGGACCAATGAGGAAGTGGACGCCATCGGCCTGTATTTTGGCAATCTGCTGGTTGATGGAGTCGGCCTTGGCGGGTTCATCGTAGGCGTAGATGGTTATGTGTTTGCCTTCGTGCTTGAGTTCGTTAGCGGCAAGCAGGAGTCCGCGATAGAACTCCATACTGCGGTCGGCGGCGATGCCCTTTGCGCTCAGCGGTAGCATTACGGCCATCTTGATATGATTGAAACCCTGCGGCAGACAGGCATTTTTTGCGGGGCGAATGACGATGGTCGTGCCCGCTTGGAGGTTGAAGGCGGGAGCCAGTTGAGGATTGGCGCGCTTGATGTCGTCCACGCCAACGCCGTATTGCTGGGCAAGGCTCTCCAGTGTGTTGCCCGTTTGCACGAGGTGCGTCAGTCCGTTGGCCTCGATGGCTGCAAGGCTGTCCCTGCGTGCTTGTTCCGTTTCCTCTCGCTTAGCTGTCAGCGAGGGGATATGGAGTTTCGTGCCCTTCTTGAGCTTCTTGCCCATCAGTTTTGGGTTGGCTTGCTCGATGTCCTCAATGGTGAGGCCATAGGTTGCGGCGATGCCATAGAGCGTTTCGCCCTTCTTGACAATATGCGTAGTCACCTCTTGCTGCGCAAAGGCAGCTGTCGTGCTGAGAATGGCTACTAGCAGGGCAAGGATGCCTAATTTCAGTGATTTTTTCCTAGGAATGAAGCAGTTCATAGTTATAGAAATATAAATAATTGCTGCAAACTTACGAAAAATCTATGGAAAAACCTCCAAAAATTGGACGATAAACGCAATGTAATTTGTGAATTAAGTAGTTGTAAGAAAATGGCGGAAGTTGGATAGAGGGCTGAATAGCGTTTCAAAGCGGATTGGAGAAAGAGAACGGTTTCCTAATCGTTACCCGTCAGAAATGCAGATTTAACAGTCACCGTTCCGTTTGCGCCGCTCTGCGTAGGTTTGCTTGTCAAGGCTTAACTCGTTGATTTATAGTTTTACAACAAAAAAAGAACGAGTATGACAAGGAGCACATTTCGCGTGCTGTTCTATGCGAACGGCAGCAAGGAGGAATTGTCCCCATCATGGGACGTGCTACAATCAACGGAACGGTGGCGCAGTTCAGTTGCAAACGGAGCATCGCATGGAACTCCGAGACTCCGCGCCAGGACCACGGCAAGGACTACATGGCAAGTGCTCCGAAGTATGACGGCTTCTGCACCGTACCCGACCATGTGGGCTACTAGCCAGTAGTCGGCAAGTTCCTCAACCTTTACGAGCCGATAAGCCATGTTCCCCGACAAGGTGACTTCCTTTGTATCCGCTCGTTAGTGGGACACATCTTCGGCGAACAGTACGAGTTGGGCATGGACTCCCTGCTGCAACTGCTCTACTTTGCCCCGTTCAGAAACCTCAGTTGGTTGAAACGTCATTTTATTTGTGCCCGAATCCTACTCAAACTTGCCTGTGTGATGCCTAAATAGGTGGCGATACTTCCTAACGGCAACCGCTGTAACAAATCAGGCTCTTTCTCCAACAACTCGTGATACCGTTCCGAGGCGACGGCTGACAACATGGAAATCAGTCGTTCCTCGGCAGCAAGCAGTTCCATTTCCGCATAACGCCGTCCCCAATTAGCTATGTGCAAATCCTCCAAGAATAACTCTTTCAGTTTTTTCCTTTCCAATACATATAAGACAGAATTTTCCATCAGCTCCATTGTTTCATACCCCGGTTCGTCATTCACATATCCTTTCATGGAAACAATAGTCGCCCCTTCCTTGCCGACCCAAAAGGTAATTTCTTTCCCCTCTACCAAAGTATAGGCGCGGACAATGCCTTTCTTGATGAAAAAGATGTCTTTTTCTATCTTGCCATATTCCAACACTTGGAATCCTTTTGGGTATGAGACTTCCGTCAGGCATTGCCGCAACTTGTCCAAAGACGCATCTGGCATGGCATATCTCTGGTTGATGATTTCCTTTATATCCATAAGTTATTTTTGTGGTACAAAATTATAAAATAGTGCGTAGAAACAGCTGCTAACGGCTGTTTTTTGTCAAATGCAAAATCCGTTTTTACCAAATGTGAAAAACGGTTAGAAATTACTTGCTTACTTTTGCACCCGAATTTAATAAATTATAGGTATGAATTGGATAATTTTATTTTTGGCAGGATTGTTTGAGGTAAGCCTTACATTCTGCTTGGGAAAAACGAGAGAGGAATCAGGTATTGGTTTTTATCTGTGGGGAAGCGGTTTCTTGGCTTCCACGGTATTGAGTATGGCATTACTTGCCAAAGCGGTTCAGACTTTGCCTTTGGGGCACGGCATACGCCATTTGGACGGGTATCGGAGCGGTCGGCACGGTCTTGATTGGGATATTCGTTTTCAAAGAGCCGGCCACTCCCATACGGCTTTTCTTCCTGTTCACGCTCATTGCCTCCTTGATTGGATTGAAAGTTGTGTCATACTGAAAGGAGGAATAAATGATGCAAGAGGAATAAATGATGCAATATGAATTGAGAGAAAGCCACGGCATTCCGGCACCTCTGCTGGCTCTGCTGGCAGTCGCTACCGGGCTTTCCGTTGCCAACTGCTACTACAACCAGCCTTTGTTGGGCAGCATGGCCAAGGATTTTGGGGTAAGCGACTTTTCTGCCAGCATGGTTGCAACATTGACCCAGATAGGTTATGTAGTCGGACTTGTTTTTGTCATTCCGCTTGGCGATTTGGTTTCACGAAAGCAGCTGATATTGACCAATTATATTATTTCATCGTGCGCATTGCTTGCCATAGCACTTGCCCCTAACATCTATTGGGTGTGGGGCACATCCTTGCTTGCCGGAGCATCTTCGGTTATGCCGCAGTTCTTCATCCCGTTGGTGTCTTTCCATTCAGCACCAGCACACAAGGTACGCAACGTGGGGATTATACAGTCCTGTTTGCTCATAGGTATTCTGGGCTCACGGGTATTAAGTGGTTTCCTGGCTGATATGTGGGGATGGCATTCCGTCTATTTTGTGGCTTGTGTGTTTATGCTCGGATGCTTTCTTATGATTTACAAGATGCTTCCCGTTCTGCCTGCTCGTTCAAGTGAAAATTATGCGGGCCTGATGAAATCCTTGTTGCGTCTGCTTGCCAAATACTCGTACTTGCGTATCGCTTCGTTGAGGGCGGCATTGGCTTATGGCTCGTTCTTTGCGTTGTGGAGTTGCCTTGCTTTCCGGATGAAGCAAGAGCCATTCTTTGCGGATGACGATATTATCGGGGCACTCGGTTTGTGCGGATTGGCAGGTGCGTCTACGGTTGTATTCATTAGCGGCTATGTCCAGAAGTACGGCGTAAGGTTCTTCTCCATTGTCGGGGGATGTGTTATCTTGGCTGCATGGTTGTTGGCATTTTTTGGAAATGACAGCTACTTGTGGATGATAATCGCCATCCTTTTGATTGATGCAGGAATGCAATGCATCCATTTGTCAAATCAGACCAGCGTGGTCACCCTCGACGCATCCGCCATCAACCGAGTCAATACCGTTTATATGACCATCTACTTCCTGGGCGGTTCTGCTGGTACGTTCGTTTCAGGTCTGTTTTGGCAACATTACGGATGGGCAGGCGTGGTAGGAGTAGGAGTTGCCTTTACCGTGGCTTCCTTGTTCGTTAATTGCTTCCAACCAAGTAAGAGTTTCCCAAACAAGCAAAGCGATGCAGACTACGGCAATTAGGACGGTTGCCAACTCATTACCTGAAAACGAAGTAATTCTTCTAACTCTCTTGATTTCAAAGAGGTATATTCGGACCTGATATGTTTTTCTGTATCTCTGGCCGATAGGCGTGCCGCAGTCTATAGGCTGATGCCGTAGTTGTGTTTCAGCGTGTCCATGACAAAGAAGCTCTCGAGCGAACCGAGGTGGGGGAGGTTGCCCAGCACGTTGAGCACAAACTCCTGGTAGTACTTCATGCTCGGCGCATGGATTTTCAGGAGATAGTCGCTCTTGCCCGAGATGTTGTAGCACTCTGTCACTTCGGGTATGTCGGCAATGGTGGCGGCAAACTCCGTGGCAATCTCGTGGCTGATGCGCTGCATCTTTACAGCGCAGAAGACGAGGAAACCCTGGTTAAGTTTCTCGGCATTGAGCACGGCAATGTAGCGGTCGATGATGCCCTCGCGCTCCAGCCGCTTCACTCGCTCGAACACGGGCGTCGTACTCAGGTTGACCTTCGCGGCCAGTTCCTTGACTGTCAAGTGGGCGTTCGATTGCAGGGCGCGCAGGATGAGGATGTCCGTGGCGTCGATAGAATATTTTTCGTTTGACATAGGCTTTTCGCTAGTTGAGGCGTAGAAATATTATTCCGTTGAATGCAAATGTAGTAAGTTTTTCCGAATTTATGAATACTCTTGGAAGGTTTTTCTAGATTGCTTACCTTTGCAAATGCAAACGAGAAGAACATTCAACGTATTATCTCAAAAATAAATAACTATGTCCACGAAGAAATTACACTTTGAAACCCTCCAGTTGCACGTAGGTCAGGAACAGCCCGACCCCGCCACCGACGCCCGTGCCGTACCTATTTATCAGACCACCTCGTATGTATTCCGCAATGCGCAGCATGCGGCCGACCGCTTTGCCCTGCGCGATGCCGGCAATATATATGGCCGACTGACCAACTCCACGCAGGCCGTTCTCGAAGCCCGTGTGGCTGCCCTCGAAGGCGGTGTGGCCGCACTGGCAGTGGCCAGCGGCGCGGCTGCCGTCACCTATGCGCTGCAAAACGTCTGCCAGCAGGGCGACCACATCGTAGCAGCCGACAATCTCTACGGCGGTTCGTTCAATCTCATCACCCATACGCTCCACACGCAGGGCGTGAGCAACACCATCGTCAGGGTGAACGACCTCGAGGCCCTCGAAGCCGCCATCCGTCCTAACACGAAGGCCGTTTTCGTGGAAACCTTTGGCAATCCCAACTCCGATGTCACTAATCTGGATGCCGTGGCCGAGGTGGCCCATCGCCACAACGTGCCCCTGATTGTTGATAACACCTTTGCCACTCCCTATCTGCTTCGCCCGATAGAGCACGGAGCCGATGTGGTGGTGCATTCCGCCACGAAATTCCTCGGCGGCCACGGCACGAGCCTCGGCGGCATCATCGTAGATGGCGGCACCTTCGACTGGAAGGCCAATGCCCATAAATACCCAACCCTTGCCCAGCCCGACCCATCGTACCACGGCGCCGTGTTTGCCGATGTGGCTGGTCCGAGTGCCTTTGTCACCCGTATTCGTGCCGTCATACTGCGCGACACGGGCGCAGCGATTTCTCCATTCAATGCCTTCATCCTCTTGCAGGGTGTCGAGACGTTGTCGCTGCGCGTGGAGCGCCACGTGGCGAACGCCCTCAAGGTGGTTGATTTCCTCGCCCACCATCCCAAGGTGGCCAAGGTGAATCATCCCTCGTTGCCCACGCATCCCGATCACGCCTTATATAATAAGTACTTCCCGCAGGGTGGCGGCTCCATCTTCACCTTCGAGGTAAAGGGCGGACAGGCCGAAGCCTGGCAGTTCATCGACAAACTGCAAATTTTCTCCCTCCTGGCCAACGTGGCCGATGTCAAGAGCCTGGTCATCCATCCCTATACGACTACGCACTCGCAGATGACGCCCGACGAACTGGAGCAGCAGCACATCACGCCCGCCACCATTCGCCTCAGCATCGGCACTGAGCATATTGACGACCTCTTGGCCGACTTGGCGCAGGCGCTTGGATGAGTTCGGTGAACTTAGCTCTGCAACGAATCGCGAGGGAAGGACAACAACGTATGACTGTTGAAGTTTATCTTATTGAGCCCACTTCTAAAGTGGGCTCAATGCTAATTGATAGAACTTACCTTATAGAACCTACCTATAGCGAATCAACGCTATCGAGCCAGCAGCCGTAAGGCTGCGTTGAAACAGGAAGCCCAAAGGGATTCCCTGAAACTAGGAAGCCGCAGGCTTCCGTTGAAACTAGGGAGCGCAGCGACCGTTGAAACTAAGGTCGCGCAGCGACCCCAGCCTCGTAATATAATACATCGCAGAGCCCCGAGTGTGCAAAACTCGTCTTTTAACATTTCGCAGGTTGTTGCGAAATGTTAAAACGATTTGCATTTCGGAGGAAAATGTATTATCTTTGTACTAGCGAAGAGGAGAGAGCCCTAAACACGGGGTTCTTTCCTCTTTTTTTGGGCCCATATAAAGGAAGAAATACATCGGAAGTTGGAAATTCTATATGCTTTTGCGGATTTTCTAAATGCTTTTGCGGAAATTTTCTTGGCTTTATCGGTGCGCG
>SFID01000049.1 GCA_004555425.1 Bacteroidales bacterium
CCACGAGGGGCAAGGACTTTTGGAGGTATGTCTTCGAGTAATACCCGAGGCGGGATATTAGTCGATGATTTCAGTAATCTGACCAGAACCAACGGTGCGGCCACCTTCACGGATAGCGAAGCGGAGACCTACGTTGAGAGCCACAGCGTAGATGAGTTCTACAGTGATCTCTACGTTATCACCAGGCATTACCATCTCAGTACCTTCGGGCAGGTGGATTTCACCGGTGCAGTCCATAGTACGGAGATAGAACTGGGGACGATACTTGTTGCCGAAGGGAGTGTGACGACCACCTTCTTCCTTCTTGAGGACGTAGATAGAAGCCTTGAAGGACTTGTGAGGCTTGATAACACCCGGGTGAGTGATTACCATACCACGACGTACTTCGTTCTTGTCGATACCACGGAGGAGGAGACCTACGTTGTCACCAGCTTCACCCTGATCGAGGAGCTTGCGGAACATTTCAACGCCAGTTACAACAGACTTCTTGTCTTCACCGAGACCGAGAATCTGAACTTCGTCACCTACCTTGATAACACCAGTCTCAACACGACCAGTAGCAACAGTACCACGGCCAGTGATAGAGAAGACGTCTTCAACAGGCATCAAGAAGGGCTTATCGCGATCGCGCTCGGGCTCCTGAATCCAAGTATCAACTGCGTCCATGAGCTGCATTACGCTGTCAACCCACTTCTCTTCTCCACCGAGTGCACCGAGTGCAGAACCGCGGATGATAGGAGTATCCTCTTCGAATTCGTACTGAGCGAGGAGTTCACCCATTTCCATTTCAACGAGTTCGAGCATTTCCTCATCGTCAACCATGTCGCACTTGTTGAGGAACACTACGAGGCGGGGAACGTTCACCTGACGAGCGAGCAGGATGTGCTCACGAGTCTGAGGCATAGGACCATCGGTAGCAGCTACTACGATGATAGCACCGTCCATCTGAGCAGCACCAGTAACCATGTTCTTCACGTAGTCAGCGTGACCCGGGCAGTCAACGTGAGCATAGTGACGCTTAGCAGTTTCGTACTCAATGTGAGAAGAGTTGATGGTAATACCACGCTCCTTCTCTTCGGGAGCGTTGTCAATCTGATCGAAAGACTTCACATCTTCGCTACCGAAACCCTTATCGTGCAGCACCTTAGAGATAGCAGCAGTAAGGGTAGTCTTACCGTGGTCAACGTGACCGATAGTACCGATGTTTACGTGCGGTTTGGTACGCACGAAAGTTTCTTTAGCCATAGCTTTGTTAATATTTTAATTGTAAATAAATGCGATAAAAGCCAAAAGCCCTCTTGCGGGCTTTATCCACTAATCCCTTGGACAAACTGTTAGATAATATTCAAGAAGTAATTGGGGAGAATTACGCTAAATACTCTGTCACAATAGTCTTTCATAAGAGATAGTTGAGCTGCTAGTGAGACTTGAACTCACGACCTCTTCCTTACCAAGGAAGTGCTCTACCGCTGAGCTATAGCAGCAAGATTGGAGCGGAAAACGAGGCTCGAACTCGCGACCCCCAGCTTGGAAGGCTAGTGCTCTACCAACTGAGCTATTTCCGCATTCCTTATCAAACTTGCTTGCGCAAATTCGTGGGCAAAGATGGATTCGAACCACCGAAGGCGTAAGCCAGCAGATTTACAGTCTGCCCCATTTGGCCACTCTGGTATTTGCCCGTATCTCCCTACCCCCTGTCAGCTTTGCAGCCGTACCAGAGAAGTATCTCGGAAACGGCTGCAAAGGTAGACATTATTTTTTTACCACCAAAATAATCGGCAGATTTTTTTCAAAAATCACCTGCGTTTCTCCTGAAAGCGCTCGTTTTGGTGCTTCAAGGCTTCGCAGCAGAGGTCCACTGCTTCTTCGAAGGTGTCGCAGGTTTTCTCGGCGAAGAGTTTGCCGCCTGGCATCGCGAGCGTGATTTGCACGTTCTTATTCATAGCCGTTTCGGGCTTCACTACCTTGAGCACCACGTCGGCGGTAGCCTCAGCACAATTCTTGGCAAACTTGCCTACTTTCTTCTCGATAAATGCGTGCAACTGCTCGGTTGCTTCAAAGTGGATGGACTGAACGTTGATATTCATAGATACCTCCTTTTTTCTTTACCCCCTACCCTCTGTGTGCGGGGCTGCGGGGATGATTCCATACTTATATATATATGTACGCGCGGGTGCACATACGCGGGCGCGCGGACTAGCGCAAAATTCTCGTGTGAGAGTTTTTCAATGGCGAATATAGGGATTCTTTTTGAGACGACCAAGGGTTTGGGCGGAAATATGTGTTTTTTACCACGGAATGGGCTTTGGGGAGGAGTGGTGGGCAGCGGGAATGGCGAGGCGCTAGCTACCCATAATAAATGAGGTGGGTGCCCAGCGGAGCTATTTTCGGGATACAATTATCTTCATGCTTATGGCTAAATATGGTATTCGTACTGACGGCAGAGGTGCCATCATCGTTGTACTCACACACACGAGCAAGGTGCGGTACGTTTCTTCGCAATGAGACACTCCCGCAAAAAAGGGTACCGCGGTTCTCGTTTTTATTGCCGCAATTCCCGTTTCCACCTCCGAGAAGGCCAGCGACCCGCGGGCGCGGGTCACGCGACCTGCGGGCGCGGGTCACACGACCTGCGTGCGCGGGTCGCGTGACCTGCGCCCGCGGGTCGCTGAGAAAGTGCCGAAGCGGAACGGAAATGTAGGAGAGCGGAACGGAAACACAAGAGAGCCGCACCTTGATTGCGCTAGGTTTTCGGTGTTAGTACAGAGTTTTAATGAGGAATTAGGAGTGGTTGGGGCAAGCCGCAAGCTTCCGCCAGAAACTAGAGAACGCAGCAACTGCTGAAGCTTGTTATCAGGAATTGGTGTAACGTAAAAGTACCGCACCTTGCAAGGTGTGAGTACGGAGTTTGTTCTCATTGAAGAATAATTCCCAATTCCTAATTCCCAATTCCTAATTCCTAATTCCCAATTCCTAATTCCCAATTCCTAATTCCCAATTCCTCATTCCCAATTCCTAATTCCTCATTCCTCATTCCTAATTCCTCATTCCCAATTCCTCATTCCTAATTCCCAATTCCTCATTCCTAATTCCTAATTAAAAAAACCCCTTCACACCACCAGAATGTCAGCTAGGTTGGTGAGGTAGTTGGGGCTGCGGTGTACGCTTTTGGTGCGCCATGCCTCTTGCGCCTCGCCCTCCACGGCCAAGCGGGCCGTTTTGAGTCCGTAGCGCTGGTTGATTTGGTCGATGGCCTGCATGAGGCGGGCGCGTTGCGGGCGGTTGCGGATGGGGTCGAAGAGGTCCTGCTGCACTTGCCGCATATCTGCGATGTCGCTGAGGATGACGCCCGATTTCTTGTAGAGGATGCCGGGGCGATAGATGCGGTCGAGCAGTTGGAGGGCGGCCGTGGTAATCTCTATCGTATCGGCCGTGGGCACGACAAGGAGGGTGCTTTCGGCCGCGCTGTATTGCGGCAGGTCTTCGCGGAAGCGGTTGCTGCAGATGAACACGGTCAGTTGGCGCGCACCTGCACGCTGTCCGCGCAGTTTGCTGGCACACGAGGCGGCGAAGGTGGCCACGGAGGCGCGCAGCGAGGGCAGGTCGCCCACCATCTGACCGAAACTGCGGCTGGTGCATATCGTCTGGTTGCGCACCACCTCGGCGGTGTCGATGCAGGGCACGCCGTTGAGTTCGCGCCACGTCTGCACGACGGGTTTCGAGAAGTGTGCGCGCACCCATCGCTCTGTCTGGTCGGCAAAGGCGAGGGGCGTATGAATGCCCAACTGGTGGAGCCGTTCCAGGGTGCTGCGCCCCACGCCCCACACATCGCCCAGGTCGAAGAGGGCCAGTGCGCGCCGTCGCTTCTCGTCCGTATCGATGGTGCACACACCGCGATAGCCTGCATACTGCTTGGCAAATTTGCTACCTATCTTGGCCAGCGTCTTGCTGGGGGCTACGCCCACGCTTACGGGGATGTCGGTCCAGCGTTGCACGCGCTCGGCAATGGTGCGCATCAGTTCGGTCAGGTCGTAGTGGCGCTCGTAGCCGCGCAGGTCGCAAAAGCATTCGTCGATACTGTAGTTCTCCACGGCCTGCACGGACTGGCGCAGGATGCTGACCACGCGCTTGGACATGGCGGCGTAGAGGTACATATTGGAGGAGAATACGCGCACCTGCCCGTGGCGCACGATGTCCTCCACCTGATAGAGGGGCACACCGCGGCGCAGCCCCAGGGCTTTGGCCTCGGGGGTCAGTGCCACAATGCACCCATCGTTGTTGGAGAGCACGCACACGGGTTTACCGCGGAGCCCGGGATGAAACACGCGCTCTACGGCACAGAAGAAACTGTTGCAATCTACCAGTGCATACATTACCTGTGTACAGAATGAATCACATACGTCACCGTGCCCCACACGCTGAAATCATCGCCCTCCCTCACGGGTATTTCGGGATAGTCGGGATTGGCGGGCACGAGCCATCCCTGTCCATCGCGCAGTACGAAATACTTGAGGGTATATTCGCCATTGAGTTCGCACACGGCCACCTCGTTCTCGCTGGGGTGGCGGTTGCTCTTATCCACAATGACGATGTCGCCCGAATGGATATTGGCATCTATCATCGAGTCGCCCTGCACGCGGATGAGGTAACTGGCCTCGGGGTGCGGACAGAGCAGGCGCAACAGGTCGATGTCCTGTGCCCGCTCGTCGGCATCAAGGGGAAGGGGGAAGCCTGCCACAATGCGAATGTCGAAGAAGGGCAGACGCGCCTCGGCCATCCGCGTGGCGGGCCAAGCATCGCCCAGTCCCCGCAGCATCTTCTGCGATTCCTGCACGGTGTCGCCCTCGGCGGTCAACTGGCTAGCGATGCAACGGGTAATAAATTCGGTCTTGTTCTCCTGCGCCTCAATGACGCGGGCCAGCGGACCTGGCGCGCGGAAGGTGAACAATTTGCTGTCGCCTGCGGGTCGTCCTGCGCCCTCACGCCGTCCACCGCGCGCGGAGGTGGATTTGGATGCTTTCATAATTTACCATGTGTTTGCCGCAAAGGTACAAATTCCTGTTTGAATAACGTAATACATAATTCAAAAAAACTCTTTGGAGGGCAGTAATCACAGTAAGCATCACAGTAAAGGTAGGTGCTATAAGTTCCTGCATGGTGTAGTGATAGGAGGGGAGAGGATATCAGAGGAGGAGAGAGGAGCCGCGCCGCCCTTTATCCACTAGCGTCCTCTTCCATCCTCTAGCGTCCTCTACCATCCTCTAGCGTCCTCTCCCATCCTCTCCCATCCTCTATCATCCTCTCCCATCCTCTCCAGCCCCGCCGCCCTCCAGCCTCCGAGCCATCCTCTCCAGCTCGGCCTCGAGCTCCCGTATTCGCGCTTCCTACCATTGGATGGTGGCTTGCATATCCTTCATGAGTTGGTCCTGCTGGGCTCTGTATCCGGTCCGCACTCTGTGCATGCGCTCCTTCATGCCGCCCTCCTTACGGAAGCGCTCTTCTAGGGTTTTCAGGTAGCCGTTCATCATCACGTCTATCTGGCAGCACATGGTATAGCCTGTGTTGGCCATTTCCTCATCATTCCATTTTTGGAAGAAGGGTTCGTAGTCGCTGAGTTTGTTACTTCTTTTGGTGAACTCGTGCATCCCTTGGTAGCGCGGGTGTTGCTTGTCCCATAGTGTCAGATGGCGGGAGAGGAGATAGTCTTTGTAGTCTTCCCTCAGTTCATGAATGCTTGAGCGGGCCACATTGAGCAGTTTCAGTTCCATTTCGGTGGATGTCTTTCCATCTTCAGAACCTTCTATGATGTTTTGTTTGCCCGAGCGTGCTGCCTGCACCATCTGGTCCACGGTGCGGTCGCCATGCTTTGGGAGAAATCGCTCACAGAACACGAATGTCATCTGGTAGAGGGCTTCCGACTTCTGAAAGAAACGCAGCTTTCTCCAATTCGCCCCGTGAAGCAATACTCTTTCTTCTTCACTCTGTTCATTCATAGCCTTATACTTTTATTACCTGCTTTGCCATAAACAATTCATTTTTTACTCCGCTCAGATATCATGTAGCGTGGCATCACTGATGTAACTTCATTCGCAAAGTTATACATTCATTTTGAATACACCAAGTTTATTACGGTAGGCTCTAAAAATTAGCTTTCGATGGATTCGCGGCTATCGTACCGTAGGTTTTTCGTGAGGGAGCGTAGCGGGCTACGTGAACGAATGAAAAGCAAAAAGATACGCTGCGAGAGGCGTGAAAGACATCCAAGCATAATAGAAACGCCATCTTCCATCGAAACGAATTGACAGGACCTGCCTATAGATCCGAAGGAAGTGGGAAGGAGGAAGGAGGAAGAAGGAACAAGAAGGGATTTCGTACTCACACGCTGAGCAGATCCCACTTTAGGAGAAAGTCGAAGAGGCCCATAAATTGTATGCCACTCTCATCCGTATAGGGGGCGATGTCGTCGCCCACGATGACTATTTTCCGGAAACTGTCGTCCGTTTTCTCGAGTGATCTCAGCTCTTGCCTTCGCTTCTCTTCCGTGTCTAGACGATAGGCAGACTGTATGTAGTATTTCTGCATACCGTTGGTGGCGATGAAGTCTATTTCGTAGTGAACGAGAGTGGACTTGTCCTCCCGCATCTCGCGACATTCAACCACGCCCACATCCACCAAGAACCCGCGCATCCGCAACTCATTGAAGACAACATTCTCCATGATGTGCGTGATTTCCTGCTGTCGAAAATTGAGGCGAGCATTGCGAAGGCCGATATCAACACTGTAATATTTCTTGATAGACTCGAAATATTTGCGCCCTTTGATATTATACCGCGCTGCACCTTCAAAGAGGTAGGCATTCACCAGATGGGAAATGTAACTGTCGGTGGTCTGATTCGTCAATTTGACATGCTGCACCGACTGCATGGTGTTGGTCAATCGCGTAGGATTGGTCAGCGAACCGATGGACGAGCAGAGCACATCGGCCAGCGCTTCCAGCCCTTCGCGGTTCTTGAGGTTGTTACGATCCACCACATCCGTCAGATACACCTTCTGCCAAAGCCGACGCAGATAAGACACCTTCTGCTCGCTGCTTTGCATGTGGCACAAGGCGGGCATACCACCAAACGTATAGTATTCCTTCCACAATTCGCTCAAAGATTCCGTTCGGCCGGCAACAAACTCCTTGAAGGAGAGCGGCCATACGCGCACCTCGTCACCGCGACCGCGGAAGAGGGTGTTGATGTCGCTACTGAGATAATGACTGTTGCTCCCCGTCACATATACGTCTACATTGTCCTTGGCAGCCAACCCATTGACAATACGCTCAAAACCTTTGACCTCTTGCACCTCGTCAAGCATCACGTAATATTGGACTTGCGCATCCGTGATACGTGCATACAGATAGTCTTTCAAGGAGGCGCCCTCCAGAAGCTCTACCTGATTGTACTCGTCGTCCAAATCGAAGGATAGGTGAATGATTTGCGCATCCGTCACACCCTGCTGCTTGAGATAGTCCACGAAGATATGACTCAGCAACCACGACTTGCCAGAGCGACGAGGGCCGGTCACAATCTTAACCATCCCATTGTGCATTCTCTGAATCAGTCGTCCGAGATAGACATCGCGCTGAATAAAGTTTCGCATCATAATTGGATATGTTAGTAATCAATTTGAAGGTAGGTACTATAAATTAGCTTGCGATGAGTTCTCGGCTATCGTCCGTAGGATTTCCATAAAGGAGCGTAGCGGGCTACGTGACCGAATGAAAAACAGAAAGATACAGCGCGAGAGGCGTGAAAGCTTCCAAGCAGAAAAGCCCCCCTACCTTCCATTGAAACGAATTTATAGAACCTACCTGAAGGGTATTCCGTTTCGGGAATCACTGCAAAAATAGGATTTTCCAACCTACCTCCCAAGAATTTCCATCCTAAGTTTTATGTAAATCTACATATTTTTAGGAATAGGAGGGGTGCTCTATTCTAAGTTTTATGTAAATCTACATGTTTTTGGGAATAGAAGGGGTGTCCTATTCCAAGTTTTATGTAAATCTACATATTTTTGGGAATAGGACACCCCTTGATGCTCTCCATTTGCATAGCGTTCTATGCTTCATCTTGATTTTCGGCCCACTGCTCGCATTGTTTCAGTACGATGTTCATGGCATCTTCTGTTTCCTTTGGCGGGTGTTTGTATTTCTTGAGCAGTCGCTTTACCAGCCGGCGCATATTGGCGCGCTCGGATTCCCGGCGATTCCAGTCAATCGTACGGTTTCTTCTGAGCATATCGATCAAAGCCCTTCCCAGCCGCCCGAATTGGGGCTACTGGGAAGGGCTCATCCCCTATGGGGTTGTGAGGTTGCCTTACGCCTCGTCAAGGTTGAGGAAGTTGGCGCGGCGGTGGGCGCGCTGTTCGTCGGATTCATCGGAGGCGATGCAGGCCATGTTGGCTTCGCGGCAGGAGCGCACTCTCTCAAACATCATCTGCGTGCCTGCAGCATCTTCGCTGAAGGAGAGGTGGCTGTCGATACCTAGGCTTTGTGCCATTCCGCTCACGTCGAGGTTGTCCGTACCGATGAAGGCGAAGGTCCAGCCTTGCTTCTTCATCTTTTCGATGAGGTTCTTGACCATCTTGTGGTTGTACTCCATGGAGGAGTTTTCCTCGCCATCGGTGATGATGGTCACGACCACTTCGTCATCTACACCGCACACAGCGTTGACCTTGGCGATGCCCTCGCCCACAGCGTCATAGAGGGGCGTGCCGCCACCGGGGCGATACTCGCCGGGACGCAGGACGTGGGCCTGCTTGGCGGGAACGTTGTCAAGGTGGTAGCGGCGCTTGCCAGTCTCGAAGGTCATGAGGGTGATGCGCTGCTCAATCTCGGGATATTTCTTCTGCAACTGCTGCACGGTCTGGATGGTTTCGTTCATACCAGCAAAGGCTTGCTGTTCGATGAGGCACATACTTCCGCTTTCGTCTACGATAATCAGGTTATAAACAGTCTTCATGGTGTTTCGTTTTTTAGGATTCTTGATTTTGTTGTTTCTCTGAGCATGCTTCTATCTATTATAAGGAACGAGAAAGGGAAAAATTAAGCTGCCCCCCACTTTTTTTTGAAAAAAATTTTTGCGCCATTCCCGCCATGTTCCTCAAAATGTCTACCTTCGCCCTAGGTATGAAGCACTTAGGAACCTGTTCACCCCGAAGGCTGCTGTCCGCAACCCATACAAATCCGTCTCAACATCTTCCCCCTCCACCTTATGCGACCCTCCTCCACTTACGACCTCAACGATGCGGCCCTGCTCGAAGGGCTCATGCAACACAACGAGCGCATCACGCGCGACTTCTTCTACGACACCTGCCAGATGGCCTACCATATCTATAATAAGGAGTACCAAATGGCGGGGATTCCTGGTATGGACTTCTACACGCTGGCCCACGAATACTACCTCTCGCTGGAGGTGCACCACTGGCGACCACTCACCGACCGCCCGCCACAGACGAGCCTGCGCAACTGGATGATAGGCGGCTTCCGCTACGTTATCCTTGACCGCTTCAAGCAACAGGCCCACGAGTTCAACATCGACAGCCTGGACTTCTCCGTGGGCATCGGTGGCAAGGCTCCTTGGGATGCCATCGCCGCCGACGACTACCAACAACGCGTGCGCGATATGATCAACGAAATCATCAGCTCGCACTTCGCCCAAGACCGCTATGCCCAGAGCATCCTCTACGGCATCCTCGTGGCGGGCTACAAGGCCAAGGAGGTGGCCCTCGACCTGGGCATCACGCCCTCGGCCGTCTCCCAACGCTACCGCCGCCTGATGGACGAGGTGGTCAAACCCTATTTCCGCAACTACTACGACACGACTTACGAGGGCCTCATCGCCCCGTCCGCCTACGACGAATGCTACATGGCCGACACCATGTCGGAAGTGGGGAGCATCATCCCGCCGACGGGCCAGAGCCGTGGCCTCGTGGGAAGCAGTCAGGAGCGTACCACCATCAACCCCTTCTGGCACAAGAAACAGGCGGAGGTCGCCGCCGTGCCTTTGCCCCGTCTGCGCATCACGGCTCACACGTCTTCTCAGGAACTGCGGGCCTACATGGATGCCAACCCCGAGGCCGTCCTCATCTTCGGCAGCAACATCTACGGCCTGCACCTAGGCGGTATCGCCCGCATGGCGGCGCAATACTATGGTGCGAAGGAGGGCATCGGCAGGGGGCTGCAAGGCCGCTCGTACGCCATACCCACCATGCAGGGCGGTGTTAATTCTATTGCGCCTCACGTGAACGAGTTTATCGCCTATGCCGCGGCTCATCCCCGCCATTCATTTGTTGTCACGCGCATTGGTTGCGGTGTGGCTGGTTTCACTCCCGAGGAGATTGGCCCGCTCTTCCGCGAAGCCCGCAGCCTTCGGAATGTCCTCCTGCCCGAGGATTTCGTCTAGCATCTTTTTTCGTTTCGCCCGCTAGGGTAAATATAGGTAGGTTCTATAAATTAGTTTCAAAGGCACGATAGCCGCGAATCCATCGCAAGCTAAGTTATAGCACCTACTTATAACAAAGAGGCTGTGTCGTCATGGTTGGCGACACAGCCTCTCCCTATTTTTGGGCAACGGCTCAGGTTGTTGTCCTTCCTAAAGGAGCAGGGATAACAATGAGATCCAGAGTCCGCGGAGCCACACGTTGCAAGCAACGTGCGGTACACTCATTTCCGTTGCGTACGGGTAGGTTTCTATAGATTAGTTTCCATGGAAGGCAGGGTTTCTTTTCTGCCTTATTTCGCCTCGGGGTCGCCCGCCTGTTCCACGGTAATGGGGGTGGAGATGCCGGCGGAGGTGAGGGTGAGTTGGGCGCTGCGGGCGTCTTTGCTCTTGTTGGGCTGGATGGTTAGTTTTACCTCGTAGCTGTTGGGGGCGAGGAAGATGGTTTTCTCGGGCGTCACCCATTCGGCATCGCTGGTGAGGGAGGCATTCTCGGCGTAGGTGGTGAAGCGCAGTTGGCTTGCCGTGGCCGAGCTGAGGAGGGAGAGGCGGAAGGTGGCCTTGCGGGTGGCGAAGGTATGGTCCTCGCCTTCGGTGTATTGGGCGAAGGGATAGGTGATGTTGAGCCAGGGCGTTTGGTAGAGGGATTGCGAGATGGTGTGGTAGGCGTGGATAGTGACGAGTCCCGTGCGGCCCTTGCCTGTGGTATTGGGCGTGGTGGTGAATGTCATTTTGTTGAAGATGCTGACGCCAGGCTTCACCTCGAAACTCTCGGGCGTAATGCTAAACCAGTCGCCTTCCTTGGTGGCTTGCCAAGAGTCGAGCGAATAGATGAGGGTGGTGTCCATCGTTTGGTCGGCGTAGAGCAGCTGACCGTCGGGACGCTGGGGGTAGAAGTAGGACTCGTGGCGCTCATAACTGCCCTCGGTGCAGGCGGTCAGAGCGAACACAAGGATTAGGATGGGAAGAAAACGGAACATATTTAATTCAATTAGGAATTAGGAATTAGGAATTTATTCAATTAGGAATGAGGAATGAGGAATTAGGAATTAGGAATGAGGAATGAGGATTTAGAAATTGAGAGAGAATATTAGGAGTTCATCCTCATTGAAAGGCAATTCCTAATTCCTCATTCCTAATTCCTTAATTGTTTAAGGACTTTCGAGCCAGCAGCCGAAGGCTGCGTTGAATCTAGGAAGCCGAAGACTTCCGTTGAAACTTGAAACTAGGTCGCCAAAGGCGACCCTACCGGTAGCGGCTCCGCCGCTACCGCCTAGTACCACTCTATGTTCGAGCTGTAGGAGCTGCGCTTGTTCCACTTGAGGGCGTCGGCCAGTTCGTTGGCGCGGGCGCGGAAAGAGAAGTTGAACGAGGAGTAGGGGCGGAGGACTACGTTGCAGGACATCTCGAAGCAGTGGAGGTCGCGCGAGAGCGAGGCTGTGGTCATAGAGAGCTTGTGGAAGTTGAAATCGTAGCCCGAGGAGAAGGAGATGTTCCAGCCTTCGGCGATGCGGAGGTTGCCCGAGAAGTTGAGCGTATGGGTGAACGAGTAGGGGTAGCGCATACGGCGCACGTTGATGGCCTTTTGGCGGTCTTCGTACATCGTCACGCCGTACGACACGGTGAAGGACCAAGGCATCTGGAAGGTTAGATAGCCATCGGCATCCACCTTTGCCTTCTGCTGTTTCTTCGCGCCGCGCTGCGACTTCTTGAGGTCGGGGTCCACGTTGGCATCTTCGGTATCGGTGTCCTCCTCGTCGTCATCTGTAGTGGTGGTGGTGCTTTCCGTCTTGCGCGATTCGCCTTTGAAGAAGGCTCTCCATTTGCTCCACGTCTGGTTGTTGAATGTGTACGACAGGTTTTGCGACATTCCCCCGAAGCGTCCGAAGCGTCCGTAGCTCCATTCCGTGCGGTCGCCCACCACTACGTTGCCGCGTTCGTCAAACTTGTAGGCGTAGGTGGCGAAGACGGCGGCCAGCGAGAAGGTGTAGTTCTTCGTCAGTTTGAGGCGCAGGCGCGTGGAGAGGTCGCTCCAGGGGCGCGATTGGGCTGCGAAGTTGTAGGAGAGCGAGCCGCTGAGTTCGTCGATAAGGCTAATCTTGCGCATACCCGTGCTGTCGCGGTCGCTCCTGACCTTCATCTCCACGTTGTTCGAGACGGACATACTGAGCATACCCTGCTTCTTGCCCGAGGGGTAACCGTAGAGATTGCCCTGATAGGGCGAGTAGTTCACCGTGGATACGTTGCCGTAGGCGTCCGTCTTGACATAGCTGTCCATATAGCCGAAGCGTTCGGCGGTGAAGTCGGGGGCGTAGCTGACGGAGATGGTCGGCTTGAAGACGTGGCGGATGGCCACAATCTTCTTGCTGAGGAATTTCGGCACGGGCTTGTAGAAACCATAAAGCGTCGTGTTCATCGACACACCGATGTTCCAGTCGTAGAGGTTGTAGAAACCGTAGGTCGTATCGCACACTTCGCGCTGCGCCTGCTGGTCCCAACTGCGCTTCACCCTGCGGGCGTACATGATGTCGCGGAAGGAGAGGTTGGGCGATATGTTGATGTACTTGAACAGTTGGAACGTGGCATCGATGGGCACACGATGCTGCATACCGTTGCGCCAGTCCTTCACGAGGTTCGACTTGAAGAGCTGGTCTTCTTTCGTCGTGATGCTGTTGGAGAGTTGGCCCGTGTAGGAGAACGAAATCTTCTCGTACCATCGCTCCTTGCCCACCTGGCGCTTGCGGCGGAAGGGGTACATACGCTGGAGCGAGATCGATACATCGGGCAGGGTGACGGCCAGGGAGGAATCGCGCATATTCTGCGTGACATTGGCCGATCCCGAGATGGTCAGGCCGATGCTGGGGAAGGTATGCGAGAGGCTCACCGAACTGGCGCGGGTGCTCTGGCTGTACGACAGGGGGTTGTACATACTCTCCAGGTTCTTGCGCTCGTAGTTCTCGGAGGCAAAGTTGACGCGGGCCGAGAAAGAGGTGTTGCCGCCCGCGCGGCTGTCCTTCGTGTGGGTCCACTGTATCTTGAGGCTCTTCGTCACCATATAGTCGGGCATATTCTTCTCGCCCTCCACCGTGCGGATGAAACTGGCGTAGAAGTTACCGCTGAAGCGGTAGCGCTTGCGGTAGTTCATCTCGCCGCTCAGTCCCCAGGAGCCCTTCGTGTAGATTTCGCCCAAGGCCTTGAAGTCCATGTAGTCGTTGATGGCGAAGTAGTAGCCGCCGTCGCGCAGGTAGAATCCGCGAATCGTTTCGTCGCCAAAGGTGGGGACGATGAGGCCCGACGAGTTTTTCTTGGTCATCCGGAAGAATCCGAAGGGCACGAACAGCGGCAGGGGCACATCCTCCACGACCAAGTAGGCAGGGCCAAAGAAACTCTCCTTGCCAGGAATGACCTTGGCGCGCGAGAGTTTGAGGCCAAAGTGAGGATGCTCGGCGTCGCAGGTGGTATAGGTGGCGTGCTGGAGGTAGAGCGTACCGTCGTCGGCGCGCTTGCCCTCGCGGCTGGTCAGGAAGCCGTTGCCCTGGGTCGTACTGACGTTGCTGATGAAGCCCTTCTTCGTCTTGAAATTAAAGGCCATAGATTCACTCTCATACTGTTCACTGCCCTGCTTGTAGAGGGGCTTGCCCGAGAGCGTACCTGTGGTGTCGCGGTGGGCATCGGCATAGACCATACTGCTGTCGATGTTCATGCTCATCTTGGCGGCGTTGAGCTCCATGCCCTGATATTGCACCTTGCTCTCGCCGAAGAGGTAGGCAAAGCCCGTGGCGGCATCGTAGGTCATGGAGTCCTTGGCCTCGTACTTGACGGGCGAATCGATGCCTGGCTTGCGCTCCTTCACACTGTCGTGGGGCAGGGTGTCGCGCATGGCGCTGTCGATGTCGAGGCCCTGGTCGAAGGCGCGGATGGCGCGCAAGAGGGAGGGGTCAAGGCTAGCAGAGTCAAGGGCGACGCTATCACCAACAGCTGCAACCGCGGCCGTACTATCAGGCACGCTATCATTAGCCTGCCGCAGACACTGCTGCCAAAGGGCCGCAAGGTCCGCCTTTCTCATTGCCAGCGCAGGACGGCTAGCCGCAGTATAGGGTCGCCCAGCTGCACAGAAAGCCGAGGAGCTCTGCTGTTCGTCAGCATCCACGCAACGATCCGGCGCATCGAATTGTGGACGCGTCGGTACAAGAGCTGCGGAGAGCGAGAGTGCCATCGAAAGCAGCAGCAAAAACCCTATCTTTTTCCTCAAAGTATGATTAGCGATGATTCTGAGCTGCAAAGGTACGAATTTCTTGCAAGCCCCGCTATCCGCCCGTGCCTTTTTATGCAAGGGAGCGCAAGAGAGCGCATAGGGAGCGAGCCCAGCATCCCCGCCATCCCCGCCATCCCCGCCATCATCCTCTAATATCCTCTGATATCCTCTATCATCCTCCATCTCCTACTTTCACGTTTACCGACCTCTCACACCACCGTACGTGCCGTTCGGCATACGGCGGTTCCTTATCATTGCACGCGGACTATTGAACGATGATAGTCCATCAGACATGGCCAACCTTGCTTCCGTAATGCGTCGTTGCCAATGGCCCGATGTAGTATCGGACTTTTGGCCACTCGCCAATACTTCTTGCTGCTGTTACCCCATTCGTAGGCTTGCCATTTTGCAATGCCGCATTTGATGAGGTTCTTCACCTTCGTGCAGCATTTCTTCCAGGCCTTCCATATACACATACGGTAACGGCGGCGTAGCCATTCATCAATCTCTTCCAGTCGCGTCTGCATGTCTGCCAACTGAAAGTAGGTTATCCATCCACGGATGATTTGGTGCATCTTTTCCTTGCGGGATTGATACCCCATCCCATT
>SFID01000050.1 GCA_004555425.1 Bacteroidales bacterium
TCCGAAGGCTCAAGCACAATCACCATCACGGTGTCGCCAGTGCGTGTGGAGCGATAATGGTAAGCGAAGCGGATGCCTTCCTCCTTGCACGTCTGCCATTTCGTGTCCTCCCGCAGATTTTCCAAGACCGTCTGGCGCATCATGGTCTCGTTCTCTTTCATCACAGATTCCGCCTCGGGCGTGTCGAGTTGTCCCAAGAACGTGTGCCATTCGTGCAGCGTGCGCTGGTCCGCCTCGTAGGTGATACTGTCCAGCATGTGGCCAGGTTCAACGAGGGCTGGCAGATGTTTCTCGGTGTATTCGCGCGCTTCCGCGTCCAGTCGTTCGTCGAAGGTGCCGCCGCAACTCGTGAGGAGTACAGCCAGCGCGGCCACCGAGATTGTTTTTCTGAATTTCATATCGTATATATATAATAAGGAGTGAGAGATTCTAGCTCCGCGAAAATAACCCAAATAATCTGAATATCCAAATGCAAGACATGGAAAAGCGTATTGCCCGCTCCGTTGAACTCTTCAAGAGCGGCTATAATTGTTCGCAAAGCGTCGTGGCCGCCTTCGCCTCCCTCTATGGTTTCACAGAAGAACAGGCCCTCCGTATGGCAGCTTCCTTTGGCGGTGGCATCGGCCGCATGCGCCAAACGTGTGGTGCCGCCTGTGGCCTCTTCCTTCTCGCTGGTTTGGAAACGGGCGCAACCGACCCCACCGACCGCGAAGGAAAATCACGCAACTATGCCGTCGTTCAGCAACTGGCCGAGCGTTTCCGCCAGGAGAATGGTTCGCTAATCTGCGCAGAACTCCTCGGACTCTCCCCGCGCCAGCCGCACACCGACACTCAGGCCGAGGCGCGCACGCCTGCCTATTATGCCAAGCGTCCCTGTGCACAGATGGTCGAATCGGCAGCCCGCCTCTTTGCGGAATTTTATATAGCGGAGCATTCCGCCTAATCTTTTCTGCAGGTAACTCTTCGCCTTGGCAATATATCGAAAACTAGGTCCGAGGTTTCCGTTTCTGTCTCAGAGAAAGTCAGCGACCCGCGGGCGCAGGTCACGCGACCCGCGGGCGCAGGTCGTGTGACCCGCGGGCGCAGGTCGCGTGACCCGCGGGCGCGGGTCGTTGGCAATGTGCCGAAGCGGAACAGGAATATGCCGAAGCGGAACGGAAAGCAAGGGCTTCGAAACGGAAGACAAGCACTGCTAAGCGGAGACGAAGCGCCAAGGAAACGGCCGAAAGCCTCCTCAAACAACCTTTACCAACTTATCAAATTCACAAAATCTCATGCGCATCCTCCTCTTAGGCGATTATAGCAATGTCCACGCCACCCTTGCCGATGGCCTCCGCCAGTTGGGCCACACCGTTGTGGTGGCTTCCGATGGTGATGGCTGGAAGAACTATCCCCGCGATGTTGACCTGGCCCGTCCCTCCTTGGCGCGCTGGCAAAGTCTGCTGTGGTGGATGCGTATGCGAAGGGAGTTTCATCGCTTCCGCGGCTACGATGTGGTGCAAATCATCAATTCCGTCTTCTTGCCCCTGCGCGCTGAGCGGCTGTGGCCCTACTACGCCTTCCTGCGCCGCCACAATCGCCACGTCTTCCTCGGTGCCTTCGGCATGGACCATTACTTTGTCAAGGCCAGCCTCGACTGCACCACCTATCGCTACGGCGATTTCCAGATAGGCAAACAGTTGCGCCACAGCCAGGAGAACGACATCTTCATTGCCGACTGGCTCAATGGTCCCAAGGGCGTGCTCAATCGCCGCATTGCCGCTGACTGCGACGGCATCATAGCGGGCCTCTGGGAATACCATGCCGCCTACGCCCACGAATGGGCCGACAAGATGCAGTTCATACCCTTCCCCATCCGTGTGGCCGATGAGCAGGTGGCCCCCGCCACGCGCGCTGCCTTCCAGCGTTTGGAGGAAGACCCCGAGGCGCCCGTCCGTTTCTTCATCGGCATCCAACGCTCCCGCTCGGCCTACAAGGGTACGGACATCATGCTGCGCGCCCTCGAAAAAGTTTGCGCGCGCTATCCCCGTCACGCCGAAATGGTGCGCGTGGAGTCCGTACCCTTCGACCAGTACATCCAACTCATGCAAGGTTGCCACGTCATCCTCGACCAACTCTATTCCTATACACCCGCCATGAATGCCCTCGAAGCGATGGCCCGCGGCCTCGTGGTCGTAGGCGGCGGCGAGCCCGAGAACTACGACATCCTCCACGAGTCCGAACTCCGCCCCATCATCAACGTACAGCCCAACGAGGAAGACTGCGTCCGCCAACTCTCCCGTCTGGTTGAAAACCGTCACGAACTGCCCGCCCTCCACCGCCAGACCCTAGCCTACATCCGCCGCCACCACGACCATCTCCGCGTAGCGGCCCAGTATGTGGCGGCTTGGCAGAAATTTGGCGATAGGTAAGGGCGCTCCATCACGTTCAGCCTTACTCCTGCTGCAACTTATCCTATTCAACGCAAGAACCTACCTAATTCCTATTTATGAATCTATCCGTTTTTCTCAGCCTCAAACGTGCAACTATTTTTTTTCTCGTGATTCTTGCAGTCCTCTCCTCGGAGGCCCAATCATTTGTGTGTACCATCGAAGGAAGCACCACCGACAGAGAGACAAAGAAATTGTACCTTGTGGAATCGGGCGCAGATATTCGTACGATGGATGAGGTCGTCAGCATTCCCGTAGTCAACGGCAAATTCAACTACACCTGGAAAGGAGAAAGGCAACTATTTCTCCAACTCATACCCGACAATCAATATGCGGACGGCAACATTCGTGCGGCGTATTTCATCACCGAAAACCAGCACGTTACCGTTCAGATGGGACGCGCCGATGCTGACAAGGTCATCGTCAAGGGCGATGGGAAGGAAACGCGTATGCTTCAACGTTGCCAGCAGGAAATAGACGCCGTTTATGCTCCCCAGATGGCCGCTATGGATGAGAAAATGGATTCTCTAGACCAGTTGCTTCATCATCACATGGACAGTCTAACCACTTCGGAGCAAGAACAATTTCTCGCCGAATATCATTCGCCCCACAGCAATAATCCCCTCATCGCAGCCTATCGGCAGACCGAACAAGCGTATCGGGAACTTATTGAAGAAGAGAACTTGGCAACGGCAAAATGGCTGGATGCGCATCCCTGTATGTATGGCCTGTTTTATATGAAGGATAGGTTGGCAATCTCCAAGAGCCAAACAGACGCGCTCACCTCCTTCCTCATTCGTTCCTATCAGCAGACGTACAGCAAGAAATACCGTCAGCACCCTTATCATGCCAGCATCCAAAGTTCGTTGCAGTCCCTGACACTGCAGCCTGGCAATCAGTACATAGACTACGCCGTATCGCTTCCCGATGGCAAACAGGCCGCGCTCTCCACCTTGTTCACAGGCGAAATCATCTACATTGACCTTTGGGCCTCGTGGTGCGGCCCGTGCAGAAGGCATGCCAAGGCGTTGATGCCCATCTATGAGAAATACAAGGACAAGGGTTTCCAGATTATCGGCATCGCCCGCGAGTCAAAGGCCGAAGATATGCAGAAAGCCATCCAGAAGGACGGCTACCCCTGGCTGTGCCTGCTAGAACTAAACGACCAGCACCAGATATGGCTAAAAAACGGCATCAGCAATTCAGCTGGTGGTGGTTTCCTGATTACCAAAGCGGGAAAAATCCTTGCCGTTTATCCGAGTGCGGAGGAAACGGAGCGCATCCTTCTGGAATATCTTGGTAAGTAGATAGATTTTCGCATTGCCGCCTGTCAGCGGCCATACAATGTGCCGCACGTTGCTCGTCAACGTGCGGTACATTGCTTTTCAGGTAGGTTCTATAAATTAGCTTGCGATGTATTTGCGGCTATCGTGCCGTAGGTTTTTGCTTTTTCGTGAGGGAGCGTAGCGGGCTACGTGACCGAATGAAAAACAAAAAGATACGGTGCGAGAGGCGTAAAGACATCCAATTTATAAAATATGATTCCTTTGAAACTAATTTATAGAACCTACCTTCAATGAGCACATACCTTTGAAATACCTTTGAAATCACTCCAGCAGAAGAAGAAAGTTGGTTTTTCCCTTGGAAGTTTCCGCGTGAATCTGTACTTTTGAGGGCGAATCTTGGTAGGCACTTCCCTTTGTTCTTTTGTTTGTGGGATTTCGCCCCCCTGCCATCTCTAATAACCTAAGTCTATACCATGTCCGTATATGTAGAAATGCCCTCTTCGGTAGAAGGAAAGCGCGCTCCGTTTTACCTGGCTGCCGAAGAATACATTGCCCACAACCTTCCCGCAGATGATTATTTGTTTACCTGGCAGATAGGTCCCACCGTCGTGATGGGTCGCCATCAGGTGGCGCATCTGGAGGTTGACCTGGACTTCTGTCGGGCCGAGGGAATCGATGTGATACGCAGGAAGAGCGGTGGCGGTTGCATCTTTGCAGACTATAATAATATAATGGTGAGCCGCGTCACGGGGAGCGGGCCTATCGAACCGATATTCCAGCAGTATGCCGAGGACGTGACGGCCTGTCTGAACCGCCTAGGGGCACCCGTGGAGGTGGCAGGTCGCAACGATATTGTGCTGAACGGACGGAAGATTTGCGGCAATGCCTTCTACCACCTGAAGGACCGCAACATCGTGCACGGAACGATGCTCTACGATACCAACGAGCGGCTGATGCAGGGCGCACTCACGCCCGACAAGGCCAAAATGTCGTCCAAGGGTGTGACCAGCGTGAAATCACGCGTGGGTTTCCTAAAGGACTACCTCAGTATCTCTGTGAACGAACTGCGCGAAGAGTTACGCCGCGGACTGACCGACCGCAGCATCCTTCTCACGGACGAAGATATTCAGTACATCAAGGCCATAGAGGCAGAGTACTACGATCCCGACTATCTCTTCGGCAAGCAGAGTCGCGAGGACAAGTCGTGCGAGGCGCGCATTCCCGGCGTGGGCAGTCTGAACTTTCGGTTCAGCCTGATTGGCGACCGGATTGACCAAGTCAGTTTGCAGGGCGACTTCTTCGAGGAGGCCGATGCGCAGTTTGTCTTCAAGGAGGCCCTTGTGGGTGTCGCTTTCCAGCCGGCTGCCATTGCCGAAGCCCTGCAGAAATATCAGCCCGAGCGCGCTATCCGCGGTTTGGAGGCTGAGGCGCTTCGGAATTTACTCTTGAAGATGTTCTGATAACCTATCTTATAGCAAAAATACCTAAAACCTATCCAATACTATGTCAGACAAGAGAACCTGTCTCTACCAGGAACATGTAGAGTTGGGCGCCAAGATGGTGCCTTTCGGCGGTTTTGAGATGCCGCTTCAATATTCCGATATTACAGACGAACACAATGCTGTGCGTCAGGCTTGCGGTGTTTTCGACGTGAGCCACATGGGCGAAGTC
The DNA here is from genome assembly GCA_004555425.1 of Bacteroidales bacterium. Lineage (GTDB taxonomy): Bacteria > Bacteroidota > Bacteroidia > Bacteroidales > Bacteroidaceae > Alloprevotella. The sequence goes on from SFID01000050.1 coordinate 5,387, forward strand.
CTCGTGACGGGTCCCGAGGCCGAACGCTTCGTGCAGCATATCTTCACCAACGACGTGAGCGGTGCGCCCGTGGGCAAGATATTCTACGGCATGATGCTCCACGAAAACGGCGGAACAGTGGACGACCTCCTCGTCTATAAGATGGGCGATACGCAGTTCTTCCTCGTTATCAATGCCGCCAACATCGACAAGGATTATGCCTGGATAGAAAGCCAAGCCAAGGCTTTTGACGTGCAGACTGAGAACCAGAGTGAACACTACGGCCAGTTGGCCATTCAGGGCCCGAAGGCCGAGGAGGTATGCCGCAAGGTGCTGGGTATGGAGTTGCAGGATATGGAGTTCTACCACTTCGCCACGCTGGAGAAAGACGGCGAGACCCTCATCGTCAGCCGCACAGGCTATACGGGCGAGGACGGCTTCGAGGTGTATGGCACCCATGCCTATATCGTTCGCGCTTGGCAGGCCCTGATGGCTTCGGGCGAGGTGAAACCCTGTGGCCTCGGATGCAGAGATACCTTGCGCTTTGAGGTGGGCCTGCCCCTCTATGGCGATGAACTGGGCGACGACATCACGCCCCTTGAGGCTGGCCTCGGCATCTTCGTGAAGTTGGACAAACCCGAATTTGTGGGCCGCGAAGCCTTGGCCAAGCAGAAGGCTGAGGGCCTGACGCGCAAGATTGTCGGCATTGAACTCAACAGCCGCGCCATCCCGCGCCACGGCTACGAGGTGGTGGCTGCCGACAGCGAGGAAGTTATTGGCACAGTGACCACTGGCTACAACTCCATCTCAACAGGCAAGAGTGTTTGCATGGCGATGGTGCGCATCGACCACGCCAAACTCGGCACGCCCATCCGCGTCCGCATCCACAAGCGTCTGCACGAGGGCGTTGTCACCAAGAAACGTTTCTACGAGAAGAATTACAAGAAATAACCCAAACCTTAATCAAATCATAACTATGGCAAAAGTAATTGAAGGACTTTACTACAGCGAAAGTCACGAGTATGTAAGAGTAGAAGGCAATATTGGTTACATCGGTATCACGGACTATGCACAGGAACAGCTGGGCAATGTGGTCTATGTGGATATGCCCGAAGAGGGTGATGAGGTGACTGCTACCGAAGATTTCGGTGCAGTGGAGAGCGTAAAGGCTGCCAGCGACCTTATCTCGCCCGTGAGCGGAACGGTGCTCGAAGTCAACGAAGCCCTTGAGGAACAGCCCGAACTGATCAACCAAGATGCTTTCGCCAACTGGATTATCAAGGTGGAACTGTCCGACCCCAGCGAACTGGAGAACCTTATGGACGCTGCCACTTACGATGCACAGTGTAAGTAACTTGGTCGCTTCGCGACCAAGTATATGAAACCCTGCGGGTTTCTAGATTCAATGGTCGCTTTGCTCCCTAGTTTCAGAGATTCAACGGTCGCTTCGCTCCCTAGTTTCAACGAAGCCTTGCGGCTTCTGGCTCGATAGTCGTGTACACCATATTATATATAGGTATTTAGATACACCATATTATATATAGCATTGCACATACACCATATTATATAAGGAAAAAAGCAAAGGAAACTTTCAGCGCAACCGACATTCGAGCTAGAAAAACTGCCAAGTTTTTCGTATGAAACCAGAAGCCGAAAGGCTTCGTTGAAACTAGGGAGCGAAGCGACCGCCTGAAACAGGGACGCGAAGCGGCCCATGAAACTAGGAGAGCGCAGCTCTCCCTAATCTTTAGAAGAATGAAATACCTTCCCCATACCTCCGATGATATTCAGCAGATGCTGGATGTCATTGGCGTAAAATCCTTGGACGACCTCTATGCCGAGGTGCCCGAGGAACTCAAACTGACGCGCCCCTTGAACCTCCCTCATGCCATGTCCGAGGTGGAGGTGCGCCGTGAGTTGCAACGATTGGCCGATAAGAACAAGCCCCTTTGCATCTTCGCAGGAGCCGGTGCTTACGACCACTATACCCCCTCCGTGATTCCTTATATCACTGCCCGCTCTGAGTTCTCTACCTCCTACACTCCGTATCAGGCAGAGATTTCGCAGGGAACCCTGCAATACATTTTCGAGTATCAAACCCTGATGGCGCGCCTGACCGATATGGATGTGTCCAACGCCTCTATGTACGATGGCGCAACGGCCACGGCCGAGGCTATGATGATGTGCGTGGCTGCTGCCAAGAAGCGCAATCGCGTGGTTATCTCCGAAACCTTCCTGCCCGCCGTGCTCGATGTTGTTCGCACCTATGCCCATTTCCATGGCGTTGACCTCGTGGTGCTGCCTGCCAAGGACGGCGTGACGGACCGCGAAGCCCTGCAAACGCTCCTTGAGGCCGACAATGTGGCTGGCGTTATCGTGCCACAGCCCAACCGCTACGGCATTATTGAAGATTTCACGGAATTGGCCGACCAGTGTCACGCCCACAAGACCCTCCTCGCCATCAATACGATGGCCGTAGCCCTGGGCACACTTCAAACGCCCGGCGGCTGGGGTGCCGATATAGCCTGTGGCGATGCGCAAAGTCTGGGCATTCCCCTCTCTTACGGCGGTCCTTACATCGGCTATCTCTGTACGACCAACGCCCTTATCCGCAAGATGCCTGGCCGCCTCGTTGGCCAGACCGTAGATGCTGAGGGCAACCGTTGCTTCGTGCTGACCCTTCAAGCCCGCGAGCAGCATATCCGCCGCGAAAAGGCAACGTCCAATATCTGTACCGCGCAAGGCATTATGTGTCTCTACGTGGCAGCCTACCTTTCCCTAATGGGCGCAAAGGGCCTGAGCGAAGTGGCCGAGCAATCCTATGCCGCCGCCCACGCCCTCGTAGATGCGCTGTTGCAGACGGGCCAGTTTGAAATGAGCTTCCCCGAACGCCCCTATTTTTGCGAATGCACCCTGCGCTATAAAGGCGCAGAGGGCGTCAAGGCACTGCGCCATCGCATGGCCGAGGCTGGTTTCCTTTTCGGAGTTCCTGCTGGCGATGATGACACGCTGGTGACCGTCTGCGCCACAGAAATGCGCACCCCGCAGGAAGTAGAACGCCTTATCCAAGCATTGTCCAACCGCTAGCGTACCGATAGAAATATGAACAAGACTTGTTACAACAAACTCATCTTTGAGGTTTCCCAGTCGGGACGCACGGGTTATTCTCTCCCCGACAATCCTTGGCCAGCGCCTGCCGCAATTCCCCAAGAACTCAGGCGCGAAAAGGCTCCCCAACTGCCCGAGGTGGACGAACTCACCGTTTGTCGTCACTATACGAATATGTCCAATAATAACTTCGGCGTTGATACGGGCTTCTATCCCTTGGGTAGTTGTACGATGAAGTACAATCCCAAAATCAACGAGGAGATGGCAGCCCTCCCTGGCTTCACACGTCTTCATCCCGCACAGGATGAGGCCACCACACAGGGCGCGATCGAACTCTATTACAACGTACAGCAATCGCTCGCCGAGATAGCAGGCCTGAGTGAGTTCACGCTTAATCCTTATGCAGGTGCCCACGGCGAACTTACGGGCCTGATGGTCATTCGCAGTTACCACCAGTCTCGCGGCGACGCGAAGCGCACCAAGATTATCGTCCCCGATTCCGCCCACGGCACTAACCCCGCATCGGCCGCCGTTTGCGGTTTACAGATTGTCGAGGTGAAGAGCACGCCCGAGGGAACCGTCGACGTTGACTCCCTGCGCGCTGTGCTGGGTGACGACATCGCTGGTATGATGATGACCAATCCCAACACGCTCGGTATCTTCGAGACGCGCATCCCTGAAATAGCCCGCCTCGTTCACGACTGCGGCGGACTGATGTACTACGACGGTGCCAACCTCAATCCGATGCTCGGCGTTTGTCGTCCTGGTGACATGGGTTTCGATGTGATGCACATCAATCTCCACAAGACCTTCAGCACGCCCCACGGCGGTGGCGGTCCGGGTAGTGGTCCTGTCGGTGTGCGTGCAGGGCTGGAGCAGTTCCTGCCCAAGCCCCACGTGAGCCGCAGTGCCGATGGCACCTTCCATCTTGACACCCCCGCCGAAAGCCTCGGTAGCATTTCGTCCTTCCTCAGCAACTACGGTATCCTCATCCGTGCCTATTGCTATCTCCTGAGTATGGGCCGCGAGTACATCCCTATGGCTGGTAAACTCTCCGTGCTCAATGCCAACTATATCAAGGAACGCCTGAAGGATTTCTATCAATTGCCTATTGAAGGACTATGCAAGCACGAGTTCGTCTTCGATGGTCTGCGCCCCGAATATGGCGGCGACCACCACGACCCCGCACATGTCACCACGCTCGATGTGGCCAAGCGTCTGCTGGATTATGGCTATCATGCCCCGACCATTTATTTCCCGCTGCTCTTCCACGAATCGCTGATGATTGAGCCGACCGAATCCGAAACGAAGGAGACGCTCGACGCCTTCATCGAAACTATGCAGCAGATTGCGCGCGAGGCACAGTCCAATCCCGAACTGCTCCACACCGCACCGCACGACACGCCCATCCGTCGCCCCGACGATGTGCGCGCTGTCAAGGATGGTATCTTCAAGATGCCCGCGATTGACTGAACAGAATAAACTTAAGGCTTCAACGGAGAAGGATTTTTCCCCTTCACCGTTGAAGCCTTTTTTTCTAACCCTAGAATATCAACCCAATCTATGGACCTTATTATTATAGGAGCAGGCCCTGGCGGTTACCCCACAGCCATTGCCGCCGCGCAGGCGGGCCTGCAAGTCACCCTCATCGAAAGCAAAAATCTAGGCGGCACCTGCTTGGGCGAAGGATGTATCCCCACCAAGACGCTGTGCCGCAGTGCCGAAGTCGCAGATACCCTTCGCGAGAGCCACAACTATGGTATAGCACTGCCCGAAGGCACTATGCCGCAAGTCAATCTCCCCGCCGTCATCGCCCGCAAAGATCAGGTGATTGCCACCCTTCGCCAAGGCATTCAGTCGCTGATGCGCACGCCTGGCATCACCCTTTTGGAGGGCACGGCACGCTTCGTTGATGACCATACCTTGAGCGTCAGCACAGCCGAGGGCGAACAAACCCTCACCGCACCTCATATTATCATTGCCACAGGCAGCGAGAGCCGTTCGCTCCCCATTCCTGGAGCCCAGATCCCGCAGGTTGTAGACTCCACCGCCCTTCTCGAAAGTACGGAAATGCCGCGCCACCTCTGCGTGATTGGAGGCGGTGTCATCGGACTGGAGTTTGCCAGCATCTTCCGCAGTTTCGGTGCAGAGGTGACGGTGGTGGAATACGCGCCCGAGGTGCTGCCGCGTTTTGACAAGGATATGGCCAAGCGCCTGCGCACTTCGCTCAAGCGCCGCGGCATCACTTTCCACGTAGGGGCCGCTGTGACCGCCATCGAAAAAGCGGCTGATGGTCAGGCGCAAGTGCATTTCACGCGCAAGGGCAAGGAAGAGGTCGTCGTGGCCGACCGCGTGCTCATGGCCGTAGGTCGCGGAGCGCGTTTGGCGGGCCTCGCGCTGGAGAATACGAGTATCGCCTACACGCCTCGAGGCATTGAGGTGGACGAATGGATGCAAACGTCCGTGGCGGGTGTATATGCCATCGGCGATTGCAATGGCCGTTGCCAACTCGCCCATGCCGCAACGTATCAAGGCAAGCAGGCCCTCCGCCACATCCTCGGCCAGACCGAACGACCCATCCGTCTGGATATCGTTCCTTCAGCAGTCTTCACCGTTCCCGAATTGGCAACAGTAGGTCTGACGGAAGAGGAGTGCCAAGCGCAAGGCATTGCCTACACCGTGCGCAAGGCCAACTACCTGAGCAACGGCAAGGCGCTGGCTGCGGGAGCTGCCGAAGGATTGGTCAAGCAGCTCTACGACTCCACAACGGGCCAACTCCTAGGTGCGCACATCCTAGGCGCCCACGCTGCCGACCTCATCCACGAGTGCACGCTCCAACTCACCACACAGACCTCAGCCACCGCCCTGGCTGATATGGTGCATGCCCATCCAACGCTCAGCGAACTCCTCGTATAGTTCGTTCTCAGCGGGAACAAACTCCTCAAAACTTTGACCTGTTCTCAGGGGAAATGCAATGTACCGCACGTTGCTCGCAACGTGTGGCTCAGCGAAAATGTATTCCTATTTTATATATGGAATGCCCAAAAATCGTGGAGCCACACGAGCAACGTGCGGTACATTGCCTTAGCGATGAAAAAACTTCCCACGCGTTGTCTCCATGACTGCCGTTTCCGTTTCTCTCGCTGAGAAAGTCAGCGCCTATCGGCCCATGGGCGAACGCCCACCGCCCGATGGGCGTTGACAATCTCAGTTGCAGTAACGAGAATGACGGCTTCAGAATCGCAAAAGCCGCCTGAAAAAATCATCATTTCCGCTAACTATAGCGCATTTTGGCTCTATAACCAGCGGTTTCATAATAGGGGTGTCCTATCATGAGCCAAGGCGACCATTCGCCTGCTCATGATAGGACACCCCTTGGTGTGTTTAATGTGTATGACTGCGTAATTATCTTCCGAAACTGCGGCCGCTGCTACGGTTGCTGTTGCCGCTGTTGCGGTTGTTACTGTTGCGACTGGGCGTACTAACTGCACCGCTGTTGGTGTTGCGGTTGCGGTTGAACGTCACGTTGTTATTGCGGCTGGGCATTGTGCCTACATTGCGGTCGCGGCTGGGCTTGGTGGTTGTTGTGCTGCGGTCGCGGCCAGGCATTGTGCCTACGTTGCGGTCGCTGTTGCTACGGTTTCCGCGGTCTGCGTGTCCGTCCTTGTTGTTGTGGTTTCCGCGGTCCGCGTGTCCGCCCTTGTTGTTGTGGTTGCCGTCGTATCTTCCGTTGCTGGGGCGGCTGGGTTCGTTGTGTGTGCCGGGACGACCGCCGGGTCGGTTGTTGTCGTATCTGTCGCGCATGCCAGGGCCGCGTTCTGCTCGCCAGCCTCTATAGGGCGATACATCGTTGTGGCCGCGGCGCTTCCAGTTGCAGCCATGGTAGCTGACGTACACGCGGGGCCGTTCATAATAGTAGTAGCCATAGCGGTAGTGGTCGCAGATGGGGTAGTGCCAAGCGGAGCGTATCCAGCGTATCGGACGGTAGAAGTAGTCCAGTGTGACGTAGAGCCTGTATTGCCAATCCCAGAGGATATAGCGGAGGTCGGTGTCGCGATAGTTCCAATAGACACCATAGCAATCGGCCTCGTAGGCGATGGACATGAAGTAGTCGAGGTTGACTTGATAGACGCGGTCGTACTGATCGGGCGTCAGGTTGAGCTCATAGGCCATCTTGTCGGTGAGGAACCATGCACGGTCGCGTGCTTCGTTATAACTGATAGCCTTGGCGGAGAGTGTGCCTGCCAGAACAATCAGGAGGGTGAGTAGATACCGTTTCATCGTTATTCAATTTTAAGGTTCGTGTTCGGATGTTGTTTATCTCGCGTGAGAGTCGTGTTGTCAACTCTTCATCGGCAAAGTTCGAACTTTTGAAATAATGTGCCTAATAATGCTTGCCGAAAGACAGGCAGAAAACATATTTTAAGAACAACTCGCTCTTATACTTGCGAAATTCGTAAGTATATCCACCCGCGGCGTTACCGAAATCTGGCGTCTTGTGCTGCTGAGGGATTGATTGGCCGTTGGAGGACCTTGCAGGAAGAACCGTTATTTCTTCTCGCGGAAGAGCAGAGCGAAGAGCACGGCTACGACAAGGGCAAAGCCGGCGAAGATGTACCAGGCGCTGCTCCAGTCGCCAATGAGATATAAACCCGTTTCGCCATTGACCGTCACATCTGTCCATTGGCAGAAATGGTCAACGATGGCGCCCGCAGAGAGTGTGCCGATGGTGGCACCGAGGCCATTTGTCATCAGCATGAAGAGGCCCTGGCCCGAGGCGCGCAGTTCGGGCGATACCTCGTTGTCCACAAACAGGCCGCCCGATACGTTGAAGAAGTCGAAGGCCACTCCATAGACGATGCAGGAGAGGATGAAGAGGATGACGCCAGGGAAGGCGGGGTCGCCCATGCCGAAGAAACCAAAGCGCAGCACCCAGGCCACCATGGCAATGAGCATCACCTTCTTGATGCCGAAGCGGCGCAGGAAGAAGGGGATGAGCAGAATGCACAGGGCCTCGGCAATCTGCGAGAGCGAAACGAGGAGCGTGGCATTGTTGGCCGCAAAACTGTCGGCGTATTCAGGCTGTGCAATGAAATGGGTGATGAAAGGGCCTGCATAGCCGTTGGTCACCTGCAAAGACATGCCCAGCAGCATGGAAAAGATGAAGAAGAGGGCCATGCGCTTTTCGCGGAAGAGGCGGAAGGCGTCCAGTCCCAGCATCTGCGAGAACGAACGGCGCGTTTTGCACTTGACAAGCGGGCAGGCGGGGAGCGTGAAGCAATAGAGGAACAGCAGGATGCCGAGCACACCGCTGACGCCAAATTGCATGTAGGTGTATTGGAACTTGCCAGCCTCGCGAGCCAGGGTGAAACCGAAGGAACCGTCCGTCAGGCAAGCGCAATTCACAAACCACATCGTGGCGATGAAACCTACCGTGCCAAACACGCGGATGGGCGGGAAGTGTGTGACGGTGTCCAGCCCGTGATTCTTGAGGATGGTGAAGGCCGCCGTATTGGAGAGGGCCAGCGTGGGCATATAGAAAGCCACGCTCACCGTGTAGATGGCGATGAACAAGGCTGGGTTGGGGGTGGGAGAGGTGCTGCCGAGGTAGGCAAGGCCCAGCATCATGCTGCCTGCCACCAGGTGGCAGATGCCGAGCAGCTTCTGCGGCTGGATAAACTTATCGGCGATGATACCCATGAGCGTGGGCATGAAGATGGAGACGATGCCTTGGATGGCATAGAACCAAGCAATCTTTGTGCCCATACCAGCAGGGCCCAGGTAGTTGCCCATGGAGGTCAGATAGGCGCCCCAAACTGCGAATTGCAGGAAATTCATGACGATGAGGCGCGTCTTGAGTGATGTGTTGTTCATAGTGCGTATGTCTTTTTGATTGATAATACGATGGGTTGGGGGATATGGTTGATGGTCGGGCGGTCCGCGGAAGCTTGGCTGCCTATCGCAGGGCGCGGCGGAGCTTCTTGCGGCTCACCTTCTGCTGAAACGCGGCGGTGACCGTTCCGTTGCGAATGACGTAGATGCGCGGAATGCCAACGCGTGCGAAGCGCGAGAAGATGGAGCGGTCGGCATCAATGGCGTAGGGCAGGCTGAGGCCGTTCTCCTGCCAGAAGCGAGCTGCCGCCTCGGGGTCTTGTTGCCGCCCGATGGCCACAAAGGTGTAGCGCGTGCCGTGCGCTTGCATCATTTCCTGAACGAGCGGCAGTTCCTTGCGGCAGTCGCTGCAAGTGGTGTTGAAGAATACGAGCACGATGTTTCCTTCGCGCCAGAAACTCTCCGAGAGCACCTGGCCGCTGTGCAGCGTGGCCGAGAATGCAGGAACAGCATCCCCCACCCGAACGAGGTCGCCGCCATCGCGCGCGGTCAGACTTTCGCCGCTGGCCCACAGAGGGAGCGTCAGCAGGAAAGCGAGCATGGCTATCAGGCATCGCTGGGGTGGGGGAGTATGGAGAAACAATGGTTTCATGCTGAAACGATATACCATATAGTTGGGGTCCTGTAAACTAACTTACAGAGCCTACCTATATATAAATATATATAATAGGAGTATTCAGAAAGCCCCGCAAAGGTACGATAAATTTTCAAAGTAGCATCTCGAGTTGGCAATTCTGATGCAAAACAGACCCGAAAACGGCCCTTGACCCCCTCGTGTGGGAGAAAATTGGTTCTTTGAAGAAATTGATGGGTGGTCAACCATCTGGTAACTACTCAGGTCGTTCCTGAATGCGAGTCAATGTACCGCGCGTAGCTTTAGGCTTGTATCAGATATGAAAAACAAAAACAGGAAAAACCCCTTGCGCTTGATGCAAAATGG
>SFID01000051.1 GCA_004555425.1 Bacteroidales bacterium
ACCGCCGTATGCCGAACGGCACGTACGGTGGTGTGAGAGGTCGGTAAACGTGAAAGTAGGAGATAAACGCCTATGATTAGCGTTTACCTCCTACTCGATCGCCTAGAAATCAGGGGTTTCTACCTCAGAGATAGAAAAATTTACCTCAGAGATAAAATTTTTTTCGGGCTTGGGCGGAATTTTTTCGGGCCAGCTTGGTGCGCGTGGCGACCTTCCCGAAAATTTTTCGGCCCCCGAATTATAAAAGATGTTAAAGTTTTTTGAGCGAAAAAAATTGGATTTAACAATTCAGGTAAGGGGAAAGGTGAGGAATGTACTGCACCTTGCTTTGCAAGGTGTGAGTACAGACGAATTAGGCCATTTCAACGGTGAGGAATGTATCGCACCTTGCTTGGTGTGAGTACAGACGTTCTATACATCCTTTATAATTAGGAGAAGCCCTGTCCTTCTATACTCACACCTTGCTAGCAAGGTGCGGTACATTGCCTTGCAACCACCTGAGTAGTTACCAAACGGGAGCTGCTAAGCTCGTACTTCTTTTGGCAAGCATACTTGCTCATACCAGAGGAATAGTAGTCACGAATTACAGACAACTTCTATTCCTCGCTGTACTGTTTGTAGTGTTTCTTCTTCATTTTAGTACACATTTAATGGTTTTCAAATGTGTCTACCTATATCAGTACAAAACAGTGCTATCTAAGCGTTCAGTTTTCTATTGGGCTTCGCCTCTACCCGTGCTCATTCCTTCCAAAAACGACTTAGTTCCAACGGCCGCCTCGCCAAGGATAGAGAGCGAAGCGAAGGTTGAAACTAAGTCGGATTATAGACAGGTCTGTTGAAGGGCGGGGACTACTTCACGAGGACCTTTTGGCCGTTTATGATGTAGATGCCCTTTTGTAGGTTTTGGGTTTTTACTTGGCGGCCGTCAAGGGTGTGGATTATCTTGGTCTGTCCTTGGAGGGTGGGGGCGGTGATGCCATCGCTGGGATTGGGTTCGAGGACGTGGAGGGTGATGTCGACGATGTGGCCGCCATTGTTGAGGATGTGGTTGCCAGAGGCAACGTTGCCGCCCGGGTCAGCGTTGCTCCAGTCCACCTTGATGCGCATACGGTAGTCGCCAGGAGCGGTGTCGAGGGTAAAGTGGATGGGCGTGGTGGGGGCAACGGATTCTGCTACGGTGTTGCCTTCGTTGTTGTTGCCCAGATAATAGGTGTAGCCAATCAGGTCGGTGCCTGTCTGGTCGGCAGCCTCGTTGAAACTGAACTGCTTGTCGTTTCCGAGGTCCACGTAAACGTAGGTGTGCATCCAATCGCCACTGTAGTTGGCCTGGACTGTGACTGCATCGCCCGAGTGAATGGTGAAGGATTGGTCGGTCAGGTCTTGGTATGCCTTCTTCGTGCCATCGAGCGTGACGGTCTGGGCTTCTCCACTGCCCGCTTGCAGCGTGACGCTGTTGAGCACGCGACTGCTGTGGTGCTGGTAGGCTTCCTTGTTGAAATTGATGGGGTATTCCTCGGGCTCTGCGGGCTGGAGGGTCTCGTCGATGGTGAAGGTGAAAGTGAACGCTGGATTGTAGCGTGCGCCATTGCTTACACCGAGGTCCTCGGCCATAATGTCAAGCAGCGAGTTCCAGATGATTTTCTCGTCTATGGTGAAGGAATAAGTGCCAGCCGTTGTGATGGGGTTGGCTAGGGTGAAGGTGAGCAGAGCGCCTGGGTAGTTGACCCAGTCAAGCGAACCTGTGGTGACTGTTTCGCCGTTGGCATTGAGCACGTTGAATCCTTGCTTCTTTGTAATGGCCGAAACAATGTCGGGGAAGTTGAATGTGATGGCGTCAACTCGGTTGAGCGTGTCGCCATCAGCGGGCGTTGCGTTGCTATAGGCGAAGGTGGCGTAAGGATCTTCCTTGGGGTCTTCGGGGTCAACGGGCGGTTCGGGTGTGTCAGTGCCCGTCACGGTGTAGGTGAGGGTGATTTCGGGATTGTACGTGCTGGGGCTGTACTGCGTGATTTTGTTCTCGGGAATCACGATGGTATAGGTGCCGGCCTCGGTGAGCGTCTGGCTGAGCTGCACGACCACATCGTTCTCCGTAGAGCCAGGCAGGCGGTCCGTTGCCTTGTAGTAGTTGTCGTACATCGTGGCCGTGGCAACTACCTCGCCCTCGGCATTCGTCACATTGAGCACGTCGGTGCTGACGTTATTGACTGCGTTTTGCGCGAAGGTCAGGAAGATGTGGTCAAGCGATTCGACCTCGGTGCCGTTCTCGGGCGTGATGGTGAGGGGGAGGAATGTGTTGCGCCCGATGACGTTGTAGTGGAGGACGATTTCCTCATTCGTGGCGTCGCCAGCGGCCACGGCTCCAGCGGCAATGGTCAGCGTGTATTGGCCGGCAGACTCCATGCGGGGCGAGAAGATGATGTTGGCCTCGGTCATCGTAGTGCCAGCTTGCAGGTTGCCCGTGCGGATTACCTTGCCTTCGGCGTTGGTCAGGGTGTAGGTACCATCGCAGCGCGTGAGTTCTTGGTCGAAAGTCAGGTGGAGGTTGTCCAGCCAGTTCACCTTGGCACTATCGGCGGGGTTGGAGGAAACGAGCGTCAGGACTGCGGTTTCGGAAGAGGGTTCTTCGTCATAGGATGGGCTCATCCAGACGTTCTTCGCGCTGAGTGCTGAAGCCGTGAGGCCGCACACGAGGAGCGCGAGCAGGGAGAGTAATGTTTTCTTCATACGAATATAAGGTTTAGGATTTGTAGTCTTTCGTGAGGAAAGCTGTTGGCCTTTTCGCAAACTATAGTGCATCTTGGTCAATGTCGAATGGAGTGCTTTGCAGGCAAATTTAGTATTATCAGGGAGATGGACCAAATTTCTCGCTGAATTTTAGGCGCATAAAAGAGCTGGGGCCGCATTCTAGAAAAAATAGGTCGCATTCTAAAAAAAACAGGCCGCTTTCTAAAAAAACAGAGGCCGCATCCAACGATGCGGCCCCTGCGTTGTAGGAGTTATGTACTCTGCCTTTTCGCTTACTGAATCTGGAAGCGGATAGGCAATGTGAACCATACGGGAACGGGGTGACCTTGCTGCTTGGCGGGGCTGAAGCGCGGAAGTTTCTTCACAACGTCGGCGGCTGCCTTGTCGCACTCAGAGGAGAGGCCCTTGACAATCTTGATACGGCTTACGGAACCATCCTTTCCCACTTCGAACTTGAGGACTACGACACCTTGAAGTTCTTGCTCGAGAGCGATAGCGGGGTACTTGAGGTTCTTGGCTACGTATGCGAGGAGGGCACTTTCACCACCAGGGAAGGTTGCGGGTACTTCGACAACGGCGTTGTCAACGACTTCTTCCTCTTTGGGAGGAGCAGCCACTTCGGTACCACCAGCTTTCTGGTTCTCTTTCAGGTCGTCAATGTTGATACCGCCACCTGCGTCACCTTCGTAGTCGGCTGCGGCGATGGAGATGGTGCTCTTGGTTACTTCTTCCTGGCTCTTGAGTTCCTTGGTTTCTTCGAAGGCGGCGTCTTCTACGATTTTGGGAACGGTAAACTGGATAGAAGCCTTGACAGCGACTTTCTCCTGCTGGGGCTGTTCGTATTCAATTTTGATTTCCTTCTTTTCCTCTTTCTTTTCCTCCTGCTTCTCTTCAAGTTGTGCGAGTGTGGTACCCGTATTCTTGTCGAGGTTCTTGGATTCCATAGCGTTGGAGACTACCGTCTTTACAGCGATGAGTACGCCAACGATAGCGATAACGATGAGGAGGGTGATGAGGGCTTTCAAGTTACGGACACCGGCATGAGCGCGCAGACGATAAGCTCCGTATTCCTTGTTACGTCCCTCGAACACGATATCACACCATTGGCGCGATATTAAATCGACTTTAGACATATTCTTTTATACTTTACTTAGGTTATTACTGCGCGGATTACTTGCCGAGGTTGTCAATCATTGCCTGGTCTGCATCCGTAAAGTTGTCAATCACATATTTACCGATGGTGCAAATTTGCATTTCATCGAGTACGTCAATCACGTTCTTATAAGTAGCCTTGTCGGAAGCCTTGATGACAACTGTAGGAGTACCTTTGCCGTTCTTGATTTCGGAGAGGGCTTTCTTATAATCTTCCTTGGTCTTCTCATTGACTTCGATGGTCTCATACTTCTTGTCGAGTTCGGCCACCTTTTGCTGAGCCTTTGCGTTCTTCTTCATGAGCTCGGCACGGATGCCGTTTTTGCCGTATGTAGTTTTCACAAGCTTAGCATTTTCGGGCGTACCTTCAAAGTAGTAGAGGGTGTTGTCCTCGCCAATGAGAATCGTGATAGCTTCGCTGGCCTTTGCCTGGTTGCGTTGTTCGTCCTGCAGGTCTTCCTTGTCCGAAGGCATGGTGATTTCCATGGTCTGGGGCTTGAGAAGAGTTGTACAGAGCATAAAGAACGTTACGAGCAACATGATCATGTCGACCATCGGCGTGAAGTCCACGCGGGCATTCATTTTCTTTTGTTTACTGCCACCTTTCTTTGCCATAACATTCAATATTATTTGTCAACGCCCTTGAGCGATGTGAGCAGGTTGTATCTGTTCTCATCGATGCGGCGGAGCGAGTTCATCACATTCTTGATTACCTTATACGATGTCTTTTGGTCAGCCTTGATGGCGATGCGCATGGCGTCACCTTCTCCAAGGGCTTTGCGGGCTGCTTGTACCCAAACGGCCAATTCATCGTTGATACTGTCGCAGGGAATACCGGCTTTGGGGTCGGAGGTCAGGATGCCGTTCTTGTCATCCGCCTTGAGCCAACCGGGTACGGTGCTGATGGGCGTACCAAACATGGGCACTTGAGCGAACTGAGCTTTTTCGGCATCGCTCATTTGGAATGCGCCGTTTTCGACCATCACATCCACGAGTTTCTTCATGTTGCTGGGAGAGTCCATAGACATGAAGACCTTACCGTTTTGTTCAACGAATATCGTCAGGAGGTTGTTTTCAGGAATCTTGATTTCTGAAACGGAACCAGGTGTGTTCACCTTGACGGGTTCTTCCTTGACGAATGTAGCCGTAAGCATAAAGAAGGTAAGCAGCAGGACCATGACGTCGCTCATCGGCGTCATGTCGATGAACGTGTCTTGTTTTGTAACTTTAAAACGTCCCATTTCTTATTTACCTTGATTATGATTAGTGGGTTGCAGAGAAGGTCTGTACGATGGAGAATCCTACTTCGTCGAGGCTGAAGGTCAGACGGTCAATCTTGTTAGTGTAGTAGTTGTAGCTGATAACGGCGAGTGCACCAGTAGCGATACCAGAAGCCGTATTTACAAGTGCCTCGGAGATACCAGTTGCAAGTGCGGAGGAGTCAGCACCACCATCGCCAGCAGACATAGCGGAGAACGACTTGATCATACCGAGCACCGTACCGAACAGACCAGTCAGCGTACCGAGGGTAACGATAGTACCGATGATGGGGAGGTTCTCCTGCATCATAGGCATTTCGAGGGCGGTAGCCTCTTCCAGTTCCTTCTGGATGGCGAGAATCTTCTGTTCCTTCGTCAGAACGGTGTTGGCTTCCATTTCGCGATACTTCTTCAGCGTAGCGCCTACTACGTTAGCAACGGAACCGCGCTGCTTGTCGCAGATGGCCTGAGCCTTGTTGAGGTCGCCAGTGGTGAGAGCTGCCTTGATGTCGGCAACGAACTTAGCGAGAGTACCCTTACCGTAAGCGGTGCGGATAGCGAAGAAACGCTCGATGGAGAGAGCGAGAACGGAGAAGAACAGCGTCCAGATGATAGGTACCACGAAACCACCTTCGTAAACTGTACCTACAAGTCCGTCGGGCTTGAGAGTAACCTCGGGACCAGCCTGAATTGCAAACATGATACCTGCAGAGTCACCACCCTTGAAGTTGGAAACGTGACCAAAGCCGAAGAGGTAGATACATACTGCCACTACGGCACAAGCGATAATCACAGCAAAACCGGACTTGATACCGGTGAAACCTTTAGGAGCACCACCTTTGGGTGCAGTAGCATTTGTAGTTGCCATTGTTGTTTAAGTTTTTAGTTTAAGGATTTAAGTTATTAGATGTTAGACAATTATCCGAGAAATGGGCTATCGCGGTGGACAAAACTGCCAATTTTGATAACCATACTTCGCAGCAAAGATAGTCATTTCCCAACTAGCAACAAATTTTTGTAGATATATTTTCTGTTACAATGAGGATTTTTCGCAAACTCCTCTCTTGCCCTTATCATTGTCCTACTCCTTATTATATATTGGAAGGTTCTATAATTTGGGGCTCTGCAGCGAATCGCGTGGATATGGCATCTAGATTTATTGTGGAAGGTTATCTCGGTTGCACTATCATTTATAGAACCTACCTTAAATCCAATTTTTCGCTCAAAAAATTTTAATATCTTTTATATTTTCGGCCGCGAAAAATTCTCTATATCGTTAATTCGCGCACCGATAAAGCCAAGAAAATTTCCGATAAAGCCAAGAAAATTTCCTATAAAGCATGTAGAATTTCCAACTTCCGATGTATTTCTTCCTTTATAATGGCCAAAAAAAGAGGAGAAAGCCCCGTGTTTAGGGCTCTCTCCTCTTCGCTAGTACAAAGATAATACATTTTTGCGCGAAATGCAAATCGCGTTAACATTTCGCAACACTTCACCAAATGTTAAAAGACGAGTTTTGCACACTCGGGGCCTGGCGATGTGTTATATTACGAGACGACCAGGAGCGAATGCAATCCGAGGCGCAATGGGGGCGGTTAACATGTTCCTTCGGTGCCGATATAACATTTCGGGATGTTATTTTGGTTGCACAAATGGAGTAACAAAAAATGTACCGCACCTTGCAAGCAGGCTGCGGTACATTTCCCACCTCGGTCAAATATCCAGAATTGCAACGAGGATTTATTTGTTCATTTCCACAATAGACGTGGGCGGCAGTTGCTCGTTGCGGCGCTCGGTTTCGGCTGCAACGGCGCGTGCCAATTGGCGGAAGGCGTTGCCCACGGGGCTGTCGGCGTGAACGGCAATGGGTTCGCCTTCGTCGCCGCTCTCGCAGATGCTTTGCACAATGGGAATCTGTCCAAGCAGGGGCACTTGCATTTCCTCGGCCAAGCGCTTCACGCCTTCGCGGCCGAAGAGGTAGTAGCGCGCCTCGGGAAGTTCGGCCGGCGTGAACCATGCCATGTTTTCGACCAGGCCGAGTATGGGCACGTTCACCTTCTCGTTGCGGTACATGTCAATACCCTTGCGTGCATCGGCCAAGGCTACGTTTTGCGGAGTCGAAACAATGACTGCGCCCGTGATGGCCAGGTTTTGGAGGAGGGTCAGGTGGATGTCGCTCGTGCCCGGCGGAGTGTCGAGGATGAGGTAGTCCAGCGCGCCCCACTTTGTGTCGGCGATGAGTTGCTTGAGGGCGTTGGAGGCCATGCCGCCGCGCCAGAGTGTGGCCGTATCGGGATTGACGAAGAAGCCGATGGAGAGGATTTCGATGCCATACTTTTCGGCGGGGATGAGGAGTTGTCGGCCGTCCACCATTTCGGCAAAAATCTGTTGCGCTTCGAGGTGGAACATCTTGGGCACGGAGGGGCCGAAGATGTCGGCATCGAGTAGGCCCACCTTATAGCCTTCGGCGGCAAGTGCTACGGCGAGATTGGCTGAAACGGTGCTTTTGCCCACGCCTCCCTTGCCCGAACTCACGGCAATGACATTCTTGACCTGCGGGAGCATCTTGCCTGGTTCGGGGCGCAGTGCTTGGCGTGTCTTCACCTTTATTTCCACCTCCACGGCCTTGTCCACGTAGGTGTGAATGGCGGCCTCGGCTGCCTTGAGCACGGATTTCATGAAGGGGTCGGTGGATTTTTCGAAGATGAGGGAGAAACTCACCTTCATACCATCAATGCGGAGGTCGTCCTCCATCATTTCGGCTTCGATGAGATTCTTGCCGTTGCCGGGATAGCGCACGGTGGCAAGGGCATCGGTTATCAGTTTGGGATATAGCGTCACGGTGATAGTTTTAGTGCGGTTACGGAAAACCCCGCAACGGTGTGCGGGGAAGAGAGAAGGACAGAAAAATTACAGGATGTTGTAGTCCACCACGGTGCGGGCACTGCGAACTTCGTGGCAGTGCTGCGAGATTTCCTGGTGGGCAGGATGCTCGCGATAGCGGCGCAGGGCCTCGGCATCCTCTACGACAAGGGTCTGCACGGCATCGTAGGCCATCGGGCTGCTGCTGATGTTGACGCCCACTTCGAGCGATTTGATTTCGGGAATCTGGCCCACGAGGGCTTCAAGGTGCGATTTCATCCAGAGGGCATGCTCCGTAGCGCTGCGGCCTTGGGCACCATCGATGAATTTCCACATAACGATATGCTTCAACATAGGAGTACGAATGGTTAAAAGGGGTTAGTAAGTATGAGTGAGGGCGCGGGGAAAAGAGGGCGCGCCCCAGGATTATTTGCTAGTTTCGAGGCCCGAGCGCTTCCAGCGGTTGTAGCTGCGGTAGTCGTCCAGTTCTATTTCTACGTTCGGCTCTTCGAGCGTGCCGCTTTGGGGAAGTTGGAAACAGATATATTTGATGTTGAGCCCGCGGGCCAGCCATTGCGATTCGTAGTAGGTCTGTATGGACAGGATGCGGCGCGTCTCGTCGTCGGCTTCGGGCGTGAGGTCGCGGTAGAGATTGTCCGTTTGTACGAGAGCGGGCAGATGGTTGTGCTCCACCATAAGGCGGGTGTAGGTAAAGAGGAAATTGGAGTCCGTCTTGACATGAATGCGCCCGCCGTCCTTGAGGAAGCGACGATAGCGTTCCATGAAATAGGTGGACGTGAGGCGTTTCGTGGCCTTCTTCATTTGTGGGTCGGAGAAGGTCAGCCAGATTTCGCTCACCTCGCCTGGGGCAAAGAATCGTTCGATAAATTCAATGTGTGTGCGCAGGAAGGCAACGTTCTTCATGCCTTCGCGGAGTGATGCTGTGGCTCCGTGCCACATGCGCGAGCCTTTGATGTCGACGGCAATAAAGTTCTTCTCGGGAAAGAGGCGACCTAGCCCTACCGTGTATTCACCGCGACCGCAACCTAGTTCAAGTACGATGGGATGGTCGTTGTGAAAGAAATCCGCGTGCCATTTCCCGCGCAAGGGAAAGGGATTGGCTTCGGCATCGCGCTCAAAGGGCGGTTCAAACACATGGGGATAAGTGGCCATATCGGCAAACTTGGACAATTTGTTCTTGCTCATGGTGGAAAGGGTGGGGGAGGAGAATGCTTCTGTTGGAACGTGGGGATGGGGAGTCGGCCCGGAAAATTCGCGGCAAGTGGGCTCGCGGATTTGGCTGTCCCGGGGCGGGGATGCTTTCAGGTAGGTTCTATAAATTAGTTTGCGATGAGTTTTCGACTATTGTGCCGTAGGTTTTTGTTTTTTGTGAGGGAGCATAGCGGGCTACGTGACCGAATGAAAAACAAAAAGATACGGTGCGAGAGTCGGAAAGACATTCAAGCAAGAAAGAAAATCTGCCTTCCATTGAAACTAATTTATAGAACCTACCTTCAGGCTTTCGCGCGGACTTGATGCCGTCAGCGGCGAGCCTATTCCTCAAGGGTTTGCTTCACCTTATTGCTTACTTCTGTCAGTCTGTTGCGGCAGAAATCCACTAGTTCGGTGGCGCGCATCAGTCGTTGGCAGAGGGTGTCGATGTCCTGATTGTCGCGCTCCAGGTCCTGCACGATGTTTTCCAGTTCCTGTATGGCTTGTTTGTAGGTGAGTTGCTCGTTGTTCTTCATGAGAGGAGGGAGGATGGGTTTGTGGAAGAATGGTTGGAGGCAGGCTTGCTCGTTGCTGGTTGTGGCTGGTAGAGCACCTGGCTATGCACTTCGCCTTCGGCTAACTGCGTCACCAGTTCTTCGCCCGGCTTCAGGTCGTTGGCGTTGCGCACCACGCGGCCGTTGCAACGGGTGATGGAGAATCCCAGGCGCAGGCTGCGCTCGGGCGATGCCAATGCCAGTTTGTCGGCGATATGGTCGAGGCGCACCGCTTCGGTATGTAGGGCGCGGCGGAAAGCCACGGGCAAAGCCTCTTGCAGATACTGAAGCCGCTGTTCGCTTCGGTCGATGCCGCGTTGGGCATGTGCGCGTATCAAGTGGCCCAACAGGTTGTGGCGCTGGCGCTCGCTGTCAATGGCGGTGCGCGAGCGGTCGCGCAGGAGTTGGTGGAGGTGTTTCAGGTGGTCGTTTTGGCGGTCGAGGGTGCGGAGGGCAGCGGCACGCAAACGCTCGTCCAGATGTTGCAGGGAGAGTTGCGCTTGGTGGAGCAGGCGGTTGGTGGCCGTTTGCATGTTGTTGGCCAGTTCCTGAATGTTTGCCATTTCCGCATCTGCCGTTTCCACAAGAAAGGCTGCCACAGCCGTGGGTGTTTTGAAGCGTCGGCAGGCTACGAGGTCTAGCACCGTTTCATCGCGCTCGTGACCAATGCCTGTCAGGATAGGCAAGGGAAATTGCGCCACGGCGGCTGCAAGCATATAGGTGTCGAAGCCGTTGAGGTCGCTCACTGCTCCACCGCCGCGGATGATTACCACGGCATCCCATATCGCTCCCGCTTCCATATCTATATATATATGGTCTAGCGCGTCAAGGATGCTGGCTTCCACACCGTCCCCCTGCATGATGGCAGGGAAGAGTTGTGTGTGGAAAGCATAGGGAGCGGCGGCCAGTTGGTTGCAGAAATCGCCATACCCTGCGGCGGTCGCACTGCTGATAACGGCAATGCGCAGCAGGGGGCGGGGCAGGGACAATCCCTTGTTCATATCTACAACGCCCTCTTCCGTCAGTCGGCGAATAATCTCGCGGCGGCGGCGTTGCAGGTCGCCCAGCGTGTAGGAAGAGTCAATACCTACAACCTTGTATTGCAGGCCATACACCTCGTGGAAAGTCACCTCCATTTTCAGGAGAACCTTGATGCCTGGTGCCCATTTGGCTCCCGTCTCCCGCTCAAAGCGCGGAATCAGCACGGAGGCTATGTTCGCCCACATCACGGCCGAGCCCTTGGCCACAAGTGCGTCGCTCCATTCGTCCTTCTCTACCAGCCCGAGGTAGCAATGGCCGCGCGGATTGCTGCGCACTTCGCTCAGTTCTGCCGTCACCCAATAAGCATCGGGCAGGCAGGCGGCCAGGGCTTCGCGCACCAAGGCGTTGAATTGTTGGAGGCTGAGAGGAGACATCAGACGAGGGCGGTGATTATTTCTTGAGGATTTCGTAGGCTTTCTTCAAGTCGGGAATGCCGTAGCCCATGACTTCGTTGGGACGGTTGGCAAAGTTGCCAGACTGTTGTACGGCCTTGATGATTTCGGTGGGCCGTTTGTTGGGGAAGGCTTGCCAAAGGCAGGTGACCGCACCCGCCAGGATGGGGCACGAGAAGCTTGTGCCATTGACAAAGCGCACTTTGTTGGTTTCCGAGATGACGGCGCTGCGGCCGCCCATGGCCATAGCATCGGGTTTGACGCGGCCGTCGGCGCTGTAGCCTAAGGAGGAGAAATACGTATTGACGCCTTTGCCGTCCGTAGCACCTACGGCGATAATATCCTTGGCATCGGCGGGGAAACCAATCTTCTTCCACGTGCCGTCGCCTTCGTTGCCTGCGCTGTTGAGTACGAGCAGGCCGCGGCTGGCAGCCAAAGAGGCGGCGCGGCTGTTGGCAGCCGTCTGTCCGTCTAGGTCGGAATAGGCGTGGTTGTTTCTGCCCTCGTCGAATTTGTAGTAGCCGAGCGATGTACTGATGACATCGCAGCCCAGGCTGTCGGCATATTCAACGGCGGCACACCAGTTGTCTTCTTCAACGATTTGTTCGCTGTTGCCGTCCTCGCTTTGGAGGAGATAGAACTGGGCAGCGGGAGCCGTGCCCACAAGGCGGCCTGTTTGGTTGGCTCCAATCGTGGAGAGCACCATTGTGCCGTGGTCCTCGGGCTCGTAGAAGACGCTGTAGCCTGGGTGTACGAAATTGCGTGTGCCAAGGATTCTGGCTTCGGGCACTACGAGGTCGGCATTGTGGAAGCCACCATCGATAACGGCAATCGTCATACCTTCACCGCGGAAGCCCATTTCGTGGAGTTGGTCGGCTTGGAGCATTTCGGCTTGGCGGAAGCCGCTGCCGTAGTGTTTATGGCGGTAGGCGTAGTTGGTCGAATCTTTCTCCAGTTCTTCGCGGCGAAGGGCTTCCAGGCCTTCGGTGATTTCCTGATTGTCTGGCAACAATGCTGCAAGGGTGAAGGGGTCAGCATCCTTGCCGAAGGAGATTTCCTTAGGGCCAATCCACACGCACTTGACGCCGATGACGAAGGGCAGTTGTGCGAGTTGGGTGATGCAGGCTGTGTCGCCCACTTCCACGATGGCCGTGTTGTTCCATTTGCTGACGTTGTAGATAGTGCAACCGTTCTGTTCGAGCGCGCGGAGATACTTTGGCGTGACGGGCAGGTCGTATGCGTCCACCTTGATGCCGAGACGTTTGCGGCGCTCAATGGCTTTCGGCGACAGGAACTCCTGCGGACGCTTCACACTATAAGGATTCTCCTTCTTGTCGCGGAAGGACACGCGCAGGCGATAGCGTTGCGGAATTTCTAAGGTCTCACTCTCTATTTCGTCTTCCTTCTCATTCTGTGCTTGCGCCGTGATGGCGGTCAAGGGGAAGAGCAGAAACAAAAGGGGAAGTAGGTGTTTTTTCTTCATGTCTTTGGTTTTTTTGTTAGGAGTGGGGAATTGGTTTTGCGCCTTAGACAAAAAGCGCGCTGTTGGTTGGAATTGGGAATTTCATTGTGCTAATTGTGCATCGCACAAAGGATGCCGCCGATTCCGCGCTGCGAGGCAATGATTGCGCCACCCACTAGGCGACGGCCGATATAGAAGACCGCGCTTTGGCCTGGCGATACCGCGCTGACGCTTTCGTTTGTGCTGACTAGGTGACGCCCATCGTCCAATGCCTGTATGCGGCAGGCAACGGGCTGGCTATGGTAGCGGATGCGGACGGTCAGTTGTTCGTTTTCGAGCAACTCCTTTTGGCAAACGCATTCCAGCGATTCAACCAGCAGATGTTGCGTGGTGAGGTCTGCCTCGCTGCCCAGAACGATGGTGTTCTTTTCTGCGTTGAGGCGCAGCACATAGGCGGGTTGGCCCAAGGCGATGCCGAGGCCCTTGCGCTGACCTATGGTGTAGAAGGGCACACCTTGGTGCGTGCCCAGACGTTTGCCGCCTGTATCTACGTAACTTCCGCCATTCACTCGCGCCGCCATTTCGGGCCGCTGTTGGCGCAGGAAATCGCGGTAGTCGTTTTCAACGAAGCATACCTCCATTGATTCCGCCTGTCGGGCACGTAGGGCAAAGCCGCGGCTGTCCAGGTAGGCGCGCACGGCGGGTTTCTCCATCGTGCCGAGCGGGAAGCGCATACGACCAAGCACCTCCTGCGGCACGCGCCAAAGGAAATACGACTGGTCCTTGCGCACGTCGTCGCCCATGAGGAGATAGGTGTGTCCGTCTTGCTCTTGTGTTTGCACGTAGTGGCCAGTGGCCATTAGCGGACAGCCGAGGCGGTCGGCCAGTTCGGCAAGGAGGCGAAATTTGAAGGCGCGGTTGCACAGCACGCAGGGATTGGGTGTGCGCCCTGCCTCGTATTCGTCAAGGAAATAGCGCACCACGGTGTCGCGAAACTCCGTCCGCACATCCACCACGTGGTGCTCAATGCCCAGTCGCTCGGCCAGGGTGCGCGCACTCAGAATAAAGTCGGGCTCGAGGGTTGCATCGGCCACTTGTCCTTGCGGACAGGCGGGCAAGGTGCCGTTGGCATTGGCGGCGTGGGCAAACTGGCGGGGCAAATCCCATACGCGCATCGTCATGCCCACGACTTCGTAGCCCTGCTCTTGCAGCAAAAGGCACACGGCGCTACTGTCAACGCCTCCAGACATGGCAACGAGAATACGCATAGGTACGGGAGAAGGGCTGTGTCGTCATTCAGATTACGGCGCAGCCCTTTTTGTGGAAAAATTGTGATAATAGTTTGCTGTACTCCTTATATATATAATAGGAGTGGAAGGGCGTAGCTAAGAGTTGTTGTTAGTTGGCGGTTTATTTGCCAATGTTGATGCTGCCGCTGCCTATCATCTGGCCGTCGGTGAAGATATGCACGGAGTATTGTCCTGCACTGATGAATTCGTTCATATCTACGTACATCGTCACGCTGACTTCCTGTCCTGAATATTCAATGTTCTTGACGGCAGAGTATTCAATCTGCTTGCCCTCGTAGGTGAAACTGCCGTGGGGCGAAGCCACTTGTTTGCCGGGTTTCATCAGGCGCAAGTAGACGGGGCGGTTGCCAGCCTGTGCTGTCACGTTGCGGGTGATGGTGAAGGAAATGCAGAATCGCTTGATGTCCTTCATCTTCTTGGCGGGCTTGCCGTTGGCTTTGAGCGCTTGGATGTGGATACCCGTAGCGTTAAGTTGGGCAGCGATGGCCACTTTCTCTGAGAGCGAAGCGTTGTGCTGGGCCATGGTGTTGTTTTCCTGGCGTGCGCGTGCCACTTCTCGGCGTGCAGAGTCGCGCTCCACGACAAGGTTTTGGTTCAGCCGTTGCAAGGAGTCCACTTGTCGGATGTAGTCGCGCAGGACGGCGCGCACGGTTTCCAGTTCGCGGCGCAGGCGTAGGATTTCCGAGGCGTTGGTTGACTTCACCCTTTTTAGTTCCTCCATGAGTTGCTGTGCGCGTCGCTGTTCTGCTTCAAGGCGTGCCGCGAGGGAGTCGTCGCGGATGGTCATTTTGAGTTCGCCATATTGGGCGGCAAACTGGGCGTATTCGTTTTCCATTTCGCGGCGGTCCATTTCTGCCAGTTGTCGCAGGTCGGCCAGTTCTTTGTCTTTTTCGTCCAGTAGGCGCTCGGTTTCATCGTTGCCTTTTTTGCATCCAGCCAGGCTGCTGCCTAGCAGGAGGATGCCGCAGGCGCCGAGGATGATTCTATTGTTTAGAGTCATGGAGTTTCTTTTTAGGTAGGTTCTATAAATTAGTTTCAATGGAAGGTAGGGTTTCTATTCTGCTTGGATGTCTTCACGCCTCTCGCGCCGTATCTTTTTGTTTTTCATTCACGGCACGATAGCCGCGAATCCATCGCAAGCTAATTTATAGAACCTACCTTTATTTTCTTTGGGGTGGGGAATGGGTATTAGTTGTGGGCCAGATGCAGCGCACGTGCAGGTGTGGGTGTGCCCGCTATAAATCAAGGATGGTGACCCATCCGTGGGTGTCGGGTTCGGTGCCGTATTGGATGCCGCGGTAGAGGTTGTAGAGGCGGGTGCTGATGGGGCCGGGTTTGCCATCTTTGCTGATGACATAGCTTTTGCCTTCGGCCACGTCGTCAATCTTTCCGATGGGCGAGATGACGGCCGCTGTGCCGCATCCGCCTGCTTCTTCGAATGTGGCGAGTTCCTCTTCGGGAATTGGTCGGCATTCCACCTTCATGCCGAGGTCGAGGGCCAGTTGTTGAAGCGTCTTGTTGGTAATGCTGGGCAATACGGACGAACTTTTGGGCGTGATGTACGTATTGTTTTTGATGCCAAAGAAATTAGCGGCACCGCATTCGTCAATGTATTTCTTTTCCTTTGCATCCAGATAAAATTCGCCAGCATATCCGCGCTCGTGGGCGAGGTGGTTGGCGCGCAGGCTGGCGGCATAGTTGCCACCCACCTTGAAGGTGCCGGTGCCGAGGGGTGCTGCGCGGTCGTATTCGCGCACAATCATATAGTTGTTGGTGTTGAATCCGCCTTTGAAGTAAGGTCCAACGGGACAGACGAACATGAGGCAGAGGTATTCATCGGCAGGTCGAACGCCCACTTGCGGTCCTGTGCCGATGAGGAGAGGTCGTACGTAGAGGGCGGCGCCCGTTTCGTACGGCGGGATGAGGTGTGTGTTGAGGCTGATGACCTTTTTGACCATTTCGCAGAAGATGTCGGTGGGCAGTTCAGCCATCATCACACCGCGGCAGGTATTCTGGAGGCGCTTGGCGTTCTCTTCCATACGGAAAACGCGCACTTTGCCATCTGGGCATCGGAAGGCTTTGAGTCCTTCGAAGGCTTCCTGGCCGTAGTGCAGGCAAGTGGCCGCCATGTGGATATTGATTGTGTCGGACGAACTCACTTCGATTTCGCCCCATTTACCATTACGATAGTACACGCGTACATTGTAGTCGGAGGGCATATAGCCAAACGGCAGATTTGCCCAATCGATGTTTGCAGTTTCGGACATGATTTCTATTCGTTTTTAGGGTCTGCGCCACAGCGGGCAGCAGGTTACGGTGCAAATTTACCCTTTATTTTGATAGGGCAGGCCGTCTCGCGGTCCTTTTTTTTATTTTTCACTTTTCCTTGATGTGTTGTACTTTTGTTGTCATAGAGGTCCCACTTTCCCATGGCTGCAAAGTAATTCACTTTTTTATCTTCTCGTCAGGCTTCCCATTGCCCTGCGAAACACGCTTCTTCATTCGTAGAACTGGCCGATTTTCAGTAAATTTGCAGGCAAAACGATATTCTATGCCCATTCTTCCTCCCCTTTTCTGCCAACAGATGGCCGACATTCTTGGACCTGCGCAGGCGCAAGCCTTGGCCGAGGCCCTGGATACGGCTCCCGCGGTCAGCATCCGCCGAAATCCCTTCAAACCTACGGCCGAGGACCTCTATGCCGACACGCAGCCCGTGCCTTGGTGCGCCACGGGAGCGTATCTCCCCAATCGCCCTTCGTTTACCTCCAATCCCCTGCTCCACGCTGGTGCATTCTATGTGCAGGAGGCCGCGTCGATGTTTATCGAGCAGGCTTATCGAGCGATGGACATAGTGCCGCAGCGTGTGCTCGACCTTTGTGCTGCGCCTGGTGGCAAGAGTACGTTGTGGCGCACGCTCCTGCCCGACGATGCCCTTCTGGTTGCCAACGAGCCGTTGCGGCAGCGCGCGCAGATTTTGGCCGAGAACCTCACGAAATGGGGTCATCCCGGCGTGATTGTGACCAATGCCTATGGTGCCGACTTCGCTCGGCTGGAGGACTGCTTCGATGTTGTGGCCACGGACGTGCCTTGTTCGGGCGAGGGGATGTTTCGCAAGGACGAGGGTGCCGTCAGCCAGTGGTCGCCGGGGCTTGTGGAGCAGTGTGTCCGGACGGGTTGGGAAATCGTGAGCGATGTTTGGCCCGCCTTGCGAACGGGAGGCTACCTTGTTTATAGCACCTGCACCTTCAACCGCGAGGAGGACGAGCACCAGGTGGCGCGCATCTGCCGCGAACTGGGCGCAGAGTTGGTGGCCATCCCCACGCCCGAAGAGTGGGGCGTGCAGGGCGACACCACGGGCGAGGAACAGGCCGTCTATCACTTCTTTCCCCACCGCACGAGGGGCGAAGGTTTCTTCCTGGCCCTCTTGCGCAAGACCGCCGAAAGCCCATCGGCCAGCCCACGCAGGGCAAGGCGCGACCGACAAGGCAACAGTCCCGTGGCCAAAGGCGCAAAGGCGGCCAGCGCCTGGCTCTCCGAGAGCGCGCGCTACAAGATATTTGCCACGGGTCCCGACTCGCTGTCCGCCATTCCCGAGATTCACTACGAAACGATGCTCCGCCTCTCCGCTCACGTGCGTATGCTGCAAGCGGGCATCACCTTGGCGGTGCAAAAGGGGCACAAACTAATTCCCGAGCACGCCCTCGCCCTCTCCACGGCCTGCGCGTCCGAGGCCTTTCCCCGCCAGGAACTTGACCTCGAAACCGCTCTGTGCTACCTGCGCCGCGAAACCATCGTCCTGCCTGCCGATGCACCGCGCGGCTATATGATCGTGACTTTCAAGGGCCTGCCCCTGGGATTCGTCAACAACTTGGGCAACCGCGCCAATAATATGTACCCCAACGAATGGCGCATCCGCACGCGATGAGCGAGGCGCATTCAATATTCTTCCTTCCCCCCCCTTGCATTGACAAACACCACAAATATGAAATACTTAGAATTTACTTTCACCATCACCCCTACGAGCGAGGCCGTCGAAGACGTATTGGCCGATGTCCTGGCAGGCGTAGGTTTCGACAGTTTCGTGCGCACCGACCAACTGGAATATACGCGCCAACAAGGCAGTGCCAATCCCGAGGCCCCCGAGTTTGTGGCCGTGGCCCCCGAGGCGGCACAATTCAAGGCCTACATCCCTGCCGCAGCCCTCGATATGGCCGCTTTGAATGCCGCCCTGGCCGATTTCCCCTTGCCCTCGACCACTATCACCTACCAGCAGGCGGAAGCCGACAACCGCGATTGGAACGAGGAGTGGGAAAAGAACTATTTCCAGCCCCTCGTCATTGGCAATCGCTGTGTCGTGGCGGGCACATTCCATCACGATGTGCCCGAGGCCGCGTATCGCATCACCATTGACCCGCGTATGTCGTTCGGTACGGGCCACCACGCCACGACGGCGCAAATGCTCTGCCGCATTCTCGACGACGATATGACCGACCTCGAAGTGCTGGATATGGGTTGCGGCACCAGCATCCTTGCCATCCTGGCCCGAATGCGCGGTGCGCGCCACTGCTTGGCCATCGACAACGACGAATGGTGCGTGGACAATTCGCTGGAGAATATCCGCCTCAACGGGATGGACCAGATTGACGTCCTCCTGGGCGATGCCAATACGCTGGCAGACAAAGGCCCCTTCGACCTCGTCATTGCCAATATCAATCGCAATATCCTCGTGCGCGACCTCCCCATGTACGTATCCCGCATGCGCCCCCACGCCATTATATATATGAGTGGCTTCTACGTGGACGACGTGCCCGTCATTCAGGCCAAGGCCGAAGAGTGTGGTCTGCGCCTTGTCGATGTGCACAGCGAGGACGGCTGGGCCTGCGTGAAGTTTGCACGAGGATAGGGGAGTGGCGGGAGCGCTTCCCCCGTTCTGTATCGCGCCCCCAGGCTTGCGCAAAGGAACGCATACGCTGGTCGCTCGTCATTGACGAGGCAATGTGTCGCACCTTGACTATTTAGGTAGGTTCTATAAATTTGTTTCAAGGAGGCGGTAGAATAGAAACTCTACCTTCCGCCTCTTTGAAACTAATTTATAGGACCTACCTTTAATGTACCATTTCCGCTGAGCCACACGTTGCGAGCAACGTGCGGTACATTGCCTTGCAATGACGACCTTCACGTTACCTAGAAATGAAAAAAATGCAGGGTAGAAAATAAATATCTTTTAACTTTTCGAATTCCTATATCGCCATTTCGCGCACCAACTTGGCCCGAAAAATTTCCGCAAAAGCATATAGAAAATCCGCTTCGGCATATAAATTTTTCTAGATGCTTTGTAAAACAATGGTTTTTTGGGGCATTTTCGCATGAAAAAAGAGGAGAAAACCCTTTGTCTATGGGCATTCTCCTCTTCGCTAGTACAAAGAT
>SFID01000052.1 GCA_004555425.1 Bacteroidales bacterium
TTTTCTGTTTATCGCCTTGAAGAGGATGTCAGCCTTCTGAAAGAAGGTGGGGTTAGGCTTTCGGTTTGGGCGTTAAGAGCTTGCTCTTATAAGACCAAACCGAAAGCCTAACACCAGGGGCTTTGCCCCCCATCCTCTTCAAGGGGTTTTTCTTGTTTTTGTCATCCATCACGTTCCCTATCAATGAGTGCGAACACCCTACTCATACAAGCAACGTGCGGTACATTTCTTTCCAGCGCAATTTGCAATTATAAATCCACCTGAGTAGTTACGACAAGAGCAAAAAGACATTTAGATTTCATTTTAGGTGATTGTGGTAACTACGCAGGTGGCTCATTGCAGGCCGAAGGGGGGGGCAACCTTTGACCTGCAATGGTCGGCCTAAGTAGTTAAGGTAGGTTCTATAAATTAGTTTCATTGGAATCTTATTTTATAAATAGACTTGGATGTCTTTACGCCTCTCGCACCGTATCTTTTTGTTTTTCATTCGACCGTATCTTTTTGTTTTTCATTCGGTCACGTAGCCCGCTACGCTCCCTCATGAGAAGCAAAAACCTACGGCACGATAGCCGCAAATACATCGCAATCTAATTTATAGAACCTACCTTAACATTTCCTTTCCGCTGTGGCCCTCCCGCTTCGCTGTGGCCCCTTCACAGGAATGTAACAGGCTTGTAACATCCCAGTCACAACATCCTTGCACCTTTGCACCGGCAAACGTATTAACACCTTATATTATATGGAATGGATTTATCTGGGAATGGTTATATTCCTGTTTGTGCTTGCCGCCTTCGACCTTTGGGTGGGCGTGAGCAATGATGCTGTGAATTTCTTGAACTCGGCGATTGGGTCCAAGGTGGCGCGTTTTCGCACCATTGTGTGCGTGGCAGCCTTGGGCGTATTCTGCGGTGCCGTGATGAGCGATGGTATGATGGACATTGCGCGCCACGGCATTTTCCGTCCCGAGATGTTCCACTTCGATGAAATCATGTGCATCTTTGTGGCCGTGATGGTGACCGACATTGTGCTGCTTGACGTTTTCAATACGCTCGGTATGCCCACCTCCACGACCGTGTCGATGGTTTTCGAACTTTTGGGAGCCACCTTCGCCCTGACGCTGCTCAAGATGCAGGATGCGCCGACTGCAGCGGCCTTTGGCGACTATATGAATACGGACAAGGCGTTGCAGGTGATTCTGGCCATTTTCTTGAGTGTGGCCGTGGCGTTCGTCTTTGGTGCGTTCATTCAGTGGTTGGCGCGCCTGGTGTTCACGTTCCACTATCGCGATGGCCGTTTGAGCCGCAAGGTGGGACTGTTTGGTGGTCTGGCCATCACCGCCATTGTCTATTTTATGCTGTTCAAGGGCCTCAAGCACCTCTCCTTCATGACCCCCGAGGTGAAGGATTGGATAGACACGAATGTGTGGGTGGTGCTGGGCTGCACGTTCGTTTTCTTCACGCTGTTGATGCAGGTGCTTTATGCGCTGAGGGTCAATGTATTTCGCGTGGTGGTGCTTTCAGGCACGTTTGCGCTGGCCACGGCCTTTGCTGGCAACGACCTGGTGAACTTCATCGGTGTGCCCTTGGCGGGTTTCTCTTCGTTCAGTGAGTTTTCGAATGCAGGAGGTGCAGACCCCGCTGCCTTTACGATGGAGTCGCTCAATGGGCCCGCCACTACGCCCCTTGTCTTTCTGATTGCCGCAGGCGTGATTATGGTCGTTTCGCTGGCCACCTCGAAGAAGGCGCACAATGTGGTCAAGACCGAGGTAGGCTTGGCGCGCAGCGGCGAGGGCGAGGAGATGTTTGGTTCCTCGCGTGTGGCCCGTAGCCTGGTGCGCTGGGGCAATGCCGTGGGCGAGAACGTGGTGCGCTGGACACCTGCCGCCGTGCGCAGTTGGGTGGACGGTCGTTTCCACGGCGAGTCTCAGCCCGAGGCCGAGGGAGCAGCCTACGACTTGGTGCGCGCTTCGGTCAATCTCGTAGTGGCTGCGCTGCTGATTGCTCTCGGTACCTCGTTGAAACTTCCCCTCTCGACCACGTACGTCACCTTTATGGTGTCAATGGGTTCGTCGCTGGCCGACCGTGCTTGGAGCCGCGAGAGTGCGGTATTCCGCATCACGGGTGTGCTGACCGTCATCGGCGGTTGGTTTATCACGGCGGGCGTGGCCTTCACCGCATGCTTCTTCGTGGCTCTGACGATGTACTACGGTGGCATCGTGGCCATGGCCATCCTGGTGGCCGCCGGCCTCTTTGCCCTCATTCATAGCCAGCGCCGCTACAAGGCCGAGCAGAGCAAGACGGCAGATGGCGACCTGCTCTTCACGCAGATGCTCACCGAACAGGATACCAACGCCATCCTGCCTATGCTTGAGCGCCACCTCAACGTGGCCTCCAGCGAAATCCTCCTGCGCTATGCTGATGAACTCACCGACACCATTGAGGGACTGGGCGCGGAATCCTTGCGCCCAATGCGCCGGGCCGAGAAGAGCCTCCGCAGCGAAAAGCGTGTGCTCAAGAACCTGCGCCGCCGCGAGACCATCTGCCTGCGCCGCACACCAGCCGAGACGGCCATTCGCCTGAGCACCTCGTTCAACCTGGCCCACAACGCCCTGCGCCAACTCCACTACGGACTGGTGCGCATCTCCGAGCCAGCCCTGGAACACGTGGACAATCACTTCACGCCCATCCGCACCGAAGCCTTCCAGCCATCCCATCCCCTGCTGCGCTGGGCCGAACTGGCACGCTGTGCTGCCGACTGCCTGCGCCACCAGCGTCTGGGCGAAATCGAAGGACTGCGCAACGAGTGTACACGACTACGCGAGGAATATGCCCAGATGCGCCGTACGCTCCTCTCCAAACTCAGTGCCGAAGACGTGAACCTGACCGCCGCGACCCTCCACCTCCACATTGTGCAGGAGGGCGAGCAACTTTGTGTTGAACTGCGCCGACTGCTGGGCAGTATGCGCCAATTCCACGAACAACAATGAAACAGCCCGTTCGCATCCCTGCCGCGCTGACGCTCGTGCTTGCCAGCCTCTTGCCCCTTCCCAGTTGCGCAGACAGCATTCCCGAGAGCCGCCTCAGTCAATGGCTGCCCAAGATCAACGGAACGATTCGTGCCAAGGGCGAATATCAGACGGAGGAACGTCAAGGACGCTTTGAAGTGCGCAACGCCCGCATCAGTCTGGAAAACAACGACAGCGCGCCCATCGGCTATCGCGCCGAAATCGACCTCTCGGACGAAGGAAAAATCAAAATGCTTGATGCCTACGTGGGCTACCAGCCTATTCGCGGTATGAATATCCGCCTCGGACAGATGCGCGTGCCCTTCAGTATTGACGCCCACCGCTCGCCCCACCGCCAGTACTTCGCCAACCGCTCCTTTATCGCCAAGCAAGTGGGCAACGTGCGCGATGTCGGCCTCTGCCTCTCCTACAAATTCAGCAACGTGCCCCTGAGCCTCGAGGTAGGTGCCTTCAACGGCAGCGGACTGACCGACCAGAAAGATTTCTGGACAAACTCCTTCAACTTCTCGGCCAAGGCAGTCTATGAGCCCTGGCATTGGCTGACGCTC
The DNA here is from genome assembly GCA_004555425.1 of Bacteroidales bacterium. GTDB lineage: Bacteria > Bacteroidota > Bacteroidia > Bacteroidales > Bacteroidaceae > Alloprevotella. The sequence goes on from SFID01000052.1 coordinate 3,574, forward strand.
GAAGGCTCGGTGCAGCGCGTATCGCCCAACAACCATGCCATTTACCTCTACGATGGCGGCCTCGGCCTGCACGCTGCGGGCTGGTGGATAGAAGGCGAAATGATTCGCAAGCACTACGCCAATGATGCCTTCAAGAATGTCAACGCCTGGAACGTCATGGGCGGCTACACCCTTGGCCTCCACCCGCGCGGCCGAATGGGACAGGAAACGGGCATCAACGCCCTGCGCTTCCTGTTTCGCTACGACGGTATGACGGACCATAGCAGCGGCACGCTGGACGAGACAGGCGCACTCCAACTGACGGATGCCGCGCGCAACAGACTGACAGGCGGCCTAACTCTCTGTGGCAGCCGCGGACGCATCAACGCTGAACTAAGACTCAACTACGAAAAGTACTTCTACAAAAAAGCCGCGCTGGCCAAAGAGTCCGAGCGCGACAAACTGGTGATGGAAGTCATGGTGCACTTCTAGCGAGGTGCCGTGGCTGATTATGGAAGTAATGGCGCGACTCAAAGGAGCCCCATTACACTGATTACGGATTTTGCAGATGATAGGCCCCATCGCAATCTTCGTAATCTTTTTTGTGGGGGGCATCCATAAAGGTTGGCTCCTTAAAGTAGGTCCTACCTATTTATATGCGATGGGTCGGGAATCTGGCGATTGCGTATGTTGATAGCCTTCGTTTCCTTCGGCTTATTTATGGGGTTTCTTGAGCATATCAGCATTTGTCTTGATTATCTTTTGTAACTTTGCCATCAAACAACCTAGCGGGCTACGTGATTGTATAAAAAACAAACGACCTACCCCAAAAGATTATGGCAAACAGATGTTTATATAATGCTTCATTCAAGTTGTTTCTTTCCTCGGATAAGATGAAAATTCTTGGAACACTTCATGACAATTATCATGGAGAGGCTTTGACGACTACCAACGAAGCATGGAAGGGGGAAATAGAACTTTTGCAGGACGTGCTTCAACCCTGGGCAAACGAGGCTGGTGAGATAATCTTCGAATATGATATTCCCCGTCTTAGCAAACGCATTGATGTGGTATTGTTGCTGCGTGGCATCGTTTTTTGTCTCGAGTTTAAGGTTGGGCAAAAAGAAGCCCTACAAGCGGATGTTGAGCAAGTGATGGATTACGCGCTTGACCTGAAAAATTTCCATCGGTTCAGTCACGACAGAATAATAGTGCCTATATTGGTTCCTACAAACTACAAGCGACGCAGTACAGATTTCATGCCATCTGCCTACGATGATGACGTGTATAATCCTCTGGTTACTGGTGCAGACATGTTGCAGAAATTATTGACGGAGGTGTTGAACCACGCTAAGACATCAGAGGCTGACACCTTCGACAATTGGATAATCAGTCCCTATACACCCACACCCACCATTATTGAGGCGGCCCGTACTCTTTACGAGAGTCATTCCGTAGAAGAAATCACTCGTCATGAGGCTGACAAGGTTAGTACGGATAAGACCATCGATTATCTGCTACGGATTATCGATCAGAGCAAACGCAATGCCCAAAAGAGTATCTGCTTCGTTACGGGAGTTCCTGGAGCGGGCAAGACACTTGTAGGACTTGATGTAGCCATTAAGCAGACGTACAGGAAAGAGAACAACTCGAAGGAAGATGGGGCTGTATATCTCTCTGGCAATGGCCCGTTGGTGGCAGTATTGACTGAAGCATTAGCGCGTGACAATTATCAGAAGAATAAGAATCAGGGGAAACGCATGTCAGACTCACGTAGGGAGGTGAGTGAGTTCATACAGATTATCCATCGTTATCGTGACAACATGCTTGCCAAAATAAAGAATCCCGTTGAGAATGGTGTCATAGAAATAGACCCTGAAAAAGCCGTAAGGGTGAAATCGGCTGGCTATGGTGAGGTGGAGCATGTCGCCATCTTTGATGAAGCACAGCGCAGTTGGACGCATAAGAGAATTGCTAATTACCTCAAGCGTGGTGGTACATACGGTAATAAGCTGAAGGTACCCAATTTCCCTTTCTCAGAAGCTGAATTCCTTATCTGGTCGCTCGACCAGCGAGAGGATTGGGCGGTCATCATCTGTCTGGTAGGAGGAGGGCAGGAAATAAATACGGGCGAAGCTGGCATCACAGCATGGATAGAGGCGCTCAATAATCGTTTTCAACATTGGCAAGTCTATATTTCTGACAAACTGACGGAGCCTGAATACGCAGAGGGCAAGGTGAATGAGTTGCTGCAGAAGAACAGCAAGGTGACGTTCGCCGACAGCCTTCATCTAGCTGTAAATCTCAGGTCATTCAGAGCAGAAAGGCTATCATCATTCATACACTCCTTACTCTCTTTCAACGATGATGCAAAAGTTCTATATAAGGAAGTAGTTGCAAAGGGCTATCCCATCGTCCTGACACGTGATATGGACAAAGCGCGCAAATGGCTTCGCTCTATGGCAAGAGGTACTCAGCAGACGGGCGTATTAGTATCCAAGGAGGCGGCTCGTTTCAAGCCTTTGGCAGTAAACATCCTTGCTCCAGGTGATGAGAATGCCGTACATTGGTTTCTAGAGGACAAAACAGACATTCGCTCTTCCAACTATCTAGAAGATGCAGCGACAGAGATACAGGTGCAAGGCCTTGAATTGGATTTCGCCTGCGTACTTTGGGATGCAGATATGCGCTATGTTGACGGACAATGGGAGTACTTCAAGTTCAACGGCAAAAATAAATGGAATTCTGTGGCCAACACGCCTAATGGTCAAGAATACAAGAAGTACATGTTGAATGCTTATCGAGTGCTCCTAACCCGTGCACGCCTAGGCATGATAATATGCGTCCCGAATGGCAATGACAGATTGACACCAGAGGGTTTCCCAGAAGACCCAACACGTCTGCCCACTGCCTATAACGGTACGTACGAGTATCTGAAATCATTGGGTATTGAGGAAATAGAATGAAACAGCATAAAACCATAGAGGTCGTTGCCGCCATCATCATCCATGAAGGCAAACTCTTCGCCACCCAACGTGGGTACGGCGAATGGAAGGATTGGTGGGAGTTCCCTGGAGGAAAAATTGAATCCAAAGAAACACCCGAAGTAGCTCTGAAGCGGGAGATACGTGAGGAACTAGCAACTGAGATTGAGGTGAGAACCCTGCTCACCACGATAGAATACGACTATCCTAAGTTTCATCTTAAGATGCATTGTTTCCAATGCACTTTTGCTAGCGGCCTATTCTCACTTCGCGAACACGAAGACGCACGTTGGTTGAAGAAAGAGGAACTACATTCCGTAAATTGGCTTCCAGCCGATCAAGAATTGCTACCATTGATAGCTGATATTATGTAAAGGGATGTTCTATAAATAAAGAATCACGTATTCCGTCCCCTATACAAATATGCATAATTTCCAGTGTTTTAGTGCGAAGATTTTGGCTACTGCCAAAAACAAAGAAAGCGTGTAACTCACCAGAGTCACACGCTTTCTGTTTAATAAAGTATGCTTATTTATACAGGGGCTTACTTCACCTCCTCGAAGTCGGCATCCTGGATGTTGTCCTTCTGCTGGCCGCCTTGGTTGCAGCTTCCGCCGCAGCCGGCATTCATGTCGGGACCGGGCTGTGCGCCTGCTGCACCTGCCTGCTGATACATGGCGGCGCTGGCTGCTTGCCATGCGTTGTTGAGTTCGGCAATGGCGGCATCGATGGCGGCTAGGTCTTGTGCCTTGTGGGCATCCTTGAGCTTGTCGTGGGCTGCCTGGATGCTGGCCTTCTGGTCTGCGGAGAGTTTGTCGCCGAGTTCTTCGAGCTGCTTTTCGGTTTGGAAAATCATACTGTCGGCCTGGTTGATTTTGTCCACGCGCTCGCGCTCCTTCTTGTCGGCTTCGGCGTTGGCTTCGGCTTCGGCCTTCATGCGGTTGATTTCGTCTTCCGAGAGACCGCTGGAGGCTTCGATGCGGATGGCCTGCTCCTTGCCCGTGGCCTTATCTACGGCTTTCACATTGAGGATACCGTTGGCGTCGATGTCGAAGGTTACTTCGATTTGGGGCACACCGCGGCGTGCGGGAGCGATGCCTGCAAGGTTGAAGCGGCCAATGCTCTTGTTGTCGCGTGCAAACTGACGCTCGCCCTGCAGAACGTGGATGGTCACTTCGGGCTGGTTGTCCTCAGCGGTGGAGAACACCTGGCTCTTCTTGAAGGGGATGGTTGTGTTGGCTTCGATGAGCTTGGTCATCACGCCGCCGAGGGTTTCGATACCGAGAGAGAGGGGCGTCACGTCGAGGAGAACTACATCGCCTACGCCTTCTTCGCGGTTGAGGATGGCACCCTGAATGGCAGCACCTACGGCTACTACTTCGTCGGGGTTTACGCCCTTTGAAGGAGCCTTACCGAAGAAGTCCTGAACCAACTGCTGAACAGCAGGAATACGTGTGGAACCACCCACGAGGATTACCTCGTCAATGTCGCTGGTGCTCAGACCTGCACCCTGAAGGGCTGCCTGACAAGGAGCCTTACATGCTTCGATGAGGTTGTGGGCGAGGGCTTCAAACTTAGCACGGCTGAGTGTCTTCACAAGGTGCTTGGGCACACCGCCTACGGGCATGATGTAGGGCAGGTTGATTTCGGTGGTCGTCGAGCTGGAGAGGGCAATCTTGGCGTTCTCTGCGGCTTCCTTCAGGCGCTGCATGGCCATGGGGTCGGTGGAGAGGTCGGCGCCCTCGTCGTTCTTGAATTCCTGTACGAGCCAGTCAATGATGACGTGGTCGAAATCGTCGCCACCGAGGTGGGTATCGCCGTTGGTGGAGAGCACTTCGAATACGCCGCCACCAAATTCGAGGATGGAGATATCGAAGGTACCGCCACCGAGGTCGAACACGGCAATCTTCATATCCTTGTTGGCCTTGTCAATACCGTATGCCAGGGCGGCAGCGGTAGGCTCGTTAACGATACGCTTTACGTCGAGACCTGCAATCTGGCCAGCCTCTTTCGTGGCCTGACGCTGTGAGTCGCTGAAGTAGGCAGGCACGGTGATAACGGCTTCCGTCACTTCCTGTCCGAGGTAATCCTCGGCGGTCTTCTTCATTTTCTGGAGCGTCATTGCCGAGATTTCCTGCGGCGTGTACATACGTCCATCGATGTCAACGCGGGGTGTGTTGTTGTCGCCGCGCACTACGGTGTAGGGCACGCGCGAGATTTCCTTCTGCACCTGGTCGTAGGTTTCGCCCATAAAGCGCTTGATGGAGTAGATGGTGCGCTTGGGGTTGGTCACGGCCTGTCGCTTGGCGGGTTCGCCCACTTTGCGTTCACCGCCTTCCACGAAAGCTACGATGGAGGGCGTGGTGCGCTTGCCCTCGCTGTTGGTGATTACTACGGGCTCGTTTCCTTCAAATACGGCTACGCAAGAGTTCGTAGTACCTAAGTCAATTCCAATAATCTTTCCCATGATAGTGTATTTTTTTATTTGTTATTATTATCGTGAATTACTCTGGGCGGGTCCGCCTCACTCCTTATATATAATAAGGTGTGGCGTGTGCTCGCTCGCTTATGATTATGCAAGGAGCGTGCCAAAAAAAGGATTGGCTGGCGGTTTCTGTCATCCGAAAGTTGGATCCTGCCATTTTTGCTGCCAAAATGACAGAAGCGAAAGGCGCTATACTTCTGCAACGGCGCATTCCTTATTGGGGGGACGGCCCCCAAAAGGAGTTCGCAAGCCTGCCACCATTTCCCTGTTTCGGGGAGCGCTCTCGTTGCTACGAATAATCACACACAATGACTGCGGAGGCTTCCGCGCAGATATTTCCCGAGTTGCTCTTTTGCCCCATTCCCCCTCCCCCTCGTAATATAACACATCTCAGGGGCTCGTGTGTGCAAAACTCGTCTTTTAACATTTCGCAGGTTGTTGCGAAATGTTAAAACGATTTGCATTTCGCGCGAAAATGTATTATCTTTGTACTAGTGAAGAGGAGAGAGCCCTAAACACGGGGTTCTTTCCTCTTTTTTTGGCCATTATAAAGGCAGAAATACATCGGAAGTTGGAAATTCTATATGCTTTTGCGGATTTTCTAGATGCTTTATCGGAAATTTTCTTGGCTTTATCGGTGCGCGGATTGACGATGTAGAGATTTTTTCGCAGCCGAAAATATAAAAGATATTAAATCTTTTCGCCCGAAAAAAGTTGGGATTTAACATTTCGAGGGATTACGCAGGTAGTTGTTTACCCTATAAATTCAGTTTTTATCGGTCATCAACGAAAGTATGTGGGGATGGTGGAAACTTCGTTATCTGATGAATCACAACACTCGGCGAGCTTACGAGTTTATTGACGAAGCTCAGCGCCTCCTGACGGTCAAGGAGGAAGATATTGATTGGGCGTCCCTGGAAGGATTGCCCGAAATAAAGTGCCGCACGTGGCTCTCGCTCTCACCGAAAACCGAGAGCAAGCCACGTGCGGCACATTGCTAGTATGCTTCTGCGCACACCATATCCTGGTCTACTTGCCTATCTGCTGGGCCGTGCGGGCCATGCGCTCGCCGATGCCGATGGTGTAGCCCTGGGTGCGCAGGACGACGCGGTCGAAGGTATCGGCGATAATCACGATGGGAAGGTCGTTGCTGTGAACCAGGCCGCTGGCTGTCAGGTCGGTCAGGCAGACACCGCCCTCGTCCACTCCGAAATGCACGGTGGAGGGCAGGCGGGTGAACTCGCCGCGCTGCTGATTGAAACGCTCCAGTTCGGCGCGCGAGGGGAAGAGCAGCAATATCGGTCGTCCCCAACGCTCCAGCGCCTCGGCTTCGCGCTCCAGGTCGTGGAGGATATGGTTGCTCGGCTCGTGGCCGGCGCGCAACAGGGCCAGGGCGTAGTAGCCGCGACCCGTGACGGAGAGCAGCGAACGAACGCTCTGCGAGGCGGCATCGTAGAAGCGGTTCTCGCTGCCGAAGCGACCGATGACCTGCACGCGCGTGGTGTCCTGTCGCATGACGAGCGTTTCGGTCTGTGCGGGGCTGGCAGCACCACGACTTTCCGTCACGGGGAAGAAACTGAGCCGTGCCAGCACACCGCCGTCGGCCATGCGTGTGCCAGAGGTCAAGACGTAGTTGCCTGCGGGCATTTCGCGTCCACCAGCAAACTGATGCTGCCAGTCGTCCTCCTCGGGATATTCCTGGAGTTGGGGCATGCCGTCAGCGAGGCGGCTGAGCGTGAAGTGGGTGTAGTACTTCGGATTCTCCATACCGTCGCGCGGGGTGAAGCGCAGGGCGGTAGTGCCCACGGCGGGCTTGTCAGCGGCAGCGGTCTGTTGGCCAAACGCCACGTCCCTCCACTGCTGGTCCTTGTCCTTATATTGCACGCGACCATCCACGGCATTGATGCGCGCGGGAATACCTGCCGTGCGAGCGATGGCCACAAAGAGAGCACCCATGGAGCGAACGTCGGCGTGGCGCAAGCGGTGGGCCGACTCGGGCGAGAGCCACAGGCGCAGCGGATTCCAATCCTTGTCCGCCTGGATGTTTTTCCTGATCCACGCAACAATGCGCTGGGGCTCCTTGGCAAAGGCGCGCATCTCTTTCTCGGCGAAGGCGCGCTGCATATAACTGCGCCAGGGCGTCAGGTGCTCGTTGGCAATGCGCGGGCTGGCCACGTAGGTCATCGTCTCGGCTTCGCGGGCGGCTGTCTGTGCGGACGGCAGGTCAGTGTGAAGGATATGGTCGCCCACCACTGCGGGGTCGAAATCGCGCAGGTCCTTGTCCGTGAGGATTTCGAGGAGGCTGAGGGCGCGCGTGCCGTATTGGCGATAGAGGGAAAGCACGGCGGCCGAATTGCCGCGGCTCTTCCGCACGAGAGCCACAAGGCGCTGGAAGGCGGCATCGGTCATAGGCGTGTCGGCAAGGGTCGTGCGCACCTGTTCCTCGGTGGGGAAACTGCCCACATAGGCCATGCGGATGCTGTCCTCGCGGCTCAGGCGTCGTGTGTTCTCGGCTATCTGTTCGTCCGTGAGGGCTGGCAGATTGTTTTCGCCTCGGGGCGGCGTGATGTCGAGGTTGAGGTCGAAGCGCTCGCCTGCCTTGTACGCCAGTCTTAGGGTGGTGACGCCTGGTGTGCCCGGCGTGATTTTCGCTAGGCCGAAGTGCGTTCCGTCGCTGGCCCAGGCCACGAGGTCGCCGATACCTGCGGTGATGCGGGCGCGGCCCTGGTTGTCGGTTTTGGTGGAGAGCACGGTGAAGAGTTCGGCATAGTTATATACCTTGAAGTCAATGCGCACGCCAGCGGCTGGCTGGCCGTCCGTACCAACCACCTGCACCGTGGCAGGTGCCGTCCGCGCATAACCATCGGTCACGTTGATTTCGGTGAAACAGTTCGTGCGGCTCATCACGTCCTCGGGCCCATCGTAGCGGCCGAACACCTTGGTGTGCATCAGCATTCCGCGCGAAGCAGGCGCATTGAACCACCCCAGATTCAGCACAGGCTCGGGCTCGCAGGCACCGAGGAAGTACCATTTGCCGTCAACCCAGGCCTCCACCCAGGCGTGGTTGTCGTCCGTATGTGCCCAGCGCGGGGTATAAACCTGCCGAGCGGGAATGCCCACGGCGCGCAGTGCGGCCACGGTGTAGGTGGATTCTTCACCGCAGCGGCCAATGGCGGATCGCATACTAGAGAGCGGTGGTGATGTGCGCGAGTCGGAGGGCTGGTACGTCACGTGCTCGTGGCACCAATGGTTCACTTCGAGCACGGCCTCGTACATAGAGAGTCCCCGCACGCGGTCACGGAGTTCGGCATAGCACGTGGTGCGAAAGGTGTCCAGATGCTCGTTGTTCACACGCACGGGCAGTACGAAATGCCGCCATTCGCGGTCGGGAATCTGGCTGCCCCACGGCATCTCGCGGCGGGCGCGCAGGGCGCATTCCACCTGTTCGACGTAGAACTCTGGCGCATAGTCGGCCACGTCAGGCAAGGCCATATAGGCGTAGAGGAACTCGAGGGCAGCACGTGCCTCGGGCGTCTTGGCCAGGGCTACGGCCTCTCGCGCCTGGCCCATAGCGGGCAGTTGGCAACGGGCTGCGAAATCGCTATGCACGACGTCTGTGGTCTGCGCACGCAGGTGGTGCAGGGGGAGAAGCGAAAGGGCCAATGCGGTGCAAAGGCAGCGGGCTTGGAAGGGGAGTTTCATAAGCGGGGAAAAGGATTTGCAAGATATATGGGAGGAGATGGTTAATAGAAATCTGCGGGAGCGGAAACAGCGAGCCCGCCAGCAGGAAACGAACAGGCAGAAGCGTTCGCCTCCTCGGGCACGATGGCCACGGGAGACCTATTCTGCATGGTTCCGTTTCTTGCTGGCGGGCTCGTCATAGCGGCAGGTGTGTGGAGGCTAGTGCTTGCAGCAACCCGTGCCGTCGAAGCAGTGGGTGCAAAGTTTGCACTTGGGCAGGCCGATGGCCTTTACGAGCGTCTCAAGCTTGTTGAATTTGAGCGTGGTGAGGTTCAGTTGGCGGCGGATTTCCTCCACCATACGCTGATATTCGGGCGAATCGGTCTGGGCGTATTTCTCCAGATTCTTATTCTCGTCGCCCTCGAAATCCTTGATGATGCGGCGCGTGATGAGTTCCATGTTGCTCTTGCTGGAAGTGAAGCCGATGAAGGGGCAACCGTAGATGAGGGGCGGACAGGCAATGCGCATGTGCACCTCTTTGGCACCGTCGTCAAAGAGCACCTTCACGTTATCGCGCAACTGCGTGCCGCGCACGATGCTGTCGTCGCAGAAGAGCAGGCGCTTGTCCTGGAGCAGTGCGCGGTTGGCAATGAGTTTCATCTTAGCCACGAGGTTGCGCATCTCCTGGTTGGCGGGCGTGAAACTGCGGGGCCAGGTGGGCGTGTATTTGCTGATGGCGCGCTGATAGGGGCGCTGCATACCGTCGGCATAGCCTAGGGCCATTCCAACTCCCGAATCGGGAATGCCGCAAACGCAGTCCACCGCTGTGTCGTCCTCGCTACCCATCATTTTGCCCATTTGGTAGCGCACGTCCTCCACGTTGCGGCCTTCGTAGGTCGAGGTGGGGAAACCGTAGTACACCCACAGGAAGGAACAAATCTGCATCTCCTCTTCGGGCTGGCGCATTTGCTCGATGCCATCGTGGCGCAGACGGACGATTTCGCCAGGACCCACGAAATGCTCAATGCTGTAGTCCAGATTGACAAAGGAGGTCGTCTCGGAAGTGGCGGCGTATGCGCCGTCCTTCTTGCCAATGACGATGGGCGTGCGTCCCCACTTGTCGCGGGCGGCAATGATGCCGTCTTCGGTGAGCAGGAGCATGGAGCAGGAACCCTCGATGTGGCGATAGACATTCTCAATGCCGTCCACGAAATCCTTGCCCTGGATAATCAGGAGCGAGATGAGTTCGGTAGGATTCGTCTTGCCCGAAGATAGTTCGGCAAAGTGCATTCCTTCGTGGAGCAACTGCGTGGCCAACTCGTCCAGGTTTTGAATCTTGGCCACGGTGACGATGGCGAAGCGCCCTAGGTGGGAGTTGATAATCAAGGGTTGCGCATCGGTATCGCTGATGACGCCAATGCCCGCCCGACAGCCTTGAAACTTTCCAAGCGTAGGCTCAAACTTGGTGCGGAAGTACGAGCTCTCGAGGTTGTGGATGGAGCGCGTGAACGCGTTCGTCTCGCTGTTGTAGCCAGCCATACCGCCGCGCCTTGTACCGAGATGTGAATTGTAGTCTGTCCCATAGAACAGGTCTGCCGTGCAGTCCTGCAAGGAAATGGTTCCAAAAAATCCTCCCATAGTGTATTCTCTGTGTGTTGTTGAGGTTTGATAGTCAAGTCCGCCTTGCGCTGTTCCGTTGCCATCCACCCTCTTCTCCTGAAATAACGGGGGTGGAAGGGCAACTGCCAAGCCGCACAGGCCAACCTTTGCAGGCGCAAAATTACGCCAAGGTCCCAAAACGGCCAAACGATTGGCAGTTTTTTTGACAGTTGGTTCTTAAACCAGCTGGCGATGTATTCGTGGCTGTCGCACCGCAGATTTTTGTTGTCCATAAAGGAACTAGCAGCTACGCGACTGCAGGGAAAACAAGAAGATATATGGCCGTTTCGGTGGCGAGGGACATGCTATTTGCAGCAGCATTCGTAGACGTGGAGGGGGATGTCGTCGGTTTTGGGGCGTCTAGGCTTTGACGGTAATTGATTCTGCCACAAAGGTAAGGCGTAGGCTCCAAACAGCAAAGCATTTTTTAGGAAGGTTTTCGCTTTGTTCGTTAAGGGTTGGCTTTTATCAGACCAAACATCAGGGCGCAAACTCCATACTCCTCAAGGCGTTTATCTCGGTTTTTCTTCAAAACCGACATGGAATCTCTCGGGCGTTCCGATTTCTCGGGCATACAGCGACCTGAGTAGCAACCTGAGTAGTTACCCGAAATGGTAACTACTCAGGTTGCTCCAGATAGCGAGTCAACGTGTGGCACTGCGGTGTGCGTTGTTTCTTTAAACACGAATCTTTCTAATTTTACTAATCGCGCGGGGTAGAACCTCCAAGTAGGAGGCAATTCGATTCGTGTTTCTTTTAACACGAATCTTTCGAATCTTACTAATCGCGCGGGGTAGAACCTCCAAGTGGGCGTGTTAAAGAAACACGAATCGAATTGTTTCCTTGTAGGAGGTTAACCCCGCGCAATTAGAAAGATTCGTATGATTCGTGTTAAATAAATACCGCAAACCGAAGGTCCACACGTTGCCTCGCAATCTAGAACAACCTGAGTAGTGACCTTTTCATGGTTCTAGTCGGGTCCTTACCTCGCTCAATTAGTAAGATTCGAAAGATTCGTGTTAAAGAAACACGAAGCGAATTGTTTCCTAGTTGAAGGTTAACCCCGCGCAATTAGAAAGATTCGTATGATTCGTGTTAAAATAAATACCGCAAACCGAAGGTCCACACGTTGCCTCGCAATCTAGAACGACCT
>SFID01000053.1 GCA_004555425.1 Bacteroidales bacterium
ACTATTCGTCCATACATTGCACCTATTATATATGCTTTTGCCCTTGCAGGGCGAAAGCACTGCCCACTGTATTCATCACCCAGGGCGCCGCTTCGCTCTACCCTGGGCTATGCGCAGGCTCCCCCTGCGGGGCGCACAGACGGCATCATTCCACCCATAATTAGCACCCAGCCTATCCATTTTTTCGGGCAACAACGATCTGAGTAGTTACCCTACCTTCCATTGAAACTAATTTATAGCATCTACGTGAATAAATTCCTCGTAGAATAAGTTTCCCACTCCCCCAAAAACGAAAAAAACGGGGCAGGACTTTATTGTTTTGGGGCGTTTCCGTATATTTGCACACATGAAGAAAAAGGTACTGAAGAGATTAGCAGGCTTGGTGGCTTGGCTGGTGGGATTGCCCATTGGCCTGTTCCTCCTGCTGGCCACACTTCTCTATATTCCCCCCATCCAACAATTTCTGGTGAATCGGGTGGCCGCAGGGCTGTCCGAATCGCTGGGTATGCGCATCACGGTGGAGCGCGTGCGTCTGGCCTTCCCCTTGGACCTCGTGGCCGAGCGCGTGCTGGCCACCGAGCATCAGGACACGTTGCTGGCCGTTCGCTCGCTGCGCCTCAGCATCCCCGTTCGCCCGCTGCTGGAGGGCCGCGCCGATGTGGACGGATTCCGCCTCTTTGAAGCCAAGGTCAACAGTAAGGAACTGTTGCCCGACACCTATGTGCGCGGCACTGTGGGCGAGCTGACGGCTTCGCTGCACGGTGTGGAGTGGCAGCGCGAGCGCATCGTGCTGGACGAGGCGCACCTCTCCCATGCCCATCTGATGGTGGCCCTGAGCGATACGGCGGCGGTTGATACGACGCCCTCGACGGGCAAGTGGCTGATTCGTGCCCGCGAGTTGGAGATTGAGCATAGCGATGTGCAACTGTCGCTGCCCGGCGACTCAATGCGCCTGCGGTTGGCCATGCAGCGGGCCGAACTGGTGGAGGGACATTTCGACACGGGGCGCAACTACTACGCCTTCCGGCGCTTCCTCCTCAAGGAGGGGGCCGTCCGCTACGCCACGCGTGCGCTCGGACAACTGCCGACGAGGGGCAATGCGGCCTACACCAAGCAAGGTCCCCTCCCCTGGGACACCCTCAAGACGGCGGGCGGACCCATCAACCCCGCGCTGATTGATGCCACGCATATCACCCTGCGCATTGACACCCTGTCGTATGACGCCTCGGGCACACTGCGCCTCCACCTGGCGGGACTGACGCTGCGCGAACAGTGCGGCCTCTATATCCGCGAGATGCGCGCGGGCGTATATCTGGACTCCCTGCGCCTGCACCTCGCCAACGCCCACCTGCTCACGCCCCACACCCGCATTGATGCACAGGTGGACCTGCCGTTCAAGGCGCTGGAAAGCCGCAGCGAAGGGTTGGCCAATGCCGAGATTAACGCCCGTGTGGGCAAGGAGGACATCCGCTGCCTGGCCCGCGGATTTGTGGACCCCGCATGGGTGCGCCTGTTGCCCGAAGCGGACCTGACGCTGCAGACTTCGCTGGCGGCCAATATGCACCTTGTTGAACTGAGAAAGTTGGAGGCCAGTTGGCCAGGCATCCTTGCGGTAGAGGCCTACGGGTCGGTGCAGGAGCCGATGGACGAGAGCCGCAGCGGCCAACTGGTATATGATGTGCACGTGGACCGCTTTGCTCCCCTGCGCGGATTCTTGCCCAAGGACGTGGCAGCCATGGTGGATGTGCCCCGCAGCACGAATCTGCGCGGCAAGGTAAATTTCAACGGCGACGACATTCGCCTGCAAACCCTCGCCACCGCCCTCAGGGGACAACTGCAACTGCGCGCCCAGGTAGGCCTCAGGAGCGAGCAGTACGCCGTTGACCTTGAGAGCAAGGGCTTCCCCATTGGCAGTTTCCTGCCCACGATGGGGCTGGGACCGCTCACAGCACAGATTCAGGCCAACGGGCGCGGCTTCAACCCCCTCCAGAAGTCGGCGCGCCTCCAAGCCGATGCCAACGTGCGCACCCTGAGCTATACCAACTGGCAACTTGGGGGCATTGACCTGCAAGCACGGATGGCAGGCGGCGTGCTCGAAGCCTCGCTCAATGCCGCCAACGACATCGTGAGAGGCAAGACAACGCTCACGGCATCGCTCGGCCCGCAGATTCGCCTCCAGATGGACGGCAGTTTCGAGCAGATTGACCTCCAGCGCCTCGGTGGACTGAAGGACACGCTCCTGCTGGGGGCCGACCTCCACGTGGATGCCTATACGGACAAGGCCCTGACGGACTATGGCGTGCGGGCGGGCTTGGAGCACATCTTCTTCCTGACCAAGGACCGCGGCATTCCCGCCAAGGACATCCTGCTGGACTTTGCCACCAACCGCGATACGACCACGCTGCTGGCTTCGGCAGGCGACCTGTACATTGACATGGCCGCCCAAGGCAACCTTGAAAAACTCATGAATGCGGCCAACCGATTGAGCGAGACGCTCACCGCACAAATCAACCGAAAGAGCATTGACACAGAAGAACTGAAAGCGCACCTGCCCGTCGTGCAACTGAACATGAACGTGGGCAAGGGCAACCCCGTGAGCAATCTCATGAAATATATGGGCTACACCTTCGGCACACTGCACGCCGACATTGCCACCGACCCCACGATGGGCCTCAACGGCATACTGCGCGTGGGAGCCCTGCGCAATCAGAGCCTGCTGCTCGACACCATCGACGTGGTGGTGCGACAGGACACAACGGGCCTCGTCGTGGACGGCCGCGTGAAGAACTACTCCAAGCGCAACCCGACAAAGTTTGAAGCCCTGCTCAACGGCTACGTCACACGCGAGGATGCAAGCGTGGGATTCAAATTTCTCGACAACGAAGGCGACACGGGCGTGGACGTAGGCGTGAAGGCCGAACTGCTCCCCAACGGCGTCGGTTTCCAACTCTTCCCCGAGCGCCCCATCCTGGCGTACCGCAACTTCCGCATCAACGGCGACAACTACCTGTACCTAGGCCGCGACCGCACCATTACGGCCGACATTGACCTGGTGGCGGACGATGGTACGGCCCTCTCCCTCTACAGCCAACCCGACTCCACAGCCAACGATATTACGCTGAGTATGCAGCATGTCAACCTGGGCGAACTGAGCAACGTGATGCCCTATCTGCCACAGCTGAGCGGCAAACTGGGCGGCGACATCCACCTCATTGACGACCACGAATCGCTCAAGGCAATGGCCTCCATCCAAGCGCAAGGACTGACCTACGAAGGGGCCGAACTGGGCAATATCGGCCTGGAAGCCATCTACCTGCCCAAGGAGGGCGGCGAGCACCACTTTGATGCCTTCGTCTCGTCGGACGAGGCGGAGGTTATGTCCGTGGGCGGCATCTACTACGACCGCGACGAGGGATATTTTGACGGCAACGCGGAGTTGCTGGATTTCCCCCTACGGATGCTCAACGGTTTCCTCGCCGGCACAGACATGGCAATGGACGGACGGGCGCTGGGCAGCCTGACGGTGAAGGGCCCCTTGTCGAAACCAAAACTGGGCGGCGAACTCAGTTTTGACAGTGCGCACTTCTTCTCCCCTGTCTATGGCTTCAACTTCAACCTCGACCCGCAGCCCGTACGGATTGACGAGGGCAAGATGCAACTTGAGGACTTCCGCCTCACGTCAAGCCAGAGCAAAAATCCGCTGCTTATCAACGGCACACTCAACATGGCCGACCTGAGCAACATCAGCATGAATTTCAACATGAAGGCCCGCAACTTCGAACTCATCAATGCCAAGCGTTCGCAGCAATCCCTGGTATATGGAAAGGTGTATGCCGACTTCCAAGGACAGGTGCGCGGCAACCTCAACCAGATGATTGTGCGCGGCAGCCTTGATGTGCTCGACCGCACGAACATGACGTACATCTTGAAGGACTCGCCCCTGACTGTGGAGGACCGTCTGAGCGACTTGGTGCAGTTTGTGGACTTCACCGATACAATTCCCCAAGAGGAGGAAATCGTCATGCCGAGCACCATCGACCTCACACTGGGCATTTCGGTCAGCGATGCCGCCCGCTTCCATTGCAACCTGAGCGAGGACGGCAATAATTACGTGGACCTTGAAGGCGGCGGCAACCTCACGATGCGTATGACCGAACAGGGCGACCTGCGACTGACGGGCCGCTTCACAATGGAGCAAGGCGAAATGAAATACTCCCTGCCCATCATCCCGCTCAAGACCTTCAAAATCCAACAAGGCAGCTACGTGGAATTTACGGGCGACATCCTCAACCCAACCCTCAACCTCGCCGCCACCGAACGCGTCAAGGCCACCGTCACCGAGAATGACCAACCGCGCTCCGTGGCCTTCGATGTGGGCGTGGACATCTCGGGCTCGCTCGAAAAGATGGGCCTTGAATTTACTATCGAAGCCCCCGAAGACCTAGCGATGCAAAACAAACTGACGAGCATGACCATCGACCAGCGCGGCAAATCGGCCGTGGCAATGCTGGCAACGGGAATGTTCCTGGACGACGAAAGCCTCACGTCGGGCGGCAACGGATTCAAAGCCAGCAATGCCCTCACGGCCTTCCTCCAAAGCGAAATCCAGAATATTGCGGGCAACGCGCTCAAAAGCATCGACCTGAGCATCGGCATGGAAAACGGCACAAGCAGCACGGGATCCACAACAACGGACTACTCCTTCCAATTTGCCAAACGCTTCTACAACAACCGCATCAGCGTCATCGTGGGCGGCAAGGTGAGCACGGGGGCGGACGCAACCAACTCGGCAGAATCGTTCATTGACAACGTGACGGTGGAATACCGCCTCGACAAGAGCGCCACACGCTATGTCCGCGCCTTCTACGACCGCGGCACGCAGGATCCCTTCGAAGGACAACTTATGAAGACGGGTGCGGGCCTCGTTCTCCGCAGAAAGACCGACCGCCTCGGCGAACTCTTCATCTTCCGCACTAATCGGAAGAAGCACTAGGCTTCTTCCTTGGTCGCTGCGCGACCTAGTTTCAGCGGTCGCTTTGCGACCTAGTTTCAGCGGAAGCCTGCGGCTTCCTAGTTTCAGGGAATCCCTTCGGGCTTCCTGTTTCAACGCAGCCTGCGGCTGCTAGCTCGATAGTCCTTAAACAATTAAGGATTTAGGAATTAGGAATTAGGAATTGCCTTTCAATGAGGATGAACTCCAAAAATCCTATCCAATTCCCATCTCCAATCCTCTAAAAATCCTCTCCAATCCTCTCCAATTCCTAATTCCTAATTCCTAATTCCTAACTCCTAATTCCTAATTCCTAATTCCTAACTCCTTTGAAATTCCTATCTATATATATATGCTCTCTGCTCATCCTCCTGGCGAGTTGCTCCACAACCGAGCACCTGCCGGAAGGAGAAACCCTCTATGTGGGCATTGACAAAATCAGCTATTCCGATGCGCCGCAGAAAAAGAAGAAGGCCAAGAACGATTCTACGGGTGTCATCACCAGCATAGGCAATGCCGTCATCGCCATCGACAAGGCCCTCGAGGGCAAGGCTTCGCTGGACGAAACCACCGAGGAACTGAAACAGCCCATGGCCAAACTGACACGCGAAGAACAGCGCGCGCTGGACGATATGGAGCGCGAGGAACAAAAGAACTTCGCATCCACTCAGACGGAGGTGGAAGCCGTTCTGGCCTACGCACCCAACAACTCCCTCTTCGGCTCATCCTATCACCGCATCCCCTTCCCCGTGGGCCTCTGGTTCTACAACGGATTCGTGGATAGCAAAACCAAAATGGGCAAATGGATATACCGCACCTTTGCCGCCACACCCGTTTGCATCAGCAACGTATCGCCCGAAACCCGCGCCCGCGTGGCCACCAACACGCTCCACAACTTCGGCTACTTCCGCGGCCGCGTGGACTACACGCTCCTGCCCCAGAAAGACCCGCGCAAGGCCAAAATTGGCTACCAAGTCGTGACGGGACCGCTCTCCCGCTTTGACAGCATCGAGTACCGCGGCTTCACGCCCTTCATGGACAGCCTGCTCTGCGCCACCAGCCGCCTCTCCGCGCTCAAGCGGGGCGAAGCCTTCAGCGTGCTCAACCTCAGCGAGGAGCAAACGCGCATCAGCAACCTCTTCCGCGAGAACGGTTTCTACTACTATTCGCCCGAAGTGGTCACCTATCGCGCCGATACGATCCAGCGCCGCGGCTATGTGCAGCTGCGCGTGCAGCCCGACGAGAATGCGCACGAACGCGTGCGCCACCCTTGGTACATCGGCCATACCTACGTCAGCGTGCGCAAGAACAACGATGCCACCGCCGAGGGCAACGTCCTCGACAATACCATCCGCCGCCGCAACTACACCTACACCTTCAGCGGCGAGAAGATTCCCCTGCGCACCTACGTATGGCGCAGTACCATCAACCACCGCAAGGGCGAGCTCTACCGCCTCAGCCGCCAACAGTCCACGCTCGAAAAACTGGGCGCACTCGGCGTATTCAGCCAAATGGACGTGCGCTATGTGCCGCGCGATACCACCGAAACCTGCGACACGCTCGACATCTACGTTTCGGCCACAATGGACAAACTCTACGACAGTTCGTTTGAGGTGAACGCCGCCTTCAAGAGCAACCAGCAGGTAGGCCCTGGCGTGCAGTTCGGACTGGCCAAGCGCAACGCCTTCCGCGGTGGCGAGCGCATCTCGTTTGACATCTTCGGCTCCTACGAATGGCAAACGGGCATGGGCAACCAGGGCGGACGGCTGCTCAACTCCTACGAGATTGGCACGAAGTTGGCCTTCGACTTCCCGCGCTTCATCTTCCCCGGCATCCATCGTCGCCGCCTCCGCTTCCCCTCTTCGACCACCTTCGCGCTGGATGCTGACTGGCGAAACCGCTCGGGCTTCTTCAATATGGTCAATATGGGTATCAGCGCCACCTACAAATGGCAGCGGCGCGCCTCCCAGCACCACGAACTCACCCTCCTGAGCCTCGAATACGACAAGATGCTCAGCACCACCACGCAGTTCGACTCCATCATGCAGGCCAACCCAGCCCTCCACGTGTCTATGCGCGACCAGTTTGTGCCCTCCTTCTGTTACACCTATACCTACGCTTCGTCGCCGCGCCACCGCAATCCCGTCTGGCTGCAGTTCAGCCTCAAGGAGGCAGGCAATATCACCTCAGCCATCTACGCCGCCTGCGGCCAGCCCTTCGGCAAACAGGACAAAAACCTCTTCGGCAATCCCTTCGCACAATACGTCAAGGCCACAGCCGAATACCACGAAACGATACGCCTCGGCAGTTCGCCGCTCAAGTTGGCCGGCCGCCTCTTCGCAGGTGCCATCTACAGCTACGGCAACTCCCTGCGCGCCCCCTATGCCGACCAGTTCTACGTGGGCGGAGCCAACAGCGTGCGCGGCTTCACCGTGCGCACCATCGGCCCGGGCCGTTACAAGTCGCCCGACAGCAAATATGCCTACATCGACCAGACAGGCGACGTCAAACTGGAGGCAAATCTCGAACTGCGCGCCCCCATCTTCGGCGACCTCGGTGCAGCCGTATTCCTTGATGCGGGCAACGTGTGGCTCCTCCGCGGCGATCCCGCACGCCCTGGCTCGAAATTCACGCTCAACAACCTGCGCGAATTTGCCGTCGGCACGGGTCTGGGCATCCGCTACGACCTGAGCTTCCTCGTCCTCCGCTTCGATGTCGGCGTAGCCCTTCACGCGCCCTACGAAACGGGCAAGAGCGGCTGGTACAACATCCCGAAATTCAGCAAAGGCTTGGCCTACCATTTCGCCATTGGCTATCCTTTCTAAGGAATCTCATCAAACTCCCACTCCATCCCCATGATTCTACAGGTCTTGGCCGCCATGGCCGCCTATTTCCTGTTGCTGCTCTTCGTATCGCGACGCAGCGGCAGCACAAACAACAACGACACTTTCTTTCGCGCAGGCCACAGTTCCCATTGGGGAATGGTGGCCTTCGGTATGATTGGAGCCAGCATCTCGGGCGTATCGCTCGTCTCCGTCCCCGGATGGGTAGGCACGACGGGTATGACGTATCTGCAAATGTGCTTTGGCTTCATCCTTGGCTACGCTGCCGTGGCCTTCCTGCTCCTGCCGCTCTATTATCGGTTGCGGCTGACGAGCATCTACGGCTACCTCGGCCAACGCTTTGGCCAGCGCGCCCACCGCACGGGCAGCCTCTTCTTCATTATCAGCAAACTCACGGGAGCGGCGGCGCGTATGTACCTGGCCTGCCTCGTGCTCCACGAATTTGTGGCGCGTCCGCTGGGCATTCCCTTCCCGTTGACGGTCCTCGTTCCCCTGCTGCTCATCTGGTGCTACACGCGCCGCAACGGCATCGCTGCCCTCGTGCGCACCGATGTGCTCCAGACGGCCTGTCTCCTGCTGAGCGCCGCTATCCTCCTCTGGGCAGCGGCCGATGTCCTGGGGCTAGACCTGCAAGGAACCATCACCACCATTCGCCGCTCGCCGCTCAGCCGCGTGTGGGAATGGGATGCGCAGTCGCCGCAAGCCTTCTGGCGACAATTCCTAAGCGGCGTATTTATCGTTATCGTTATGACGGGCCTCGACCAGGATATGATGCAGAAGAACCTCACCTGCCGCTCCCTCGGCGAAGCACAGCGCGATATGTGCACCTACGGCCTCTGCTTCGTTCCCGTCAATCTCCTCCTGCTCGGCCTCGGCGTCCTGCTCCACAGCGTCTGCATGGCCAAGGGCCTGGCCATCCCCAGCCGCGGCGACGAACTCCTGCCCACGGTCATCGCCTCGGGCGTGCTGGGCACGTGGGTGACGATACCTTTCAGCATTGGCCTGATTGCCGCCGCCTTCTCCAGCGCCGACTCTGCCCTGACCTCGCTGACCACGAGTGTCTGTGTGGACCTCCTCCAGCTGGAGCGCAAGGAAACGAACGAGGCCCAGCAGTCGCGCCAGCGCAGCCTCGTTCATATTTGCATCGTAGCCCTCTTCCTCGCCTGCATCCTCGTGTTCTACGAAGTGGGCAGCGGCAGCGTCATCGACCTCATCTACCGTCTGGCCTCCTACACCTACGCCCCGCTGCTCGGGCTCTACGCCTTTGGCATACTGACGCGCCGCCGCCCTGCCGACCGCGCCATCCCCTACGTAGCCCTTGCCACCCCCGCCCTCTGTGCCGCCCTCGATTACCTAGCCCCCCAATACCTCAACTACCACTTCGGCTACGAACTCCTAATGGTAGGCGGTGCACTTACCTTCCTTGGACTTTGGGCTACGAGTTTTAGAGGTTAGAGAGCTTAGAGATGAGAGGTTAGAGGTTAGAGATTAGAGATTAGAGATTAGAATTTTCAAAATCGTATTTTTAAGATTGCTACATGAGAGAGAGGGGCGATGATTACTTGCGATAATACTTCTTTGCCTCGGGCATGCAGGAGCGGATATTTTGAATGCGGTTGGCATAGGACGGGTGTGTGGAGAACCAGTCGCGGGTGGTTTTCAGTTTACTCTTAGCCTCCATTCGTTCCCAGAAGGGGATGGCCGCCTCAGGGTCGTAGCCCGCAAGGGCCACGAGGATAAGTCCGATGCGGTCGGCCTCGGTCTCGTCAATGCGCGAGAACTTCAGACTGGCCAAGGTGGCACTCGCCACAGCCATTGCTTTGGCCAACGACTTCTTCCGATCGGACATATCGCTGCCCGCAATAAAAGCGTAGGCCAGTCCCACGCCGCCAGCCGTGATAATATCCTTCGTCATCTGCTCGGCACTGTGCTTCGCAATGGCATGGGCCGCCTCGTGGGCAAGGACAACGGCTAGCGAGGCGTCGTCTGTGGCGATGGAAAACATGCCTTCGTAAACCGCAATCTTACCGCCGTACATACAGAAGGCATTGGCGTCGGAACTCTTCAGCACATTAAACTCCCAATGGAAATTGCTCAACTCACTGCTCCGTCCCTCCTGGCGATAGAGCTCGGTCACTGCCGTTCTCAGTCGGCCAGCCACGCGATTGAGTTGCGCCTTATATTTACTGTTCGACGACCTCCCACGCTGCACATACTTCTTGTACTGGTCATTGCACAAGGAGTAGAGCATATCGTTGGGTATCAGGTTCGTAAACTTACGCCCCGTCACCGGCACCTTGTACTGACTCATGTTATAAAGAGCCGCAGCCGAGGACTTAATACTGCTCCACGAAATCTGCGCGGGGAGCGAGCAAGGAACAATCAGCAAAAGCAGGGAAAGAAGAAAGGATTTCATAGTCAATCTTAGGTTATTCGGTGTAAGGGTAGGCCTTGGCGGGAACGGTCAAGGCTTTATTAGAAACGGGACAGGATTCATGAGGAACGATAAGAGAATCACGCAAAGCCGCCCACAAATATAGGGATAATTGTGCGAACTTCCCCGCCTACATAATGAACTATTGCAGAAAAGGTTGCTATGTTTAGCGGACAGTAATATATAATGGTATAGGCGTCTTCTAACTATGCCGTTCATCGGATGACGCCCTCCCCCTTATTCTCCTCCAGCGGATGCGCGCGGCTGTCCGTGCTCGCATCGTATTCCCAGACTTGTTCCTCCAACGGTTGCCATTCCTCGCTGCTGTTCTTGGCGAGGTCGCGCACCGCCTTTGGCACATGGTAGTGGCGCGACAGGCCCATCGTCAGAATGCTGAAGCGCACGCCGCCTGCCTCTGCCAGCGTTTCGGCGCAGGAGAGGATGGTGCTGCCCGTGGTCAGGATATCGTCGACGAGAAGGATGTGGCGGCCCGCCACTAGTTCGGGACGCACCAGGCGGAAGATGTCCTTGACGTTCTGGCTGCGCTCATGGGCATTGAGGTGCGTTTGCGTGGGGTTGTCCACATGGCGCTCCACGGCTTCCTCGCACACGGGCAGTCCCGTGGCGGCTGCAATGCCGAGGGCCAACTGCGCCGCCTGGTTGTAGCCGCGCTGACGCTGCCGTTGGGCCGAGAGGGGAACGGGAACGATGAGGTCGATGGTGGAGAAGAAATCTGTGTCGGCAAGGTCGCAGGCCATCATACGGCCAAAGAAATGCCCCACCTGCGGTCTGTGGCGCTGGTATTTCAGGCGCATAAACGACAAACGGGTTTCGCTGTTTGGAATATAGTACATGAACGCGCTGGCACGCTCAATGTCTATCTTGGCCCAGAACAAACGCTCCACACCATTGCCTGGCTCGGCATGGATTCGTGTCAGCGGCAACGAGAATATACAGGTGGCACAGAGTTCCTCCTCGCGCACAGTCAATCGGGCGCCGCATTGGATGCAGCGCTCGGGGAAGAGGATGCGCCAGAGGCAGAGCAGACTTTTCTGAAGGGTGCGCCACATGGCGGAGATGGGAGAATACTTCTTGGGATTGGGCAAGTGGGAGCAGATATTTACGTCGAAAGCTAATTTATAGAACCGACCTAATCAATATCAATGGAAGGCAGAATAGAAACCCTGCCTTCCATTAAAAGTAATATATATTTCTGTGTCTACGGGTCAGCCTATTGTGCAATAGGGTCGTCGTATTGTTTTTGCAGGCGCCGGAGTTCCTTCATCAGTCGCTTGGTCACCTTCTCCGTGCCCTTCTTGCCGTAGAGGTTGTTGAGCTCGTGCGGGTCTTCGTTGAGGTTGTAGAGTTCCCAGGCATCGATGTCGCGATAGAAGTGGATGAGTTTCCAGCCGTCGGCGGTGCTCACGCCGTAGTGGCGCTTGACGGAGTGCTCGGCGGGATATTCGTAGAAGTGGTAGTAGAGGCTTTTGCGCCAGTTCTTGGGATGTTCGCCGCGAAGGAGTGGCAGGAGGCTTTCGCCCTGGATGTCGCTCGGTATCTGTGCACCGGCAATGTCAAGGAAGGTGGGCGCGTAGTCGATGTTCTGCACCATTTCGGAGATGTCGCCGCGGGCCTTCAGTCCTTCGGGCAGGCGCATCACGAGGGGCGTGGAGAAGGACTCCTGATACATGAAGCGCTTGTCAAACCATCCGTGCTCGCCCATGTAGAAGCCCTGGTCGGAGGTATAGACCACGAGGGTATTTTCGAGCAGACCAGCCTGTTTGAGGTAGTCGAGCGTGCGGCCGATATTGTCGTCCAGGCTCTTGAGCACCTTGGCATAGTCGCGCATATAGCGTTGGAACTTGAACTCGGCCAGCTCCTTGCCTTGCAAGTGGCGGCTGCGGAAGTCGATGGCCAGCGAGTCGTAGAACTGGTCGTACTTGGCACGGTCGGCCGAGCTGAGGCGGCCAATCATGTTGAGATAGTTGGGCGTCAGGCGGGTCTGAACGTTGGCGTCATACATCTTCGTGTCGTACGTCAGGTCCATATCGTGGTTGCTGGCAATGCGCATCTCTTGCGCCTGGGCGGCCTGGCGACCTGCGTAGTCGTCGTAGAACGTTTCGGGAATGGGGAAGGTCTTGTCCTCGTATTCGTGGAGGTATTTCAGTTCGGGCAACCAGCAGCGGTGGCAGGCTTTCTGGTGGATGAAGAGGATGAAGGGGCGGTTCTTGTCGCGCTTGTTTTCCATCCAGTCGATGGCCTTGTCGGTGACGATGTTCGTCACGTAGCCCTCTTCGCGGATGGTGTCGTTCTGCATATTGATGAAGGCGGGGTTGTAGTAGTCGCCTTGTTCGGGCAGGATATTCCAGTAGTCGAAGCCTGTGGGCAGCGAGACGAGGTGCCACTTGCCAACGATGGCCGTTTGGTAGCCAGCCTGCTGCATCAGTTTGGGCATGGTCTGCTGCGAGCCGTCAAAGATGCCGTGCTCGTTGTGCGTGAATCCGTTTTTGTGGCTGTGCTTGCCTGTGAGCATACAGGCGCGGCTGGGCCCCGAGAGGGAGTTGGCCACATAGCTTTGGGTGAACTTCACGCCGTCGGCTGCGATGCGGTCGAGGTTGGGCGTGGAGACGTATCGTTTGTCGTAGCACGACATCATCTGTGCCGTGTGGTCGTCCGTCATGATATAGACGATGTTGTAGCGCTGCTGTGCCATAGCGGCGGCAGGGAGCAGGGAGAGGAGGGCAGCCCCTTGCAGGGCCTTGCTTGTTTTGTGGTTCATATACAAGGAGTGGAACTATATATATAATATAAGGAGTGAGTGTGCAGAAGCTGCAGGTAACAACAAAGCCCTGCTGGTTTCTGGTTCCAAAGGGAACGCCGTTCCCTGGCTAGGATGTAGTCTTACACTTGGAACTAGAAGCCACAGGGCTTTGTGAATATTTTAGACTGGAAGCCAGATAGCAACTCGACTATCGAGCCAGCAGCCGCAGGCTGCGTTGAAACTAGGGAACAAAGTTCCCGACTGAAACCAGCAGCCGTAGGTTGCGTGAAACTAGGGAGCAAGGCGACCAAAGCAGCCGCAGGCTTCCACTAGTTTTGCTGCGTCATCTGGTAAACCAGGTCCATAATCTGCTTGCCGAGAGCGTCGGCTTCCTCCATGGTGTGGGCCTCGGAGTAAACGCGGATGATGGGCTCGGTGTTCGACTTGCGGAGGTGAACCCACTTGTCGGCGAAGTCAATCTTCACACCATCGATGTCGGTCACCTTCTCGTCCTTGTAGAGTTCCTTCACCTTCTGGAGCACGGCATAGATATCCGTGGTCGGGCTGAGGTCAATGCGGTTCTTGGCGATGTAGTACTTAGGCAGCGAGTCGCGGAGCTCGGAGGCGCGCATACCCGTCTTGGCCAGATACGTCAGCAGCAGGGCCACACCTACGAGGGCATCGCGGCCGCTGTGGGCTGCGGGGTAGATGACACCACCATTGCCTTCGCCGCCGATGACGGCACCCGTTTCCTTCATCTTCGTCACAACGTTCACTTCGCCAACGGCTGCCGGCGTGTAGTTGCAACCATACTTCTCCGTCACATCGCGCAGACCGCGGGTGGAGGACAGGTTGCTGACGGTGTTGCCCGGCGTATGCTGGAGCACGTAGTCGGCAACGGCCACAAGCGTGTTCTCCTCGCCAAACATGGTGCCGTCCTCGCAGACGAGGGCAAGGCGGTCCACATCGGGGTCAACCACGAAGCCGATGTCGTGGCGGCCCTTGCGCATGAGGTTACGAATCTCGGTGAGGTTCTCCTTGAGGGGTTCAGGATTGTGGGCAAAGTCGCCCGTGGCATCCGTGTTGATGCCCGTCACCTGGGTCACGCCGAGCTGGCCGAGGAGCTTGGGCAGGATGATGCCGCCGACAGAGTTGACCGTATCAATGGCCACATTGAAATGGGCACGGCGAATAGCATCAACGTCCACGAGTTCAAGGTCCTTCACCAATTCGATATGGCGCTGGTCGTAGGTCAGGTTCTTGATGTAGCAGCCCAGGGTGTCAACGTCGGCAAACTCAAAGTTGCAGTTGTTGGCCAGGCGTACAACCTCCGAAGCCTCTTCGGGCTTGAGAAACTCGCCCTTCTCGTCAAGGAATTTGAGGGCGTTCCACTGGCGGGGGTTATGGCTGGCAGTAATGATGATACCACCCACGGCCTTCTCCATAGTCACAGCCAGTTCGGTGGTCGGCGTAGAAGCCAGACCGATATTCACCACGTCGAAGCCCATACCCATGAGCGTACCGCAAACTACGTGCATGACCATTTCGCCCGACAGACGTGCATCGCGACCAACGACAATCTTGCGGCGATAGTTGCGTGTCACTTTCTTGTCGCGCAGGCTGGCGTAGGCCGATACGGACTTGGCAATGTCAACAGGATTGAGCGTGTCACCGGGCTTGCCGCCAATCGTTCCGCGGAAGCCAGAGATGGATTTGATTAGGGTCATAGTATAAAAGATTTTAGTTGGAATTCTAAAAGAAATGGCAAGAAAAAAGTGACCGCGCAATGCGCTGCGCCATCCTTACCACGACAAAGGTACGAACTCTCCGCGGAATATGGCCAAATTTTCTGAAGTTTTTTTAGGCGGGTACGAAAATGGGGAAATGGAGTAACGTGAAAGTGCCGCACCTTGCTTGTAAGGTGTGTGAGTACGGTGTTCGTTTTCATTGGAAATGCAATGTACCGCACGTTGCTTGCTCTAAGTTTGCGGACGAAAGCGGCGAGGTCGCTAGTAGTGACCTCGCCGCTTCAAAAAACAACTAGATTTTTTCTT
>SFID01000054.1 GCA_004555425.1 Bacteroidales bacterium
AAATCGTGGTGCTGCCACCAACGTGTAGTTGAACAAGTCAAGCAATTGATTCACCTTGTCCATGCGTAGGGTAGGTTTGCCTTGCTCAAGATTGCGCACAAAGTTAAGGCCCACGCCCGACTTCATAGCGAGTTCCTCCTGCGTCATGCCGAACTCCTTGCGGAGCCCCTTGACCGTCTGTGATAATTGCGTTCTTTCCATAGGAATTTTGCTTTGGGCTTATAGTGATGAATGCGATATTATATCCTTTCGGATGCAAAATTACGGATAATCTTTGGGGATTATATCATTTCGGATATAAAAACTCCCACACTAAACAAAAATATATCTTTTTGGATGTAATTTTTACTTAGATTAGGCTTGTCCAGAAGTCAATTCTTAGTTTATTGTTTTCTCCGTATTTCAGCGTTAGTCTTATTGTTCCCGATTTTTTTCGGCAGATAGTCAGCGACCGTCGGGCGCAGGTCGCGTGACCGTCGGGCGCAGGTCGCGTGACCCGCGGGCGCAGGTCGCGTGACCCGCGGGCGCGGGTCGCTGGAATTCTCCGAGATAAAAATGGTTTTGCGGCTAGCGCGATTGATTGCGTCCGCGATTGGTTTTGGCAAGTCCAATGGATGAGTCAACTTCACAAGTATATCCTGCGCCCTCCTTCCAGTTGGTGTGCCGTGTTAATCATGCAGTTTATGCGCCATGGCCACTTCGCAGTTCGCTTCAGAGATTGCCAGGCAATGTAGCGACATCCATGAGAAACGTGCCTATATACGTCGAGCCACACATTGCTTCCAACGTGTGGCTCGACTAAAGGTAGGTTCGATAATTGTATTTCCGCTGAGTCTTTACAACTCGTTATTTGTGGTAAATCAGTTGCCAGGCAAGAATTATTTACTAATTGAACAAATTCCTAATTCCTAATTCCTAATTCCTAATTGAACAATTCCTAAAGCGTTCCCCGTCCGCGTCCGGCGCGCTTAATCAGTGCGCGGAGTTTCTCGTTGAATGGCGTGTGGGCTGCCAGTTCCTCGATGGTGAGGTGCATGCGGTAGCGCCAGTAGTGATTGGGGTCGGCGGGGCAGTTGATTTGTTCCTGTTCAGGATGCGGATGTCGCAGTTGATTGTCCATGCCGAGGAGGTCCTGCAGGGCAATGAGGCAGAGCATAGAGGGGGCGTCAAGGTGTTGCGCCACCATTTGTTCGCAGGCATCGGCAGGAGCCTCGGCGGGCGCAGGCCCTTGGCGGTGGAGCATATCGCGCCAGTAGGCTTGTGTCTGCTCCTCGCTCTCGTGCCACCACAGGCGGAAGGGCGACATATCGTGCGTGCCCGGCGTGGCCACACTCATGTAGGGATAGTCGGCAGGATTGCCAAAGCGCACACCCCAGGCTTTCGGCATACGCTGGATTTCGAGCGAGAGAATGTGCAACTGCTCCAGCACGCCCTTGACGGATGCTGGAATCATGCCCAAGTCTTCCGCGCAGGGGAGCATACCGCCGCCCAATGGGTGGTTTCCTTCGTAGTCAATCACGGCAGGAATCTTCTTCATGGCCTCGTTGGCCCAGAAGGCGTTGTGACGCACGTAGTAGAAGTCATCGTGCAGGCGGTCGAAGGCCGCGCGGTCGGCGGGCGAGAGGGCTGCGTAGGCCGTGGTCTGCTGGCCGCAAACGCGCGGATGGTAGTGGCCGGGCTGCTCGCGGTCGGCAATGAACAGTACCTCGGTGGCCGCACGAAGCAGTGCTTCGCGGAGCGACGCATCGCCCACGCGCATCCAGGTCTCGGCCTGATGGGGGAAGGGCTCGCACAGACGGTAGCGGTCCGCGCTGTCCTTATAGATATAGGTGTCGGCAGCAACGTGGGCCGTCTGGCAGCGGGCGATAATCTCCTGTGCCAGTTCGGCCGAGAGGAGCGGTTGGGTGAGGGAGGCAGGCGAGGGCGCGAAGCCGAAACCGCGGATTTCCTCCTCGGAGTAGGGGAGGGAGGGGCGGAAGTGGCCGAGCGTGCCGTAGGACTGGTCCGTGGGAATCTCCCAAATGCGGAAGAAGCCGAGCACGTGGTCAATGCGGTAGGCATCGAAGTATTGCGCGGTGTGGCGCAGGCGACGCTGCCACCATTGGTAGCCGTCCTCGCTCATGCGCTCCCAGTCGTAGGTGGGGAATCCCCAGTTCTGTCCCTGTGTGGCAAAGGCATCGGGCGGTGCACCGGCTTGGCCGTCGAAGTGGAAGAGGCGTGTGTCCTCGCGGGCTGGTACACTGTCGCGGCAGATGCCGATGGGGATGTCGCCCTTGAGCATCACGCCCAATTGGCGCGCCGTTTCGTGAACGGCCTTCAACTGGCAGTGGAGCAGGTATTGCACGAAGGCATGGAAGTCGCGCTCCTTCTCCAGCTTCTTATCCTTGAGGTCCGTAGCCTCTGCGGGCCAGTCGCGGAAATTGGCCGTATGGTAGCGGTCGCGCAGGGCGCAGAAGTCGCAGTAGGCAGGCAGCCAGTGGGCATTGTCGTGGCAGAAAGCCTTGAAGCCGCTGGAGCGTTCCACCTTGGCACCCCGTTCGGCGTAGAGCGCGCGCAGGAATTGCTGCTTCAGTTGCCAGACGGCCTCGTAGTCCAGTTCCTCGCAGGCGTTGAGGGCCAGACCCTTGGCCTCGTACTGCTGGTAGGCTTTGCTGTCGCGCTGCGAGCGCGCATCGAAGTAGAGGGGATGGAGGGCAAAGACGGAGATGGCGCTGTAGGGATAACTGTCGCGCGGTCCGCCCGTAGTGGTCGTATCGTTGATAGGCAGAATCTGCACAGCACTCATACCCGTGGAGGCGGCCCAAACGACGAACTGCTCGAGGTCGCCAAAGTCGCCCACGCCGAAACTGCCCTTGCTGCGGAGCGAGAAGACGGGAATCACCACGCCCGCACCGCGCCATCGGGCATCGGGCCCTTGCATACAGGGGAAATGGTCGGTATGAATCCAAGCGTGGGAGGGCGGACAGAGTTGCAGTTCGTCCAAGGCCACGCGCGGCACGAGTTGATGGTCGGCACCTTCTTCCCAAACCAAGCGGTGGGTCTCCTCCTCCGACACCCACACATATTTATAAGTGGTGTCGGGATGCAGGTCTTCGGGGGTGAGAGGCAGTCCCCATTCGTAGGTGTCGGTGCGGCTGAGCAGGCGCACTTGATGCTCGTCCCAGGCACCGAGGTGGGGCGTACTGCCCAGCACTCCCCAGCGATAGCCTGGTGCGGGAGGCAGGGCCTTGAGCAAGAGCAAGGAACGGTCCTCCAGCAATTCGATGCGCGCAAAGGCACCGCCGCAGCGGCGGCAGGCACAATCGGCCAAGGCGCTGCGCGAGAAGACGCTCATGTCGTCATTGTCCATCCAAGTGTCGCAGAGCGCGGAACGATGGCGGCGGTCGGGAACGAAGGTGCGCACGAGGCCGGCCTCGCGGCGCACGCAGGCTCCCGTCTCATCACAGACGGTATATTGGTAGTCAAAACGTTCGGGTTGGTTCGCCAGAACAAGCGTTCCGCTCCACCAAAAGCCGTCGCTGGTGGACAGGGGCACGCGAACCGCCTCGCCCGTGGGCAACAAGTGACCTCGCACTTCGAGATGCTCGCCCCACTGCGTGCGGTAGGCTATGAGAAAGGAGATTTCCATATGAATTAGGAATTAGGAATTAGAAATTAGGAATTGGGAATTGGGAGAGGATTTGAAGAGGAATGAGGAGCTAATCCTCATTGAAAGGCAACTCCTAATTCCTAATTCCTAATTGAACAAAGACTATCGGACCAGCAGCCAAAGGCTGCGTTGAAACTAGGAAGCCGCAGGCTTCCGTTGAAACTTGAAACTAGGTCGCGCAGCGACCGATGAAACTAAGGTCGCGCAGCGACCGCAAGAGGGTCGCGCAGCGACCGCTACGGCTTCTTTTTCTTGCGAATAGTAAAGAGTTCGCGGAACTTGGAGAAACTGCGTTTGAGTTCGATACCTGCGCCCTGTGTGGTGAGCGAGGACTTGGTGAAGTAGCGGTCGTTGGTTTCGCTGTAGGCTTTCAGGCTGACGCTGCCGCTGGGCGTGAGCAGGTAGTTGATGTTGAAGTCGCCCACAAAGTTCGTGTTGGAATACTGCGGGCGGTCGCGGTAGCCGAATTGGCCGTTGATGATGAGGCGGTTGTTGAGCAGGCGGCCGCTGAGCATGCCCTCCACCTCCATATCGTTCCATCCGAGGCGGCCCGTGCTGAGGTTGGCGCCAAAGGTCCAGTTCGTATTGCCCATGGCGTTGGAGAGAATGTTGTTGAGTTGGCTGCTCAGCGTGTTGGAGAGGAAGGACTTCATGGCCACCGAACTCTGCGATTCCTTGGCGGCGGCTTCCGTGGAAGCGTAGTCGTAGGTGTAGAAACGTCCCACGCCGAGCAGGTAGAGCACCTGCATATTCATGTCCTCTTCGCTGCTGATGAGGCTGCGCACCATGCGGTTGATGTCGTCGCTCACGCGGGGCAGTTCGAGGTCGAAGGTAATCTGCGGATTGCCCACCTTGCCGCCAAAGTTCAAGACGCAGCCCACAGGCACACTGCTTTCGCTGAGGTTGTTGCCGATGTTGAGGTCGCTCAGCGATACGCTGGGGACGGTGTAAACGGCGCGGAGGTTGAGGTCGCTCTCGAAGGGGATGCCCGTGAAGTTGATGTTGCCACCGGGACGGAAGACGAACTCCTTGCGAATCAGGTCTTGTATGCTCATCTTGTAGTTGCCGTCGGCAATGACGTAGTTGCCGTTCATTGTGAAGTCGCCTTTGTTGTGGAACTTCGCTTGCAGCATACCCGTGCCGCCCAGTTCGATGCGGTCGCCCGTCTTGTCGTCCATGATGACAAAGAGGCGGGCTTGCGGCGTCATGTCGAGGGCGAAGTCGAGGCGGATATCGGTCGAGGCCGTCTGCGGTACGTGATGTTTCACCACGCTGTCGGTGGGCAGGTCAAGGCGTGCGGCAGCAGCGGCCACACTGTCGGCATCCTGAATGCGGAGGAGGCGCCCGTCGCTAAAAGTCTCGGGACTTTCCACCATATAATAGAAGCGGGTGCCCGCCTCGGGCCGCATACGAATGTCGGCACTGAAGGAGCCCGGGCGGCCCATCAGGTGGATGCGGCCCGTGCCGAAGGCCGTGGCGTAGAAGGGGAGGTCGAGGCTGCGCGCTTGGTCGTACACGAGCAGTTTGTTGGCCTCCACCTGAAAATCGTAGGTGATATTCTTCAGATGCTGGTGGCCCAGATAGCCGCGAATGCTACCTGTGCCGCCGCGGCGGTCGCTCAGTTTGAAATCTTGGAAATCAAAGCGCCCGTCGCTCATCGTGACCGTGCCGTCCGTCAGATGGTAGGGCACGCCCGTGGCGAGAATCTCCGTACATATCTCGCCGTGCTCCACACCCTTGAAGTCTAGCGTCTGAAACTTGCCATGAATGAGGCAATCTCCCGATACGCGTCCTTCGATAGGCCCGAAGATTCCCGTGATATAGCGGTCGAGGAAGCCTAGGTTGGTATTCTTGTTGTTGACCTGCAGGTAGAGTTCCTTGGCCTTGGGCGATACGTAACCCTTCACCATTGTATAGCCCACGCCTTCCTCGCGTATATCTGCGTCGAGCATAATCCGTCCGTCGCGGGTGCTGAATCCACCCTTGATGCGGGCATGGCCGAGGAGGGCCTTGTTGAAGCGAAATTCGGGAATGTCCAGTTCGGGCGCGCTCACGCTGAGTGTGTCAAGCGTTCCCTTGAGGTGGATTTGTCCTGTGGCATGTCCGCCAAACTCTACGGGCTTGATGTTGAAGATGGAGAGGATATAATCTACGTCAATGCGTTTGAGGTCGGCCGTCAAGATGTCGTTGGGATTGCGCGAGAGGCGGCCGCTCACGTGCAAGCTTTGTCCTGCGCGCTGCATGCCGATGCGGTTCATCTCGATGGCCTCCTTGCTCCAGCGCAAAGAGCCTGGCGACATTTGCCAGAGGGTATCTTTGATGGTGATGTCGGTGGGGTGGAAGCGCGTGAGCCATTTGTCGCCCGCTTCAGCATGTGTGGTGGCCTGCACGGCTCCGCAGAAATGGTGCTTGCCCTCGTCCTCCCATGCCAAGTGGGTGGTCAGCGTATCGTGGCGCGTCTGGGCGTTGAGTTCAAGGGTCATCAGGCTTTGGCCCATCTGTTTGTCGCCGCGCGCCAAGAGCGAGTAGGCACCTTGGCTACCGCGCAGATAGAGCGACGGGCGTCCGATGCGTGTGGAGCCAAACTGCAAGCCAGGTGTATGGAAGGAGAGCATCGCCTCGTCGTTCGGGCCACCGATACGGCCTTCCACGAAAGCATCGCCGTCAAGGTGGAAATCAATGTTGAGCACCTTGTTAAGAAACTCCGTGTCCGTGCAGCGCGCCCGGATTTCCCATTCGTTGTTCGAGGGATGGGTAACGCCCGTTGTGTCGCGCGGCTGGAGGAGGGTGCTCCGCAGGTGGCGCGCCAATTGGCCGATGGCGTCCGCTCCCAAAGGTCCGTCCACCTCCACGCGGGCAAAGTCGGCATACAGCATTGCGTGGGTGCCGCGGGCGGAAGGCTGCAACTGTAAATCAATGAAGGGAACGTAGCAACTGCTGCGGCCGTCCATTTGGAAATCCTTGACGTGTACCGCCAGCCCGCGCAAGGGTAGGGCATCAAGGTGCCCGTCGATGGTGGCGGCATAGGTGTGTCCGTCGAGGAGTTTGTGGTCGAGGCCGAGGGCGGAGGGATTGAGGTGGCGCAGGTCAATGTGTGCGTCCACGTCTGAGGGCTGGCGGCCGTCAAAGTAGCCCTTTATCTGTGCGTCCAGCAGGGCTGCGGGGTCTGCGGAGACAATGGCCAGTTGCAGGTTGTGGCGTATCCACGAGCCGTCCAGTGTGATGTTTTCGTAGCGGTGGCTTTTGTAAGAAAACTGACCTACATTCACTTTCCCTTGGACCTGTGGCATTTCTGCATTAGTCAGGTCGCAGTTACCTGTGGCTGTGAGTGTTATGCCCGTAGGTAGTTCTGCATTTCCCAGCAGAACGTCGGGCTGTGCGCCTTCCACATTGATTTCTCCGCTGATGGATTTCCCAATGCCTTGCAGGCGGGCTTCCACTTGGCCAACGGCTGCGTGAAGTTGAGCGGTTAGGGCATGGCGTCCCGTTGTGGCCCAGTTAATTTGCGCTTGCAGGGAGAGGTCGCCCAACTTGTGCCATCCTGGGAAACGCAGAATGCCCGCCTTGGGATTTGATGTCGCCAAACCATTGATGAGGCTGCTCAGGGCAGTTTGTGAAATGGCGAGTTTATCCACACGGGCATCCACGCTGCTGAATTTTCCCTCGGTTCGGGCAAGGGAGGCACGGCCCAGCAGTTGAATGTTCCCCTCGGAATTGGAGAGGGAGAAGCGGTTGAGCAAAATGTTTTTGGGAGAAATCGCGTAGTCTGTTGTCAGTAAAAACTTTTGGTGAAGGTTGCGCAACTCTGGCACGAGGCAGACAAAGTCATCGCTGGAAACGGAAACCATCGGCAGATGCCCACGCAGTTCAATCGTCTGTAAGAGTTGTGCCAAGGACGAGGCATCATAGTTGGCTTGCAGGCGCGGCAGCGTCACTTCCGACTGGCCCAGCGCCAAATGAAACTCTTCCAGCGTGGCCTGTTTCCGTCCGGCGGCCAAGCGCATACGAAGGGAGCGCACGTGCAAACCGCTTTGTTCTTCAAAACTCAGGGAGCGCACACGCAGATTCAGACTGTCGGAGGTCAGACGCTTCAGGCTAATGCTTGCGTCAATGTCCTTGACAGCCAGATGGGCGGGATTCAGACGTTGGGGAGTGGTCGGTTGATAAAGTGCATCATACTGAACGTTGCACCGACGAATAATAATGGAGTTGATGCACAGGTTGAGTTTCGTGGGTTTGGTTTTGTCCTTGGACGAAAAAGCGTCAATAACAAATTGGAAATTCGTGGGGCTGTCTTTCTTCTCCTTGTATAGATGCACGTTTGCATCAAGCAAGGAGACGGTACGCAGGGTCACGTCGCCGCGCAGGATGGCCATTACCTCCACCTTGGCAGAAAGCAGGCCGGCTTGGAGCATCGTCTTGCCCGCTTGGTCCTTCAAGACGACATCGTGGAGTGTAGCGCGATTGAACAGGCCCAACTCTACGCGCCCGATGCTGACCTCTGTCTGCAATACTTCGGCAAGCCTATCCTCTATTTGGCGCGTCAGCCACTGCTCGGCTGGGCCAAAGTTGACCAAGACGAGGAGCAGAAGATACGCGCTAAGAATAAGCGCAGCGAGGAAACGAACTATTTTACGGGCGTTGCGCAAGGGCTTCTTTGGGAGTTGGCGCTCGCAGTCTTTTCAGACGCGGCAGTGATTATTCATACTGAATGGCCTTGGCGGGTTGGATATGTGCGATGACGAAACTCGGCACAATGAGCGAGAGCACGGTCACGATGAGTGTGGCTACGTTGAGCCCCAGAATCCACCAGCCATTGATAAGCACGGGAGCAGCACTGACGTAATAATTCTCGGGGTCAAGTTGCACCCATCCCCACCATTGCTGGCTAAGGATGATGCCCAGACCAATCAGGTTGCCCCACGCGAGGCCCTTCACCACAATCAGGGCCGCATAGATAATAAAGGTATGGCGAATGCGGCTACCTGTTGCGCCCATCGCCTTGAGCACACCGATGGTGCGCGTACGTTCGAGGATAAGAATCAGCAAGCCGCTAATCATCGTGAAGCCTGCCACGCCCATCATCAGCACAAGGATGACCCACACATTGAGGTTGAGCACCTCCAGCCACGAGAAGGCGGACGCGGTGTAGGGATGTTCCTTCACGGAGAGGGTAGAATAGACCGAGCCGTTGCGGTCTGTCTGTCCATTTATCTGCTTGCCTATCAGCGTCTGTACGTGGTCAAGGTTAGAGAAATCGTTCACGTAGATTTCCAGCATACTGCTTTGGTCCTGCGCCCAGTTGTTGAGCTGTCTCAAAGTGGCGATATCCGTCAGCACAAAGTGGCGGTCGAAGTGCGGCATGTTCGTATTGTAGATGCCTACGACCTCCAGACGGCGCATCTTGATGGTTTGCTCGAAGAAATAGGCATATACCTTTTGTCCCACCTTCAGCCCAAGGTTTTGGGCCTGCATCTGCGAGATGACAATTTGGTTGCTCATCTTGTCTCCCTTCCACTGTGGAATGCGTCCCTCCACCATTTGTTGGCGCATAAATCTCAGGTCGTATTCTGGCCCTACGCCTTTCAGGCTGATGGTCTGGTAGGCACTGTCGGTTTTGAGGATGCCCATCTTCTGCGACACGCGCTGCACGTGCTTCACACCAGGCGTCTGCTCGATTTGCTGCAACAACTGTGCGTCCGTCACGATGGGATAACTCTGGGGCGAGGCGAACGAACTGTCGTTGAGAACCATCAGGTGCGAACTGAATCCCGTCAGTTTGTTGCTGATTTCCTGCTGGAAACCTTTGACAACAGATATACTAATAATCATAACGGCCAACCCCAAGGCTACCCCAGCGGTAGCGATGCGAATGGCCAGTTTGCTAGCGCGGCGTTTGCGGTCGCCGGCAGCACTCTTATAGAATCTTCGGGCTAGAAAGAAGGTGAGCAAAAATAGTTAGGAGTTAGGAGTTAGGAGTTAGGAGTGGGGAAATTGGAGTCTGACCTCATTAAAAAGAAAATGGAGGAACGTGAAAGTACCGCACCTTGCTTGCAAGGTGTGAGTACGGAGTTTGTTCTCATTGCAAGGCAATGTACCGCACGTTGCTTGCAACGTGTGGCTCAGCGGAAATGATACCTATATAATAAGGTATAGAATATTTGCTATCCGCTGAGCCGCACGTATATATAACAAGGTATAGAATGCGTGTCGTCCGCTGAGCCACACGTTGCAAGCAACGTGCGGTACATTCATTTCACACCAAAGAGCCCATTATAAGCCTCCAGTGCCTTCTCCAAAACAAGGAGGGCGCGCGTGAGGTCTTCCTTGTTCAGCACATAGGCAATGCGCACTTGGTCGCGGCCCGCACCAGGCGTGGTATAGAAGCCGGCGGCGGGGGCCATCATCACGGTGGCACCTTCATATTCAAAATCCGTCAGACACCAGGCGCAGAACTTCTCGGCATCGTCCACGGGTAGTTTCGCCACGGTGTAGAAGGCTCCCATCGGGATGGGCGAATAGACGCCGGGGATGCGGTTGAGCCCGTCGATGAGGCATTTGCGTCGCTCCACGTATTCGTCGTACACCTCCAGGGCGTAGTCCTCCGTGGCATCCAGCGAGGCTTCGGCCACAATCTGTCCGATGAGGGGCGGACTGAGGCGCGCCTGGCAGAATTTCATAACGGCCTTGCGCACTTCCTCGTTCTTTGTGATGAGCGCGCCGATGCGGATGCCGCATTCCGAGTAGCGTTTCGACACGGAGTCAATCAGCACCACGTTGTTCTCAATGCCTTCCAAGTGGCAGGCGGAGATATAGGGCGAACCCGTGTAGATAAATTCGCGATACACTTCGTCGGAGAAGAGGTAGAGGTCGTACTTCTTCACGAGGTCGCGTATCTGGTTCATCTCGCGGCGGGTGTAGAGGTAGCCCGTGGGGTTGTTGGGGTTGCAGATGAGGATGGCGCGGGTGCGCTCGTTGATGAGTTCCTCGAATTTCTCCACCTTGGGCAGGGAGAAACCTTCCTCAATCGTGGTGGCGATGGTGCGAATCTTCGCGCCGGCCGAAATGGCAAAGGCCATGTAGTTGGCATAGGCGGGTTCGGGCACGATAATCTCGTCGCCAGGATTCAGGCACGACATAAAGGCGAACAGCACCGCTTCGCTACCGCCCGAGGTGATGATGATATCGTCGGCCGAGAGGTGGATGTTGTACTTCTCGTAGTATTTGGTGAGTTTTTCGCGATACGAGCGGAAACCCTGGCTGGGGCTGTACTCCAACACCTTGCGGTCAATCTTGCGCAGGGCGTCCAGTCCAGCTTGCGGGGTAGGCAGGTCGGGCTGTCCGATATTGAGATGATAGACATGTACGCCTCTATCCTTGGCAGCGGTGGCCAAGGGAGCCAGTTTGCGAATGGGCGAAGAGGGCATTTCGATGGCTCTATCAGAAATCTTTGGCATTTATTCTTCGTTTTTGATGGGAATGCAAAGGTACGAAATTCCTAGAAGGTAGGTTCTAAAAATATTGTTTTAATAGCAGGTTGGCGTGCAGGGACCTGTGCTAGATGCGCTCCAGCACCAGACGGATGAGGTTGTCAATGCTGTTCTTGTAGTTGGGATTGGCTTTGCCCGCCACGCGGTTGGCAATAACCATGCAGCATGTCATCGCCTTGTGGCCCAGCAGGAGCGACAGACCGGCCAGCGCGCTGCTCTCCATCTCGAAGTTGGTGATGCGCTTTCCTTCCGAGCTGACGAAATTCATGATTTTTTCATTCTGCTGCGGGTCGGCCAGGGGGATGCGCAGGCGGCGGCCCTGTGGTCCGAAGAATCCGCCCGCCGCAATCGTTACGCCGCGCACCATTTCCTCGCCTGCAATGCGGTCGATGAGTTCGGCGTTGGCCCGCACCACGTAGGGATGGGGGATGCACTGATTGCCCTTCCATGCCATGTGCTTCACGAATTCGGCTTCAAAGGCGAGGTCGCACACCTGGTCGCGGCCGCCGTAGAAATTCAGCAGGCCGTCGAAACCGATACTCCGTTCGCT
Source organism: Bacteroidales bacterium (assembly GCA_004555425.1). Taxonomy (GTDB): domain Bacteria; phylum Bacteroidota; class Bacteroidia; order Bacteroidales; family Bacteroidaceae; genus Alloprevotella. The sequence continues at coordinate 11,690 of SFID01000054.1, forward strand.
GGCCACGAAGGTGCCCTCGGGTGTGAAGGGTTGCAGGCCGCCGCAGGTGCCGATGCGCACCAGTTCGAGCGTGCGGTGCTCGGGGCGGTCCGTGCGTGTGGCAAAGTCGATGTTGGCCAGCGCGTCCAGTTCGTTCATAACGATGTCTATGTTGTCGCAACCGATGCCTGTGGACAGCACGGTGATGCGCTTGCCCTGATACAGGCCCGTCACGGTGCGAAACTCGCGGCTCTCCACTTCGCACTCCTTGCTCTCAAAGTGGGAGGCTACAAGGGCCACGCGGCCAGGGTCGCCCACGAGAATCACCTTGTCGGCCAACTGCTCAGGACGTACGTGCAGGTGGAAAATACTGCCATCGGGATTGATGATGAGTTCGGATTCGGGATATGTTTTCATAGAACTTTGTTCAATTAGGAATTAGGAATGAGAAATTAGGAATGAGGAATTGGTGTAACGTGAAAGTACCGCACCTTGCTTGCAAGGTGTGAGTACTGAGTTCGTACTCATTGCAAGGAAAGGTGTGAGTACGGAGTTAGTTCTCATTGCAAGGTAATGTACCGCACCTTGCTTGCAAGGTGTGGCTCTGCGGAAATGATACAATAGAATGCGAGTGGTCCGCTGAGCCGCACACATATATATATTATATAATGGTATAGAATGCGTGTTGTTCGCTGAGCCACACGTTGCAAGCAACGTGCGGTACATTGCCTTGCAATGAGAACGAACACCATACTCACACCTTGCAAGCAAGGTGCGGTACTTTCACGTTACTCAGGACTATCGAGCAGGCAGCCGCAGGCTGCGTTGAAACTGCAGTCGCGCAGTGACCGCCTACTGCAACTCCGCACTGCGCATATTCTTCTCCAGCGTCTTCACCTGTTGGGCCAGTGCTGAGCAGTCCTGTTCCAGTTTGAGAATGGCTGCATTGGAGGCTTCGCTGCGATGCTCCTTGGGCGTGGTGGCTAGGTTCTTGCGCGAGGATTCCAGCAACTGCTCCAACTTCACCAGTCGTGCCTTTTCGCTCTGCCATTGTTCGGCAATGCGGCGTGCGGCATCGCTCTTGAACTGCTGGAGCGAGGTATATACCGTTTGGTCGTTGATGACGAATCGCGGTGTGGTTGCCTCGTTGTCGCCCGATGTGTGGGGTGTGGCGTGCAGGCGTTGGCGCGCATCGGCCACCAGTTCGGCATCCGTTTGCGTCTCGGCAATGCTGGCAATGCGCGCGGCGCGGCGCAGTTGTTCCTTGCCCTGCACGTCTTCGGGCGCAATGGCAAAGGTCTCGCGCATCGTATTGGGCTGGAAGAAATAGATGCACACCTTGTCGGCAGGCTGTCGGCGGTCGGTGACAAACCAGCCCACGTTGCTCAGTTCGTCCACCACGTACATATAGTCGTTGGCAGGACTGTTGAAGGGCATACCGATGTTTTCGGGGTGCACGTAACTCTTGCTTTCAGCGTTGTAGCGGGTCACGTAGATGTCGTAGCCGCCCAGTCCCTCGGCCGTTTGGGCCGCGAAGTAGAGGGTCTGGCCGTCCTGCATCACGAAGGGGTAACCCTGTTGGCCTTCCAGTTCGCAGAGGCCGGGCAGCAGGGTGGGGGCTGTCCATTCACCGGCGATGAGGGAGGATGAGCAGAGTTTGCTCACGCCCGTTGTGTCCATCGTATGGTAGAAGATGATGTCGGCCAACTGGTTGCGGTAGGCCGTGATGCTGGCAGCGGGGCTATCGGCAGGCACGCCTTTCATCAGGTCGCCCAGTCGGCCCACCTTTCCACAGTCACTGTGGAGGGGGAATGCTTGCAGGAAAGCATCGCGGCTGACCACGAGGCTGTCAATGAAGACCACTCTCTCCGTACCCTCCATCATCTGTTGTGCCCGCTGCACCTGTCGCAGGTCGGCCTCCACCTGTGTGGTGGGCTTCTTCAAGCGTTTGAGGCTGGCCAGTTCGCCTTCCAGCAGGGTGCGTGCTTCGCTCCAGCGGTATTGCTCCATCAGTTTGTGAACGGAGGACGTTGCCGCGGGCGTAGTGGCGGTTTTCTGTTGTGCCAGAGCGGTAGTTGCCACGAGGCTAGAGCCCAAGAGTAGGGCCAGTATGCAGATTTTCTTCATGCGGATGCGTATCAAAGGTAAGTTACTCGTTGGGCAAAATTACATCTTTCTTTTTATATGGCGTAGTTGTCGGGGAAATCTTTTTGGAATTAGGAAATAGGAATTAGGAATTAGGAAATAGGAAATAGGAAATAGGAATTAGGAATTAGGAATTAGGAATTAGGAATTGTTTACAATAAGACCAAACTCCTTACTCACACCTTGCAAAAAAACGAGGGCACACCGAAAGGTGCACCCTCGCTTTCTATATGGGGTCAGTGAATTAGCGCATAATCTTTGTGGAGACGTTGCCCTGACGACGGATGTAGATGCCGCCCTTGGTGGGTTCGCTCACGCGGATACCCTGCAGGTTGTAGTACTCAACAGGAGCGTTGGTGTTCTTGTCAAGTTGAACATCGTGGATGCCAGTGGGATCGAAGATGTCGCCGACGTAGAGAATCTGGAAGCCGTAGATGATACCACCATCAACAAGGGGTGCCATCTGTCCGTTGTAGGGAGTACATACAACGGTGAAGTCCTTGTAAATGTAGGTCATGATACCCTCTGCACCTTCTTGAGGAATGATTTCAAAGGTTTCTACGGGTTCACCAACGCTAACGCCCGTGGAGTCTTCATTGAAAATCAGGTTGTAGAACATGAAGTCATGCGATGCACCAGTGCCATCGCCCATCTTGACAACCACTTGATTATCGGCAACAGCCGTGTTCGTTTCCTGGTTCAAGGTAAAGGTGACGGGATAGCCAAAGCCAACACCAAAGAGGCCCGTGGTAACCAGATTGCCTTCTACAACTTCGTTGTAAACGAGGTTCTGCTCCTGAACTAGTTCGTCATTGCCATTATCGTATCTAAAGGCACACATACCGTTGACCTGATTGAGGTCAATCATGGCAAGCCAATCCAAAAATCCTACTTTTTCGTTATCTTTGTCCATACAGGCAAGACCTAGGCAATTCGTACCATACCCTTCTTCGTCAGTGTCGCACATATAGAAGAGGTTGCGGTTGGGAATATCTACATCGAAGACGATGGGGTGGTCTTCAATGAATTCGTCTTCATTATCAA
>SFID01000055.1 GCA_004555425.1 Bacteroidales bacterium
GCCACTGATACGGCCGCTGGTGATGGTCGAGGCATCCTTGAAGCGCTCGCCCTGGATGGCGCGGGCGGCGGCCACGCGCTGGCGGATGACGCTGCTTGGCTCGCCGCTCTGCAGGTTGCTCAGTTGGGTGACGGGCACGGGGGTCACCTCCACCTGTATGTCGATGCGGTCGAGCAGGGGGCCGCTGATTTTGTTCATGTAGCGCTGTATCTGGCCTGGGCTACAGGCGCAGGAGTGTGTGGGATGGTTGTAGTAGCCGCAGGGGCAGGGATTCATGGAGGCCACCAGCATGAAGGAGGCGGGTAGGGTGGCGCTGTATTTGGCGCGTGCGATGGTGATTTCGCGGTCTTCGAGGGGCTGGCGCATGGTTTCGAGGGCCGAGCGGCTGAACTCGGGCAGTTCGTCGAGGAATAGGACACCGTTGTGCGCGAGACTGATTTCGCCAGGCTGGAGCGAGGCGCCGCCGCCAATGAGGGCTACGTCGGAGATGGTGTGGTGGGGACTGCGGAAGGGGCGGTGGTGGAGGAGCGAGATGTTGCGGCCCAGTTTGCCCGCCACGGAGTGTACCTTTGTTGTTTCGAGGCTTTCGCTGAGTGTGAAATCGGGGAGGATGGAGGGCAGGCGCTTGGCCATCATACTCTTGCCACAGCCTGGGCTGCCGATGAGGATGATGTTGTGGCCGCCTGCTGCTGCCACCTCGAAGGCGCGCTTGACGTTCTCCTGCCCCTTGACGTCGGCAAAGTCGGGGTAGTGTAGGCTTTGGGCCTGTGCAAATTCAGCACGCGTGTCGACCTCGATGCGTTGCAGCTGGTCGCCGCCTTGGATGAAGTTGACCACTTCGTTCAGGTGGTTGGCGCCATAGACTTTCAGGCGATTGACCACGGCGGCTTCGTGGGCATTCTCCATGGGCACGATGAGGGCTTCGTAGCCCATCTCGCGCGCCATAATGGCCACGGGCAGCATGCCGCGCACAGGGCGCACGCTGCCGTCGAGGCCCAGTTCGCCGACAAACATCCAGCGACTCCAGTCGGTGGGCGGGAGCATTTTGCTGGCTGCCATGAGGCCGAGGGCGAGGGGGAGGTCGTAGCCGCTGCCTTCCTTGCGCACGTCGGCGGGCGCGAAGTTGATGGTGGTGTGGCCTGAGAAGAAGTGGTAGCCCGAGTTATGGAGGGCGCTGAAGACGCGCAGGCCGCTCTCGCGCACGGCACTATCGGGCAGGCCGACCATGTGGAAGCCTTCGCCCTTGGTCGAACTGACTTCGAGGAATACGTGGAGGGCATCGAGGCCGTTGATGGCGGCGGTATGAATGGTGGCTAGCATGAAGTATGGGGATTATTATTGAATAAGGCTGGCGGCCCCTTTTTCTATGGATTCTGGATTTTCTGGAATTTCTAGAGATTCTAGAAATTCTAGTCAAAAAAAACGCGTGACGCTTCGTCAAAAGCCTGCGCAGCCCAACTACAGTTTCTTGAGTTCGCTCTCCAGCGCAGGGAGTTCGAGATCGCGGCCCACGATGCGGCCTTTGGCGTTGACGAGGATATTTCCTGGCACGTAGCGCACGCCGAGCCGTTGGGCGATGGGCGACTGGAAGGCACCTCCGGGGCATACCATTTGGCAGGCAGCGGTGTCGTTGAAGAAGCGGTCCTTGAATTGTTCGCGGTCTTCGTCTAGGCTGACTATGACGAATTGTGCGCGGCCCTTCATCTCGCTGGCCATACGTTGGATGTGGAGCAGTTGGTTGGCGCTGTTCACCGACCAAGAGGAAAGAAAGGCGATGACGGCCGGTTTGCCCAGCAGCGAGGCACGGCTGATGGTGTCGCCGCGGAGGCTGCACGCCTTGAAATCGGGCAGGGGTTGGCCCGTTGATGCTTGCAACTGCTGGCGCAGATAGAGGTCGAGGCTCTTGAGGTTTTTGTTGTGGGGCTGGGCGGCCTTGAGGAGGTCGAGCAGGGAGAGCGTGAGGCTGACATCGCGCCTTTCGGCTTGTACGAAGTAGCGCCCGAACACCGCTTGGGCTGCAAGGGTCTGCAGGTTCTTGCGCACGAATTGCGCTGCCAGTTTGCGGCTTTCGGCATCGCTCTTCTCGAGAATGCTGCGGCGGAATTTGCTCAGGAGTTCGTTCTCCTCGCTGCCCTTCACCTTAGCCGTTGCCAGGCGGGCAGCCTTGACCGTGAAGGAGAGTTTGTCGCCTGGAGCCATAATAAGGAGCGTTTCGGAGAAATTGGGGTAGAGCAGGTGGGCAATGGCGGGTTCGGTAATCTGGCATTCGTAGGTAAACTTTCCGTCCTTGACATGAACGGTGTCAACCCCCGATATGCTGCCCGACTCATTATATATATATAGGTCGGCCTCGCCAAGACCGTCAATCTCGCCTTCGAGCACGCATTTGTGCTTGCCAGAATTGCAAGCGGCGGTCAGCCCTGCCAACAGGAGGAGGCAGAGGACGCGGAAGGGGTGTAGGATGGTATGCTTCATACGTTGGTTGATGAATAATTGCGAAGGGTTTCGCGCAACTGGCTCCTCATCTCGACGACAAGCGATTCGGGACGGCAGACGACAAGGTCGGGACCGAAGGACAGGAGGCGCGCCACGAGGTCGCGGGTGATGGCAATGTGAAAGGAGAATACGCCCTCCGACATTTCTCTTTGGGAGTTGTGAAGCGGACGACTGCGAAAGTAGGCCGCCAAGGTGGGCGTCGCGCGCAGGACGACCTCGGCGGGTTGATAACTGGGCCCTGCGTATGCGCCTAGGCTATTGTAGAAATATGCCTCTTCGCTGAAATCCTTCGGAATCTTGAAGTGCGAGGGCGTGAGCTTGAGGTACTGAATGCGGTCGAGGGCAAAGGTGCGGCATTCGCGGTGGCGGCTGCTGCGGCCCACGACATAGGTGAGGTCGCCCACGGTGTGGAGGCAATAGGGGGCAAGGAGGGTTTCGTAGGTGCCGCGCGAGGGCGAGCGGTAGGTCATTTGGATGCACAACTTCTGCTCGAGGGCATCGGCAATGATGGGACGCCACATACGGATGGCCTGAGCGGTGGGGCTCAGCCGCTTTGCTTCGGCCGAAAATCCCGTCAGGTGTTCGATGAGTTGGTTGTCCGCAGGACTTGACGCGAGGCTATAGCCGCTGTCGCAAAGCAACACCTCGATGCCAAACTCCTGGCGCAATCGGCGCAGGTTGTCGAAGAAGGTGCTGCGTGCCATCGGCGCATTGCGAGCGTTCTCCTCGCACCAGGCCTGAAGAATTTCGGTCTGTGTGAGGGGTCCGCGTTCTAGTAGCAGGCGAGCCAGCCAAATGGTCTTGTGCATAGATTCAATGGTCGCTGCGCGACCTAGTTTCAAGTTTCAACGAAGCCTTGCGGCTTCTCGTTTCAGTCGGGGACTGCGTCCCCTAGTTTCAACGCAGCCTGCGGCTGCTGGCTCAATGGTTTAGGTGGTGCGTTATCTCACTGCGGCAGCCAGCTTACTGCGGCGAGTCGTCGCAGTATGCTGGACAAATCCACAGGAAAGGTCAATTATTTATCACCTTTGCGCTGACGACGTACCTCCGAAACGGCGGCGCTAATGAGCAGGAGCAGTATGAGGGCAATGGCGATGTAGGCCACGGTGTTGGTGGTGCTGACGCTGGTGGGGCGGAACTCCAGCACGACCTCGTGCTTGCCAGCTGCCACCTTCATGGCGCGCAGCACGTAGTTGACGCGGCCCAGTTCGGCAGGCTGTCCGTCAACTGTGGCTTGCCATCCCGGATAGTAGATTTCCGAGAAGACGAGGAGGCCACCCTTGTCGCTCTCCACCGTATAGGCGAGGCGGTTGGGGGCATACTGGGTCAGCTGTGCCGTACCCTCGCCCAGGGCAGAGCCTTCCAAGGTGCTGCGGAAACGCTCGTCGGCCACGGCAGCACGCTTCGTGTCGAGTTGCTGGAGAGCGGCGATTTCGCCATCGGCATCCTTGACAAATTGGAGGCTTTGCACGAACCACGCATTGCCGTTGGCCTTGGGATTGCGTATGGCAAAGGCGCCTTGGTTGCAGATGACGTATTTCGTGTTGAGCATATTGAGCACGGGGAAATTGCTTGTGCTGTCGGCGGCCAGAGCTTGCGAGATGGCTGCTGGAGCATCGGCAGCGTTGGCCAGCGTGGAGTCTTTGCTCAACTGCTCAGACAGATACTTGACCATGGCGCCAAACTTGCTCAACTCGGGATAGATGTTGCGTTCGAGCAGGTCGTTGTAGCGGCGCAGTTTGGCAGCGTGATAGCCACCGATGGTTTTGTGGTAATAGGAGGCGTTGTTGGTCGTCATGCCTTGGAGGTCGGCTACGCGATAGTGCGGGTCGGTGTCGGCCAGAATCATTTGGTCGGCGGGCGTCTGCTGGACAAACTGGCCTTCGTGCTCTGTTGGGTCGGCAAAGTTCGAATCGTTGAGGTAGCGCTTGTTCTCAGCCCACATATCGCCGAGGCATACAATGCTCAGACCGAGGCAGAGCATCCATCCGCGAATGGTTTGGAAGCGCGTATAAAGCAAAATCATCGCAGCGCCAACGAGGATGATGAGCAGGGAGCGCAGGGCCGAAGCGCTGAGAATGTCGTGGCGGGCCGAAGTGATGGCAGCGCGGAATTCGTCAACGCTCACGCCGAGTTGTTGGCTATAGGGCGCGATGGTTTGTTCAATGAGTTCTTCGTTGGTATTGGTAATGCAACTTCCTGTAAGGCTCGGAGCCAACCAGAAAAGCAAGCAGATGCCCGCTGTGAAGCCGAGCGAAACGAAGAGTCCCGTACGTGCCTTGACGTCGGTGGCAAAGAGGTCGCGCCGACGCAGTATCTCGGCCAGCGCCATCATGGCCAGCAGCGGAATGGTGAACTCTGCCATCACCAGGGCCGAGGAGACGGTGCGGAATTTATTGTACAGTGGCAAATGGTCGATGAGGAAGTGTGTCACCGCAGGAATATCGTTGCCCCACGCAAAGAGAAGGGAGATGATGGTGGCGGCCAGCAAACCCCATTTCAGCGGACTGCGAACGATGAAGAGGCCCAGCAGGAAGAGGAAGAACACGAGGGCACCGACATAGACGGGACCCACGGTCATGGGCTGGCGACCCCAATACGAAGATGTGATGGGCGAACCGTCCGTTGCGCCCATGCCAAAGGCCGCATTCACTCCGCCGAGCGTGTTCTGCGCCAATTCGTTGTCCTCAACGGCCGACATGGTCAGCATGCTCTCCTGCGAGCCGCCGCCCTTGAAGTCGGGAATCAGCAGGGTGAGGGTTTCGTCCACGCCGTAGCTCCATTGTGTGATATAGTCGTAGTCGAGGCCAGTGCTGGTGGGCTTCTCCGCAGCCTGTTGGCCCTGAGTCGGAGTGGGGGTGAGCTCGGCCGGTCCGCGCATGGTCGACTTGGCATAGTCGTAGGTATGGTAGAGGTTGGGCACATTAGCCAATAAGCCCACCATTCCGCCCGCCACAAAGATGGCAGTGCCCACCAGCCACTTGCGGAAGCTGATGCGCGGCAGGATAGTATCGGGCGCAGGCTCCGACTTGCTTGGTATGAGTGCGGCAATGCCGTAGGCCAGCACGATGCAGAGCATCACGAAGCCGAAATAGTAACTCATCTGGATGTGGTTGCTCAATATCTGGAGCGCGGTGAAAAGAGCCGTGACCGCTCCGCCCCAGAGCCAGCGGCCGCGATAGCAGAGAATCAATCCTGCAATGGTGGGCGGCACGAATCCAAGGGTCATCACCTTCCAGATATGGCCGGCAGCGATGATGATAAAGAAGTAGGAAGAGAAGGCCCACGCCACCGCGCCGAGTGCTGACAGCCAGGGGCGCAGGCGCAGCGTTCGCATGAGGATGTAGAAGCCCAAGAGGTAGACGAACACGTAGCAGAGGACGCCGTCCATTCCCAGCGTGTAGATGTGGGAAAGGAGCGACAACTTGTTTGTGCTCTCGTAGGATGGCGAAATCTGATAGGTGGGCATGCCGCTGAAGATGCTGTTGGTCCAGCGGGAAGTTTCGCCTGTGGCTTCTTGGAAGGCCGTGACATCGCGGCCCAGTCCCACGGCGGCATCGTTGTCATGGCCAGCTAGGACCATACCTTCGGACAGCGGGGTCTGGAAATAGAGGAATCCGATAAGCAGGAAGGCGAGCACGATGAGCACATCGGGCAGCACCTTTTTGAGGAATGATTGCATGAGAGAGTAGGATAAAAAGTGAAGGGCGGAACGCGCTTGTCGTCCCGCCCGAATCCGTTTAATATCTGTAGTGTTCTGCCTTGTAGGGGCCTTCCACGGGCACGCCGATATATTCAGCCTGCTCGGGCGTGAGCTTCGTGAGGTGTACGCCAATGCGTTCGAGGTGCAGGCGAGCCACTTCTTCGTCCAGATGTTTGGGCAAGCGGTAAACGCCTACTTCATATTCCTTCTGCCAGAGTTCGATCTGTGCAATCGTCTGGTTGGTGAAGGAGTTGGACATAACGAACGAGGGATGGCCTGTGGCGCAACCGAGGTTGACGAGGCGACCATCGGCTAAGAGGGTGATTCGGTGGCCGTCGGGGAAGCGGTAGCTATCTACCTGTGGCTTGATGTTTGTCACCTCAATGCCGGGCAGGTGCTTGAGGGCTTCCACTTGGATTTCGCTGTCGAAGTGGCCGATGTTGCAGACGATAGCCTGATCGGGCATCTGCTGCATGTGGGCGGTGGTAATCACGTCTATGTTGCCCGTAGTAGTCACGAAGATGTTGCCAATGGGAGCGGCTTCCTCCATAGTCAGCACTTCGTAGCCTTCCATGGCAGCCTGGAGTGCGCAGATGGGGTCGATTTCGGTCACGATGACACGTGCGCCATACGAACGCATACTCTGTGCGCAGCCCTTGCCCACTTCGCCGTAGCCTGCTACGACGCAGACCTTTCCGGCAATCATCACGTCGGTGGCGCGCTTGATGCCGTCGGCCAGGCTTTCGCGACAGCCGTAGAGGTTGTCGAATTTGGATTTCGTCACGCTGTCGTTCACGTTGAAAGCGGGGAAGAGCAGTTCGCCATCTTCCATCATGCGATACAGGCGGTGCACACCCGTTGTCGTCTCTTCGCTGACGCCGCGCATACCTGCGGCCATCTCCTGCCACATTCCGTGGCGTGCGCTCAGGGTTTGCTTGAGCAAGTCCTTGAGGGCCTGTTCGTCGCCGCTGCCCGAGGGAGTGTCGAGCACGGTGGCATCCTTCTCTGCGCTGACACCGAGGTGAATCATCAGTGTGGCGTCGCCGCCGTCGTCAACGATGAGGTTGGGCCATTTGCCATCGCCGAAGTTCATGGCTTGCAGCGTGCACCACCAATAGTCCTCCAGGCTTTCGCCCTTCCAGGCAAACACGGGTACGCCAGCTTCGGCCAGTGCAGCGGCGGCATGGTCTTGGGTGGAGTAGATATTGCAAGAGCACCAGCGCACTTCGGCACCTAGGTGAACGAGGGTTTCGATGAGCACGGCGGTCTGGATAGTCGTGTGGAGCGAACCCATAATGCGGGCACCGCGGAGAGGTTTGCTGTCGCCGTACTTCTCGCGCAGGGCCATCAGACCCGGCATTTCGTGTTCGGCAATTTCGATTTCTTTTCGTCCGAAGGCAGCCTGGTTCATGTCGGCTACCTTGTAGGGGAGGGTTGAGAAGATTTCCATTTTCTGTATATATAATATTGTATTTGTGCGATAGGGGGGAGGGGTTAGTTGCGCTTCCAGGTGCGGTGCAGGCCCGTGCCGAAGAATCCTGTGGGCGTTTGCGGTTTTTCGGGCTTATTGGTGTTGAGTTCGGGGTAGGAGATGCGCGTGTGGTAGATAGTCTTGAGGCTTTCAATAAGCACGCGTTTGGCGTCGGCCACGTCGCGGAAGGTGAGCGGACACTCCTTGAAACATCCGTCAGCCAGTTGTCCGTCAATAATCTTATTGACCAGGGCGCTGATGGTCTCTTCTGTGTATTCCTTGAGGCTTCGCGAGGCTGCTTCAACGGCATCGCACATCATCAGGATGGCTTGTTCGCGCGTCCAGGGATTGGGTCCGGGATAGGCGAAGAGCGACTTGTCGACCTCCTCCTCGGGATGTTTGTTGGCGTATTGGATATAGAAATATTTGGTTATGCCTGCGCCGTGGTGCGTGACGATAAAGTCGCGGATGACTTGCGGCAGGTGGAATTTCTCGGCCAGTTTCACGCCTTCGCGCACATGGTCAATGATGATTTTCGCGCTTTGCTCTTCGGGCAGTTGGTTGTGGGGATTGATACCAGACTGGTTTTCGGTGAAGAAGGCAGGGTTGAGCATTTTGCCAATGTCGTGGTAGAGCGCGCCCGTACGCACCAGTTGCGGTTTTGCGCCAATCTTGTCGGCCACCTCTGCCGCGAGGTTGCCCACCTGCATGGAGTGGTTGAACGTGCCTTGCGCCACCTTCGACATCTTGCGCAGGATGGAGTTGTTGATGTTGGTCAGTTCAATCAGGGTTACGCTGGATGTGAAGCCAAACACGCGCTCGATGAGATACATCAGCGGGTAGGCGAAGAGCAGGAGCAGGCCGCTGATGGCGATATACTTCAAGCGGGCGTGGTCCAGCGAGGCAATGTCGATGCCTTGCGCCAGGTCGTAGCTCACGGTGACGAACATTCCCACGAAGGTCACGGCGGCGGCCATCTTGAGCAGCTGCGAGCGCTCGGTCATCTCGCGCAGGGTGTAGATGGCGGTCATGCCGACGGACAACTGCAACAGCAGAAATTCGAACGGGCCATACAGCACCAATGCTGTCAGTACTGCCGACACCACCATGCCGATGAAGGCCGTGCGCGAATCCATAAACAATCGGATAAACAGCGGCACCATCGCAAACGGCAGGATGAAGACGTTGCTAAACTGGTGCTGCACCATCCAATAAGCCAGTAAGGGGAAGGCTGAAATGATGGTGTAGAGCAGCAGCAAGGTATGAGGCGACTTCAGGTAGTCGCGGCGGAACAGTTTCAGGTAGAAGAAGAAGATGGTGATGACTGCCAGGACAAACAGTGTCTGGCCCAGAATGATGGTCCAATAACCTTGGCCAGGGTCGCGGCGGCGTTCGTTCTCCATCTTCATCGAGTCGAGCACCTTTATATGGGTGGCAGTGACGATTTGTCCGCGGTCGATAATGAATTGTCCGCTCAGAATCATGGCCCCCTTTGTCTCGATGTTGAGGGCTGCCGTACGCTCGGCTTCTGTGCGGTGGATGTCGTAGTGAATATTGGTTGACAGGTAGTTGCGCAGGTGGCAGCGCTCCATCGTATTGCGGCTGAGGCCCTTCTGCTCGTGCTTGAGAATTTCGTTGTAGGCCGTGGCGGGTGTCAGCACTTCGTCCAGGGTGCGCTCCACGGCTTCTGTGCCGCGCACGAGCAGGAAACGGTCGCGCCCCTCTTTGCGCAAATCCACTAGTTCCTCGCTGCTGATAATGCCTTTTTCATATACCTGTCGGAGCAGTTCCGCAAGTTTGGGCAGGGCACCTTCATCAACGCGTTCCATCTTACCCACTTCTTCCTTCAACTTCGCCACCTCTTTCTCGTAAACCAGTGTGTCGAGGTTGTAGTAGGGGCGCAGGGCGCGCAGGATGCTGTCGCGCTCGTGCTGCATCTCCGCCTCCGTCTTGCAGATGGGGAAGTCGTAGGCCGCAATCAGTTGGGAGTAGCGCCAGGGGCGGCCCAACTCATATTCGTAGCCAAACTTGCCCTCGCGGGGCAGGCAATACAGAAGGAGGATGACCACGACCACGGGCGTCAGGTACGTGGCCAGCAGTCGTTTCCAGTGTTGGGAAATTCTGAATGGGTTCTTCATAAGCAAGACTTCTGTTGGGACAGGCCGCCACGGGGGGGCAACCCGAACGCAGTAAAAGAGGGAGGAGGAGGCAGAAGGGCGCGTGCCAACGCTTCTTGCCTATTGTTCACGCTTGGCGGCGCGCTGCACCTCTTCGACAGCGGCGCGCGTATGCTTCCAGCGCTTGTGGCTCCACAGCCACAGGTGGGGCTGGCGGCGAATCATCTGCTCCAGTTCGCGCATATATTGTTCTGTCAGCTGATAGTCGGGATAAGCCCGTGCGTCCTCGGTCATCAGGCGCAGGCGCAGGCGGTAGTGGCCACGGCTTTCGCGCTCCACGTCGGCAAAGTAGATGGCAGCGTCCACCTTCTTGGCAATGCGCTCCGTGCCTGTAAATACGGGCGTGTCCTGATGCAGAAAATCCACCCACTCATAGATATTGATGGGCGTGGGCGACTGGTCGCTGATAAAACCGACAATAGCCCGGCGGCCCTCCTTCTTGTACGTAAGGATATGGCGCAGGGCTTCGTATTTCGAGATATTCGTTGCACCGAAATGAGTGCGCAGTTCGATGAACAACTCATCAATGACCTTGTTCTTCAGCGGCCGATAGAGTTGCGCATTGACGTGGTCCGTTCGCTGGGCCCAGAGGGGGATGGACGAAATCCATTCCCAGTTGCAATAGTGCCCCAGGTAGATAAACACGAAGGGCTTGCGCTCCAGCGTCTTCTCCATATCCTCCACCCCTTCGATAACCATGCGTCGGCGCATCTCCTGTGCCGACATGGACAGCAGCCGTATGGTTTCAAAGGCATAGTCGCACAGGAATCGGAAGAACCGCCGCTCAATCTGGCGCCGTTCCTTCTGGCTTTTTTCGGGAAAGGCGTTGGACAGGTTCGTGCGCACCACTTTCCGGCGATAGCCCACCAGATAGTACACCACGAAGAACGAAATATCAGAGAGAATATATAGCACACCGAGCGGGAGCCGCGAGAGCCCCTTCAGCATGAGTATCAAAATTTTCATGCCGCAAATTTACCATAAATTTCCTAGCACACAAAAATTACAAGGTAATAGTTTCTGCTGCTTGGTTAGGGCGGGTTGTCCCTCTGGGACATTCAGTGCAGCATCCTTAGCCAGCATTCACGACCTGAGTAGTTACGCAAGGTCGTACGCATTGCCAAGCCGATTTTATCTCGGAGAAAGTCAGCGCCCATCGCGCCATGGGCGCTGGGAATGTCTGAGAGCGAAACGGGAATCTCTCGTTTGCGCTGAAACTAAAGAAGGTACCACACCTAGTTGGGTGCAGTACCTTCGTTTTCAGGTAAGTTCTATTGGTAGGTTCTGGATTCTTGACGCAAGGGGACGCAGTCCCCGTCTGAATCTAGGGAGCAAAGCAACCGATGAATCTAGCAGCCGAAAGGCTGCGTGAGGTCGCGAAGCGACCCTATTACGGCACAAGCACCTTCTGGCCTTCGCTCGTCACGTAGATGCCGTGGCGGGGATGCTTCACGCGGCGACCGTTGAGGTCGTAGAGGCGTACGTTCTTGCCAGCCTTTTCGATAGAGCCGATTCCAACCGTACCGCCATTCTCAAGTGTGAGGGGCAGGGTTTCGTAGGCCGTCTCGGAGGTGTAGTAGGCCTTGTTGGCGTGGAGCGTGGTTTCGGTGAAGGGAACGAAGCTGCCGTTCTGCAGGTCGTAGTAGTTGCCTGCGGGTTTGGGCGAGGCTTTCAGGTTGCCTACGAAGGCACTTGCTGCAGCGGGCTCAGTGGTGGGCGCCTCTACGAGTACATTCAACTGGTAGTTGCCAGGAGTCATACTCTGGAGGATGACGGGCTGGTTGGCCGCAACGCCGAGTGTTCTGTCCACTTCCTCAATCTTCACGCAAATCTGCCCTTCCACTTGCACCAGTCCAGCGGTCGTATAGACCGTCACGCCCTCGGGAGCCTCGAAGGCGAAGGGCAGGCAGACGGTGGTGCACATGGAGGCGGGGATGGTTACTTCGTAGGTGCTGACGGGCTCGATGTACCAGAGGGAGGCAGGAGCAGAAGCGGTCCAGGGTACGAGGCGGGCATTGTCGCCAGCGAGGTGGAGGCCCTTGTAACTGCCCGTGTTGTTCTGGCAAACCACTTGGCTCTTGCCGTCAAGGCTTCCGTTGACCACCCATACGCCAGCCTCTGCGGTGTTGGTCGTGATGATGGGCTGCGTTTCGGTAGCCGTGAGCGGGCCGAGGTAGTACTGATAGTTGCCGTTGTAGAGGTAGTACTGTCCCTCGGTGCCTGTGGGCACGAAGGAGAAGAACTGGTCAGCGTTACGCAGGTCGCTGCGGGCGGCAGTGACGCGTGTGGCTTCGGGTTGGAGGTAGAGTTGGGCCGTCTGTCGCTCAGTGTTGCGCAGACGATAGTAGCCGAAAGGGACCACTTCGATGCGCTGGATATTGGCGATGGCCTGGTTGATAGCTTGGTAGTTGTCGAACGTAGGGTTGGCCTTGTAAGCATCGATGGCGGCCTGCACGCCTGCAGTGTTGGAGGCATCCACCTGTCCTACCATTGTGCCGCCCTCGAGGCCCTCTGCCTTTTGGTCAATGCCGTCGAGGATGACAACGCTGGCATCCACCGTAGTGTCGTAGGTGAAGGCGGAGTCGGTGATTTGCTCGATGGTGTAGTTCTTATATATAATGGTGTAGTCGGCACCGTGGGTGCTCTCTTCGTAAAGGAAGCCGAGGGTGTTGTTCTTCTGCCACGTCATGGTGCTATAGGCCGAGCCGAGGGTGGTGGACTGGTGACGGCCGTCCCAATCCTTGGCAATGTTGGCGGGCGAGTTGAAATCGCTGAGGTTCTCCAGGGCCTTGTAGTAGATACCCACGCCCGTACGGCTAGCACCGAAGGGAACGGACTGGAGGAGGAGGAACATCTGCTTGTTGTCTTCCTTGCGCACAACGGGCACGAGCATCACTTCGCCGTTGGTGGAGTTGCCGCCGATGGAGATACCGTTGTTGCTGCTGTTGGAGGTGGCTACATTGCCCCAAGAACCTTCGCCCTCCTGAATGTCGGTGAAGGAGTAGATGTTGTAGTAGCGGCCACCGCCTACGCGGGAACTGAGGAGGACAGAGCCGTCGGGCAATTCTTCACACTTGGGCTCATCGCCGCCAGGAGCGGGTCGGTCGTTGATAGTGCCGAGCACGTGCCAGGTGGCGCCGAAGTCGTCGGAGTAGATGACGCGGTTGCCCTCGTTCTTGGTCCATACGGCGCAGTAGAGGCGGTAGTAGTCCTTCACCTTGACATAGCGGCTCTGGGCAATACGGCCCGAACCGATGAAGAGGGATTTCACGGTGGCTTGGTTGTTCTCGTCAACGAAGAGGCGGTAGATGCTTTCGGTCACGTTCTCGGGCTCGGAGATGGTCCATTCGTCAGTGCTCTCGTTGTAGGTGGCGCGCATACGTGCCACGGGGTTGGGGTTGGAGGCGGGGCTGTCGGGGATGTAGTTACCGTTCCAGCAAACCACCTTGCCGCAGACACTCATGATGAGCACTTCGTTGCGCTCGCGGTCGGCCACTACGGCAGCATCGCCGAAGCCTACCTTCCACTGCGGGCTGGCATTGTCGCCCAGACCGTTGGCGAGGAACTTCTCTTCGCCCCAGGTCTGACCGTTGTCCTTGGAGATGCGGTACTTGATGTCCACCTCGCCGTAGCCGATGTCCGAACCGCAGGGACGGTAGTCGGAGATGGCGAAGATATGGCCGTTGGGAGCGGTGGCGATGGCGGGAATGCGGTAGGGCTTCGCGCCGGGATTTGTCACGTAGAGTTCCTGGAAGGGCTCGGGCTCCTGTATGGACTTCTTGAGCACAACCACAAAGTTCTTCAGCGTCACGCACTTGTTGCTACCCGTCTGGGTGAACGAGGCGGTGCGCTCCTTGAGGCCACTCACGCTGACGTGCTGCTCGGAGGAGGAAGAGGTATAGGAGTTGCCGCCCGCGGTAATCGTTTCAGGGCCCGTGAGGGAGGCGTGGTTGACGAAGTCGAAACTATAGCCAGCCACCACCATGCCTTCGGGGGCAGTGATAGTATAGGTAGATGTGTTCGATCTGCCCGACGCACCACTGATATAGCCGTTTTCGGTCGTCATGTTGTTGACACCTGTGCTCAGCGTGAGGCCGCTGACCTGGTTGCTTTCCCAGACGGCGTGCCAAGTGCGGTCAGCGTTGCTCGAAGTGAACGAACCATTGGCTGCGTTGATGACAGCCTCCATTTGCACGAGTTCAAAACTGATGGTAGAGCCAGCGTCCATTCCTTCAGCCCAGAAGGCGAGCGTGCCGATGCCACCGAAGTCGTTCATGGCATAGTTCGTGCCGTGAATCTTGACGAAGTAGCCATCAACGTCTGAGAGTTTGTTGGATTTGGCAAGGTCCCATGCGCCCACATAACCGCTGGGCAGGCTTGCTGCTGTCTGCAGGGTGGGATAGGTGGAGCCACCTGTGCCGCCATAGCCTGGCTTGGTGGTCATGGAGGTGGTGGAGGCGAGCACCTTGGTGGCGCCAGCCTGCTTGTTGTAGATTTTGTAGCCGTTGGTGGCATCGCCCGTGAAGCACCACAGGTCGGCATCCTCAAGGGTGGAGGCTGCCTTGAGTGTCATGGACGAGGCCGTGCCATTGTCGGTCAGGTACTTCTGGGTGCTGCCGATACGCATGGTGTACCAGGCCGTGCCCGAAGCAAACTGCCCGTCAGCCACAGTCGTCGTCTGGAACGGCTGTGCCGTGGCTGCGCCAGCCAGAAGGCCAGCCAGAAGGGTAAGGGTAAGTTTTTTGTTCATGGTATTTAGGGATAATGAGTATTTTCGGATTTTGTTTTAACACGAATCGTAACTACTCAGGTTGTTTTCTTTGCAAACAACTCGCAACTAAGTTTTAGGCCCAAGGTTAGGTTAGAAAGACAAAAACCAAGATAAACCCCTTTCCTCGGAAGAGGTTCATCGTTTAGATGTGTACCGCATTCTGTGCTCCATTATGGTTACAGCAGGAAAGGTTTATTTCCTGTTTATCGCCTTGCACTTGATGCTCGCCAGAGACATTTTGCATCAAGTGCAAGGGGTTTTTTAGGTTTTTGTTTTGTCAGTAGCACCTGAGTAGTTACTATTCGTGTTAAAAAAACACGGAGACTATTCGTGCAGCAGACCTTTGACGTCCTTGGCTGTCATCTTCGAGATACCTTCGCGCATAGCGGTGTCGCCCTTCAGGTTCTCGAGTTTGTAGTAGTCCATGAAGCCCATTTTGCCTTCGCGCAGGGCCTGTGCCAGTGCCTTGGGCACTTCGGCCTCGGCCTGAATCACTTCGGCGCGAGCCTCTTGTGCGCGGGCCTTCATTTCCTGCTCGGTGGCAACGGCCATGGCGCGACGCTCCTCGGCCTTGGCCTGTGCAATGTTCTTGTCAGCGTTAGCCTGGTCCATCTGGAGGGTAGCACCGATGTTCTTGCCCACGTCGATGTCGGCAATATCGATGGACAGAATCTCGTAGGCCGTACCTGCATCGAGGCCCTTGCGGAGCACGAGTTTGGAGATGCTATCGGGATTTTCCAGCACGCTCTCGTGGCTCTCGGCCGAACCGATGCTCGAGACGATACCCTCGCCCACGCGGGCCAGAATCGTATCTTCACCGGCACCACCCACGAGTTGGTGGATATTCGCACGTACCGTCACACGCGCCTTGGCTATCAACTGAATACCATTCTTGGCCACGGCAGCCACGGGCGGCGTATCAATCACCTTGGGATTCACACTGGTTTGCACAGCCTCAAATACATCGCGGCCTGCCAGGTCAATGGCAGTGGCCTTCTCGAAGGAGAGGTCAATGTTGGCCTTTGATGCCGACACGAGGGCGTGAACCACGCGCTGCACATGGCCACCCGTCATATAGTGGGCCTCCAGATTGTCGCGCGTGATGGTGGAGAGACCTGCCTTGTGGGCTTCAATCAAGCAGGGAACAATGATGTTGGGCGGCACATTACGAATGCGCATCAGCACAAGTTGAAGCAACGAAATCCGTACGCCCGACACCTTGGCGGAAATCCAAAGGAAGAAGGGCACAAAGTGGAAGAAAATGGATAACAAGATAAAGAGCCCAACTGCAAGGGCTACTAAAATTAGCGGTGATTCGAACATAGTATTTGAATTTAGGAACGTATTAGTTAGGAGTTAGGAGTTAGGAGTTAGGAGTTAGGAATGAGGAATTGGGAGAGAATATTAGGAGTTCATCCTCATTGAAAGGCAACTCCTAACTCCTAACTCCTAACTAAAAAACTATCGAGCCAGCAGCCAAAGGCTGCGTTGAAACTAGGAAGCCGTAGGCTTCCGTTGAAACTTGAAACTAGGTCGCGAAGCGACCGTTGAAACTAAGGGGACGCAGTCCCCGTTGAATCTAGGGAGCGCAGCGACCACAATCTCTCCGCCTACAAAAATACAGATTTTTTCCAAAAACACGGGGGTGTGCCCCTTTTTTACGTCCCAATTTACACAATATTATATATTCTAGGCGTAGGGCACGGGCTTATTCCCCAGAATTTCACCCTCTATGGAACTAATTTATTCAAGTAAGTTGAATCAGAGAATAAGCGCAAGCGTTCAAGGAGCGGGCTGAAGGCCCAGCAAGCACATAGCCCAGGGCATCGCCCTGGGTATGATGAAGCGATAAAGTGCGCCCTGAAAGGGCAAAAGCATTAGAGTTCAATCGTTTATAGAGACGCTTTTGCCCTT
>SFID01000147.1 GCA_004555425.1 Bacteroidales bacterium
CGCCGTAAGAAAAAATCATAAAACCGGCGGAAACCTCGGAATTTTACACGAAAAACTGAATCATACACCATCGGCCGCCCCCGGCAGGGCGGCTTGAAACAAACCCTGCCCTGATCGCAGGGCGTAAAAAACAGGAGGAAGCATGACAAAAACCACCAACTATCAGCTCCCCAAGTGGGAGAAAACCGACCGCATTCAGATGAAGGACTTCAACGACATGACCGCCACGCTCGACGCCGCGCTCAAGGCCAACGCCGACACGGCCGCGGCCAACACGCAGACGCTCGCGGCGCAGGCACAGGCTATTGCCAAGCTTGGCAACGGTGCAGTCGCTTTCGGCACTTACACCGGCAATGGCAAGTCGGGCAGCTCGTATCCGAACACGCTGAACTTTCCGCACAAGCCGGTGCTTGTTTTCGTGCAGGCGACAGAGCGTGATCCCATTTTCCGCATGATGCTGGTGCGAGGCAGCAAGTGGGCAAGCGCATCACCAACGGACCCCTCCAATTACAGTAAAATCGTTGTAAATTGGACGGAGACCTCTGTCACATGGTACAGTGAAGCAAACGACAGCGGCCAGCTAAATCGAAACATTCCCTACAATTACGCTGCGCTTCTTTCCGTCGAGTGAAGTAAAAGGAAGCCTGCTCCTTTCGGAGCAGGCTTCCTTTTTGCGTTTGGCGGAAATGAACTGATACCATAGCAGGAGATCAGTTGATCTCATTCACCGTCAAATCAAGCAGTAACCATCGTAATCACGACATTACCAGTCTGGATCGCGGTGACCGTGTAGACGCCGTCCTTGCTGGAAACGAAGTTATGAGCGGCCTCGACCTTACTGATCTTCATGCCGGAAGCGGGGACGATGGTCAGCGTGACGGTATCGCCCTCGGCGAGCTTATCGATCTCATACACGGCAGTATTATCAACGATCTTGGTCGTATCCTTGTAGGTCACGGCGGCCTTGGTGGTGTCGTTGCTCTTGACGGTCAGAGTCACGACGTTGGTGAGCTCAACCTCAATGGTCTTGTTCTCATAGACGCCGGAGATCGTGTAGAGACCGCTGGCATCGGGAGCCAGAGCAACGTTGTTGACCTTAACGGTCTTGACGGCCTTGCCGGTGGTCGGATTCAGCTTAAAGCTGAAGTCGCTGCCGGCCTTGACGCCGGAGGTCACCGCATCGATGTGGTCGTCGTTCGCCTTGACAGCTTCGTAGTTGAAGGTCGCACCGGCATCGGGCTTGAACGTCACGGTGTAGGTCTCGGCGGCATCGTCGGGCTGTGCAACGATCACGACGTCGACCAGAACCTTCTGGACGCTGTTCACATCGTTGACGGTCGCATAGACCAGGTCGGTCTTATCGGTATTGACATCCTTGACGGAGGAAACGGTGATGGTCTCATAATCCTCATCAACGACATAGACGTTGGTCTTGTCATTGTAAGCCCAGTAGACCTCGGAGCCGCTGTCCTTCACGCCAACACCGAGAACGACAGCGTTCGCGGCGATCGTGCCGGCCGCGCTAAAGCCCTTGGCGGGATTGGTGTAGATCGTCTTGTTCATCACGTTGAAGCCGATGATGATGCCCTTGCTGTTCTTGATGACATTGTCGACAGCGAACATACCGGTAGCGCCAACGATAGCGTCGTCGGGAGAGCCGTCACCGTCGAAGTCGGCAACGACCTGAGCGTCGATCTTGACCTCGGTCTCCTCGCCGTCAACGATGGCGGGCAGGACATAGTACTTACCGGTGGAGTCGGTGATGATCTTCGAGGAGTCCGCCTTCACGAAGTAGGTGTCAACGCCGGAAACACCCTCAAGCTCCTTGGCATAGATGTAGACGAAGTCGATCTGCTTATTGCTGCTGTCAGTCACAAAGCTGACGCCGTAGACCTTCTGATCGTCCAGAGAGGGCATATTGTTGTAGCCGACATAGACGTTGTAGTCCACACCCTTGATCGGGTTGTCCGCCTTCTTGTTGGTCGCAACAAAGAACACGGTCTCGCTGGTGGTGTAATAGCTCGTATTACTGCTCACACCCTCAATGTGGGAGGCGTCCAGAACGAAGAGGGAACGTCCGTTCACAAAGGAGGTAGCGTTCGCAGTGATAGCGCCAGTAGTGTTATTGCTGTCCACGAACGCGGTCTTACCGGCGGGGGTCAGCTTGTAAACGCCGTCCTCCTCGGTGTAGGTCACGAGGTTCGCAGCACCGTCGCTCACGACGTTGGTGGACGCGGCATTCACTGTAAAATCGACATAGCTCTTTGCGGGGTCAGTACCAGTAATACCCACAACAGACGCGCCGTAGAACTCAGTCCACTCGTGGTTGCCGCTGAGCTTGGCGGTGACTTCCTTCTTGGTGCCGTCGGGCAGGAGCAGGGTCGCGCCGCGGGTCTCGGAGCCGTAAGCGTTGGTCTTGCCGATGCCGATCACGGCAGCGTAGTTCTTGGTGCCCTCAACGCCGGTGATGTACAGGGCATAACCGTACTGGTCGAGGTAGACATTGATCTCGCTCTTGTTGACATCGAAGCCGGCGATGTCATTTTCCATCCAGTGGTTGAAGCCGTCCACGGTGGCAATGACAGCCTGATTGTTGTACTCATACTTGGTGCCGTCCACGGTGAAGTTGGACTGGGAGCCGCCCTTGTCCTCGTTGACAACGGAGGTGCCCTTCCACGCGGTCAGGACGCCGGAGAAGCTCTTCTCGAGGTTGGCGACCGTCTGGACGTCATACTTCTTGGTGCTCTCGTTGTAGGCGGCGGTGTAGGTGATGAGGTCGCCCTTGGCGAAGTCCTCGGTCTCGAACTTGGTGTTCAGAGCGCCGGGGTTCTTGGTGCCGTCGCTATTGGCCACCTTGGTGACGTTGACATAGCGGTCAGCGGAGCTGGTCGCCTTGACGACGGAGCCGATCTCACCGACAAAGGTGTCGATCATGGTGACAATGGCAGTGCCCTTGTCGCTATCATACCAGACCTGGGTCAGAACGCCGTTGGCGCCGATCTTGTTCTCGACCTTCTTGGCAATGGCAGCTTCGGTCAGAGCAACGTCCTTGGAATCCTTGCCGCTGTTGGCCTCGGTGTTGCCGTTGCGATAGAAGGTGACGTCCTTGGCGGCGATCTTCTCGCTCAGGCCGAGGTCGGAATAGATGTCGCCGAGCTTGACGCTGGTGGTGTAGGTCAGATCGGCATCCTCGGTATACTCACCGACCTTCTTGTTCTCGAAGGTCCAGGTGTGAGTAGGACGATCGAAAGCATCGGTGGTGGACTTGAGAACGAGCTTCTTGAAGAGCTTCTCACCGAGCTCGATGGTGTACTCCTTGGAGTTGGTCAGGGTGTCGTTGGAGATGGTCTGCTCCTTCGCCACGGTG
>SFID01000056.1 GCA_004555425.1 Bacteroidales bacterium
CCTTTATATCGGCCAAAAAAAAGAGGAGAAAGCCCCGTGTTTAGGACTCTCTCCTCTTCGCTAGTACAAAGATACAACATTTTCGCGCGAAATGCAAATTGATTTAACATTTCGCAACATTCCGTGAAATGTTAAAAGACGAGTTTTGCACAAGGCGGGGTTCGCCATGTATTATATTACGAGGCGCACTTTTTGGGGTATTTCTTGGGGCACTGCATGCACATAGATTTCGTGATAGTGGCAATATTTTTCCCAGAGATTTTGCAGAACACAGACGTTTTATTACTTTTGCACAAAATATAGGCGGACGCGAAATGCCCTCCTATCCGCAATAAAGATAGGGTCTACAAATTTGCTTGCGAAGGATTTGCGGCTATCGTGCCGTATCTTTTTGTTTCTCACCGAAGTCACGTAATCCGCTACGCTTCTTCGTGGAAAACAAAAACCTACGGAACGAGAGGTGCGGATACATCCAAGCAGCATAGAAACCCTACCTTCCATTGAGACTCATTTATAGAACCTACCAAAAATGATATGGAAACGATAAAAGTTCAAGACCGCCTCTTCACGCCCTTTCTCTCGGAAGCGGAAATCAAAGGTCGCGTGGCCGAACTGGCAGCACGTATTGACAAAGACTATGTTGGCAAATGCCCGCTGTTTCTGGCCGTTCTGAGTGGCTCGTTCGTCTTTGCCGCCGACCTGTTGCGCGCAATCACCATCCCCTGCGAGATTGCCTTCATCCGCGTGTCGTCCTACGAGGGTATGGGTTCCACAGGACAGGTGAAACAACTGATGGGGCTGAAAGAGGATATCGCCGGCCGCGATGTGATTGTCGTGGAAGACATCATTGACTCGGGCCTCACGATGAAGGAACTGCAAGGCATTCTCGCGGCCAAGCAACCTGCGTCCGTGCGCCTCGCCTCGCTGCTTGTCAAGCCCGGCAACATGAAGGTGGACCTCGACATCCCCTACCGCTGCTTCGACATCCCAAACGACTTCATCGTGGGCTACGGCCTCGACTACGACGGACAGGGACGCAACCTGCCTGCCATCTACAAGGTGGTGGAATAAAAAAAGCCAAACAGGTTTTATCAATCTGCTTGCGTTGTATTCGCAACTATCGCGCCGCCGGTTTTGTTTTCCAGGAAGGAGCATAGCGGGCTACGTGACTGCACGAGCAACAAAGACCCATGGTGCAAGAGGCGTGAAGACATTCAGGCAGCATTGCGACTCCGCCTTCCATAGAAACCACCTTATAAAGGCAGGTTCTATAAATTAGTTTACGATGAGTTTTCGGCTATCGTGCCGTAGGTTTTTGTATGTCGTGAGGGAGCGTAGCGGGCTATGTGACCACATAAAACAAAAACCTACGGTGCGAGAGTCGGAAAGGCATCCCAGTTAAACAGAAGATTTACCTTCCATTGATACTAATTTATAGAACCTACCCTAAAACCTACCACTACATATACACACGCCGACAACCTTCGCCCAAGGTCTGTCGCCAACATACAACCTAGAACATCACATTCCCATGAAAAATATTGTAATTTTCGGAGCGCCAGGCTCCGGCAAGGGCACCCAGAGCGCCCTCCTCGTGGAAAAATATGGATTCAAGCATATCTCTACCGGCGATGTGCTCCGCGCTGAAATCAAGAAAGGCACCGAACTGGGCAAGACCGCCCAAGGTTTTATTGACAACGGCCAACTCATCCCCGACGATTTGATGATTAGCATCCTGGCAGGCGTTTACGATTCGCTGTGCCCCTGCGAAGGTGTCATCTTCGACGGTTTCCCCCGCACCGTTCCCCAAGCCGAAGCCCTCAAGGTGATGCTGGCCGAACGCGGCACGGAGGTGGCCGCCATGCTTGAACTCGATGTGCCCGACGAAATGCTGATGGAACGCCTCATCAACCGCGGCAAAACTTCTGGACGCGCCGACGACAACGAGGAAACCATTCGCAAGCGCCTGAACGTGTACAACACGCAGACGGCTCCGCTCATCGCCTGGTACGAAGCCGAGGGCAAGCGCAACGCTGTCAAGGGTTACGGTCCGCTGGAAGAAATCAACGCGGCCCTCTGCCAAGTGATTGACGCCCTCTAAGGGGCATACCCCTGCCCCTTGCCCCTCCCCCACCCCACAGCTGAAGGTGGAAAGGCGGCAATCCCTACTCCCTATCCTGTAACCCTGTCAGGTAGGGTTCTATCAATCACCTATCTATTTCTATATGGCTGAAAGCAACTTTGCCGACTACGTCAAGATTTACTGCCGCTCGGGTAAGGGCGGCCGAGGCTCTATGCACCTGCACCGCGCCAAGTATCAGCCCAACGGCGGCCCCGATGGCGGCGATGGCGGCAGAGGTGGGCACGTCTATCTGCGCGCCAACCACAACTATTGGACCCTGCTCCACCTGCGCTATGAGCGCCACGTTTTCGCTGGCAACGGCGGCAACGGTTCGAAATGCTGCTCCCATGGTTCGGACGGCGAGGACAAATACATTGACGTGCCCTGCGGCACCGTGGCCTACGATGCCGAAACGGGCAAGTACCTCTGCGATGTCGTAGAGGACGGCCAGACGGTCATGCTCCTCAAAGGCGGACGCGGCGGATTGGGCAACTGGCAATTTCGCACCGCCACCAACCAAACTCCGCGCTATGCCCAGCCGGGCGAACCAATGCAGGAGATGATGGTTATCCTTGAACTCAAACTGCTGGCCGACGTCGGACTGGTGGGCTTCCCCAATGCCGGGAAATCCACACTACTTTCCTCGCTCTCCTCTGCCCGTCCCAAAATTGCCAACTACCCCTTCACGACCCTCGAACCCAACTTGGGCGTCATCCCCTACCGCGATGGCAAGTCGTTCGTAATGGCCGACATCCCTGGCATCATTGAGGGAGCGGCCGAGGGACGCGGACTTGGCCTGCGTTTTCTCCGACACATTGAGCGCAACTCCCTCCTGCTGTTCATGGTGCCAGGCGACACGGACCACATCAAGCAGGAATACGAAACACTCTTGGGCGAGTTGCAGAAATTCAACCCTGGAATGCTCGACAAGCACCGCATCCTGGCCGTTACCAAGTGCGACCTGCTTGACGACGAACTCATCGAAATGCTCCGCGAAGAACTGCCCGAAGACCTCCCCGTCGTATTTATATCGGCGGTCACGGGCAAGGGACTGACCGAACTCAAAGACCTGCTGTGGCGCGAACTCAATAGCGAGAGCAACAAACTCAAGGCACTCACCGCCGACGACATCCTCGTTCACCGCGACCGCGAAGTGGGCATCCTTGCCTCCGACTTTGCCGACTGGACAGACGACATCGAACCGCTGGAGGACGAGGACGATATCGAGGAACTGGAGGTCTATGACCTTGAAGACCTTGAGGACGAATAACTCAACGAAGCCCTTCATCAAAATATGAATCAGGAAAATATTCCCGCATTGCTGGAGTACCAGATGGCTCCCGCAGTGCGGGCTTTTAGCACCAAACGAACAGCGGACGGGCCGCTTGATGGTCCGTATGCAGGTTTCAACATCACGCACTACTGCGGCGATGCCCCCGACCACGTAGCAACTTCGCGCCACAGCCTTTGCCAACTTTTGGGCATTGCCGATAACCACCTGTTTCTTCCCTACCAGACGCACGGCACGGAGTTGGTGGAGATTGACAATGCCTTCTTGCAACTGCCCGTTGCCGAGCAACAGCAACAACTCTATGCGAAAGACATCATCCTGACCCGCGAGCGGGGCGTCTGCATCGGCGTTTCGACAGCCGATTGCGTTCCCGTGCTCCTCTATGATGCCTCCACAGAGTGCGTCTGCGCCATCCACGCAGGCTGGCGGGGCGTGGTGGGCAACGCCGTGGGCGCAGCCTTTCGCCAACTGCGCCAGTGCGCCGATTTTGATGCCTCGCAGGTGCGCGCAGTAGTAGGTCCAAGCATTTCGCAAGCGGCATTCGAAGTGGGCGATGAGGTGGCAGAAGCCTTCGCAAAGGCCGGTTTTTCCCTCGACCAAGTAGCTCGGCGTATGCCTTCGGCCGATGGGTCGCGCTATCACATTGACCTCTGGGCCGCCGTGAGCCAACAGTTGCTCCGCGAGGGCGTATCGCTGGCCGCTATTCAAGTAAGCGGCATTTGCACCTACGCAGAAGTGGACACCTTCTTCTCCGCCCGACGGCTGGGCATCCAGTCGGGACGCATCTTCTCGGGCATACTGATGTTGTGAGGATGCTTCCTTGCTTGCTGAAGGGCCTTGCCAAACCAGCGCATGACCCTGCCAATTTCCTACTTAGCCAACACACCCAACAACAAGCCTTCAAAAAAATGGAAACTGTACTTTTCGACCTTGACGGCACGCTTCTCGACACGCTAACGGACCTCTCCAACGCCGTCAACTATGCACTACGTTCGCACAATCTGCCCGAACGATCGCTCCAGGAAATCCGCCAATTTCTGGGCAATGGCATCCGCAATCTGGTCAAGGCCGCCGTGCCGCCAACATTAGAGGAAGCGGCCTTCGAACCCGTCTTCGCCACCTTCCGCCAGTATTATTTGGAGCATTGTCTGGACTTCACGCAGCCCTATCCAGGCATTATGGAAACGCTGCAAGCACTCCACGAGCGCGGCACCCGCATGGCGATTATCTCCAACAAACTCCAGCCCGCCGTCACCGAACTCAACAATCGTTTCTTCCGCCAATACATTGACATCGCTGTGGGCGAGAGCGAAACGGTGCGCCGCAAACCCAACCCCGATGCCGTGCTCTGTGCCCTAGATGCTTTGGACAGCAACAAGGCAACGGCACTCTACGTTGGCGACAGCGAAGTGGATGTCGAAACGGCCCGCCGCGCTGGCCTACGTTGCGCCTGCGTCACCTGGGGCTTCCGCGACGAAGACCAACTCCGCCCGCTCGCGCCCGACTTCCTGATTCACCAGCCCAGCGAACTGCTCCAACTCTGAGAACTGGCCGAATAGTTGCAGCAAAGAGGAAGAGCCCCACTCCATATACCTACCATATATATATGGAGAATTTCTGGAAAAAAAACTCCGCGCACGGTTCGGGTCTGTTATTTCCATTTCAATAGAGGCTTCCCCAACGACTTCTAACTCCCAACTCTTAACTCCTGATTGTCTCCCTCCCTGCCCATGTTCACACCCACCGACATCAAGCGCCAGCAGACCCTACCCACAGGTTTCCTATGGGTGGACTACTTGCTGGAGGGCAAGGGGCTGAATCGGGGCTGCCTCTACGAACTCATCGGGCCGCCCGCCGTGGGAAAATCCTCCTTTGCCTTGCAACTGGCTGGACAGATACAGCGATACGGAGGCGTGGTTGTTTATGTGGATGCCGATGGCAGTTTTTCGCCCTCCTATGCCCGAAGGCTGGGAGTGCAGACCGACGAACTGTTTGTCCTACATCCCGACCACATCAACCAACTGGTGGAAATGCTACATAGCCTGCACAAAACGCTGGTGCCCGATCTGATTATCCTAGATTCGTTGCCAGCACTCAGCGGCCAGTTGGAGAGCGAACAAACAGCCCATCCCGATGGCACCCTTCGCTACTACGACGACCTTGACCGCCTCTTGCGCTACTTGACCGGGCTCGCCGAACTACACGATTCGGTTGTGGTGGCCGTCAACCAGTACCGCCAAGTGCAGGACGAGGAAGGCGAATGGACCGAGGTACCCGCCTGCCGTCGCCTTCATCAGTCGGCCGATATTATTCTCCGCTTTGCCTTTAAGCCCAATTCGTTTGCGGCCGACGAAGGTGGCATAGAAATTTCCATCCACGAGGGCTACACCGACACCATTCCCAAACGTATGCGCGCCATCCTTGACCCCACCTTCGGCATCAGCCCCTATGCCGAAGCCTTCCTGCTGGGCGTGTATCTACGCCTTGTACAATTCCGAGAAAACAGCTTCTGCTATCACGCGATTTGCATGGGCGAGACCTTCGAAGCAGCACTGGCATACCTGAGGCGCGCACCCCAGCATTTCTATGCCCTTCGCCAAGAAATCTGGAAGGGACTTCCGAAGAAAATACGGCAGTAACAGCAACCCGTTTTCTCATTCCTACGCACCTAGTAGCCTTTGCCGCAAATATTTTCACAAGAAATAACCTTTTATGCCAAATAAATGTGCTACTTTTGCAAGCGAGGTGTAAGCCCTCTTGGCAGAACGCCCATCCTTTCTCACTGATAATCAATCTCCACATAGGCAATGAATAAATTTCTCCTAGTATTAGTCGCTGTTCTTCTGGCACTCTCGTCTTGCAAGACGCGCGAAAAAGTCCTCTACTTCCAAGACATCGAAAATGGCGCGGTCACCCCGACACAGGCCATCCAGCCCCTGACATTCCAACCTGGCGACAAACTCTCCATTGTCGTCACCAGTAGCGCCACTCCCCAATTGGCCGTTCAGTTCAACCTTCCCCTGGTCACCATTCAGGCAGGTACTGCCAACACTCAAGGAGGCGGCCAGCAGATTGCCTTATATACCATCGACGAAAACGGTTGTATTGATATCCCCACCCTTGGACGCACGAAAGTCTCGGGCCTGACGCGCTCCGAAGCTGCCGCAAAGATCCAGTCCATTCTGCGCGATGGAAAACTGCGCGACGCCGTAGTGACCGTCAACAGCTACGACCAGTACATCACCATCCTTGGCGAAGTCAAGAATCCGGGCAAGCAGACCATCACTAAGGACCGCCTGACCATTATCGAAGCCATTGGCGCAGCGGGCGACCTGACCATCCACGGCTGTCGCGACAATATCCTCGTGCTCCGCCAAGAAGGCACAGAAACGAAGAGCTACTACGTGGACCTGCGCTCGAAAGACGTAATGAACTCGCCCGTATATAATCTCCGCCAAAACGATGTCATTTACGTACAACCGAACAAGGTGAAGATGGGTCAATCTACCAACAACGACAACAGCCTTCGCACCATCAGCACATGGATTTCCATCGCCTCGTTCCTCATGAGCCTTGGTGTCATCGTACTGAAATAAACAAGAATCTCCCAACACGAACAAGGGGTTGCGTCCACGCGGACACAACCCCTTATTCTATTTTTACAGGTTTCTGTTTGCCTAAAAATCAGGAAGCATTACGCTTCTTTGCCATTTCGACGCTGCAATTCGTTTCGCAACTGCTGACAAGCAGCACCGTTGCCCATGGTTTGATAACGCTTGAACTGATACTCCAGTTCGCGCATCGGTGTTTTGTTGTCTGTTTTCATCGTTGTTAGTTTTTGTGTAGCCCGCCTTTCGGGCCACGGTGATACATCTTGTTCACTGATCTTCTATGCTGCAAAGGTAAGGTTTCCCACACGAAACGTCTTGTCGCTACGCAGAAAAAGCCACGTTGTAACGATTTTTTTATATTTCAGCCCAGATTTTGCCAAGTGCTGTCGCCAAACTCATACAAAAATATCATAAGCCCACGCTAGATTTCATCCTTTTTCCTACCTTTGTGCCTATAACCTGCATACACCATGAAAACACAGACCCAAGAACTCCGCTATTATATAGCCACGCCCGAGGAACTGACACCCGCTGATGCAGCCCTCGTTGAAGCAGCCAAAGCGGCTACGTACAGCAGCTATTCGCCCTATTCGCATTTCAGCGTTGGGGCAGCCGTCCGTTTGGAGAACGGCGAAATCGTGCAAGGAAGCAACCAAGAGAACGCCGCCTATTCGCCCACGATTTGCGCCGAGCGCTGTGCGATGTTCTATGCCAATGCCCACCATCCCGACATAGTCCCCACGGCCATTGCTATCGCCGCCCGCGGCACAGATGGAGCATTTACACCACAGCCCGTCAGTCCCTGCGGTGTCTGCCGCCAGGTGCTGGTCGAAACGCAGCAACGCTACGGCCGTCCCTTGCGCGTCCTGCTCTACGGCAGCCACGACATCTACCTCTTCGACAGCATCAGCGACCTGCTTCCCTTCCAGTTTGACGAAGGCAGCCTCTGATACCCAGAGAGCGGCCCTCGGCTTGCTGGTTTGGGCCGCCCCCCCGTGTTCATATAGATGCTATCAACCAGGGCATAAAACGAAGGTAAAGTTTCAAGCTCACAAGGCCGCATTCACACCTATCACACCATAAATTTGGTTCTATCACTGAGGTCACCAAGCGCGCTATGCTCCCCCACGAAAATCGAAGGCCTTCGGCACTATAACGGGACGTAAATCCGACACACTGCCAGCTAGTTGATAGAACCTTCCCACTATTGTTAAAACCAAGTTTTTTCGTCCTAAAAACTTTAATATATTTTATAATTTCGAGCCCGAAATTTTTTCGGGAAAGCCGATGCGCGCACCAACCTAGCCCGAAAAAAATCCGCTCGAGCCCGAAAAAATTTTTATCTCCGAGGTAAAATTTTCTATCTCCGAGGTAGAAATCATTGATTTTTAGCCAAAAAAGAGGAGAGAGTCCAGTGTTTACGGGCTCTTTCCTCTTCGCTATACAAATATACTACATTTTCCGCCGAAATCCAAATTGCATTAACATTTCGCAACACCGCCTCAAATGTTAAAAAGACGCGATTTGCACAAACGAGGGACTGGCAGGTGTTATATTACGAGGGCCGAGGTCGGCCGCTTTGCGTCCTGGTTTCAACGGAAGCTTTTGGCTGCTTGCTTGATGGTCTAGGAAACGGATTCTGCGGTACATTTCTTGGCAGGTAGGCTCTATAAATTAGTTTCAAAGGTTGGTTGGTGTTTCTATTTGGCTTGGATGTCTTTCCGCCTCTCGCACCGTATCTTTTTGTTTTTCATTCAGTCACGTAGCCCGCTACGCTCCTTCATGTAAAAAGCTAATTTATAGAACCTACCAGCAATGACAAACGTCGAAATCCGTTATATCCGTAAAATCCGTGTTCAAAAGAATCAGAACATTCCGCATTCATTGCGTTTCCGCTGAGAACGAGCCCCACACTTACACCTTGCGAGAAACGTGCGATACCTACACGTTCCCCCGTAGCACGAAACGTACGGACACAAAAAAGGCCGTACCGATGATGTGATGATACTCCGAGTAAAATAAGATTTGAGCGCCCTTCCTGCCTTTGTAATCCGACCCTACGCAGCTAGCTACGCATATCGGCACGCCATCAGCGGGATAAGCATTCTCGGTGTAAGTTGTAATTGATGAGAATCCCAATCTAACCGGTACGGCTTTGTGATTGCAAATGTACAATCAAGAAGGTGAACGGCCAAACATTTGCCTGTCTTTTTTTAGCTCGTCCGCGTTTTTTCTGAAATATCAAGGCCGAAAGAAATGTGAACGAATATTTATTTGGCAGGGTCTTCCGCTTTTATTATATTTGCAGGCGTATGGACCCTGCGAAAAAGGAGTACCTATTTTCAGGCAGGTCCTATAAGATAGGTCCTATAAATTAGTTTCAATGGAAGGTAGGGTTTCTATTCTGCTTGGACACGTCCCTAGCACCGTATCTTTTGTTTCATTCAGTCACGCAGCCTGCTACGCTCCTTCACGGAGAACAAAACCTACGCTACGATAGCCGCGAATACATAGCAAGCTAATTTACAGCACCAACCTCAAACGACAGAAAAGGAAACTCCTTATTATTAAGGAAGTCCCCAAGCATTACTAACTAAACTAAGCTGTTATGGAGAATCTGACCTTTACCCCCGATGAACGCCGCGAATTGATGAACGGACTCCTCCACCTTTGGCGCAACCCAGCGGTGCGCCCTTCGCGCGAGACAGCACGCCACATTGCCCATCGCCTCAACGAATTGTGCCTGCAAGCACCGCGCGATGCCTTCGACCTCAACCGCATTGTGTTGGCCATCAAGAGCATCGAATTGGCCGTGGACAGCATTGGCCTGCGCGGTCCTGTGCTAACAGCTTACCTGGTGTCGCAAGCCTATCAGGGCGATGACTGGCGCACGGTGGCCGCTGAATTCGGCCCCGAAGTATTGGGCGCTGTCGAGGCTCTGCGCCGCGTGCAGTCGCTTGAAGCCAAGGTGGAAGCGATGCGCACGGACAATTTTCGCAACCTGCTCGTCAGTCAGGCGGGCGATATGCGCGTGGTGCTACTGCTCATTGCGGGATGCGTCGTGCAGATGCGCCAAATCAAGGACAGCGAAAACGAGGCCGCACGCCGCGATGTATCGACCGAGGCCGCTTATATATATGCTCCGCTGGCGCACAAACTGGGACTCTACAAACTGAAAAGCGAATTGGAGGACCTCTCGCTGAAATACCTGGAGCACGATGCCTACTACCTTATCAAGGATAGCCTCAACGCCACCAAGAAAAGCCGCGATGCCTACATCACCCGCTTCATTGAACCCATTCGCCAAATGCTCGATGCCGAGGGCCTGCACTATCACATCAAGGGGCGCACGAAGAGCATCCACTCCATCTGGCAGAAAATGAAGAAGCAGGGTTGCGGCTTCAACGGCGTGTACGACCTCTTCGCCATCCGCATCATCCTCGACGCGCCCCTGCAACAGGAGAAGGCACAGTGCTGGAAAGTATTCTCCATCATCACTGCCAAATACGAGAGCAACCTGCGACGGCTGCGCGACTGGCTGACCGTGCCCA
Source organism: Bacteroidales bacterium (assembly GCA_004555425.1). Lineage (GTDB taxonomy): Bacteria > Bacteroidota > Bacteroidia > Bacteroidales > Bacteroidaceae > Alloprevotella. Next base: position 10,576 of record SFID01000056.1, read on the forward strand.
AGAGCAATGGTTACGAAAGCCTCCACATCACCGTCCTTGGTCCCGAGGAGAAATGGGTGGAGGTGCAGATTCGCACCGAGCGTATGGACGAAATCGCCGAGAATGGCCTTGCCGCACACTGGCGCTACAAGGGCGTTAAGGCAGGCGGTGGCGGTGTGGACAACTGGTTGGCCAACATCCGTTCAGCCCTAGAAACGGGCAACGAATCCTTGCTCTCCGAGAGCCTCTCCACCGACACGAAGAAGCAGGAAATCTATGTGTTTACCCCAAAGGGCGACCTCTACCGCCTGCCGCCGCAATCCACCGTCCTCGACTTTGCCTACCTCATCCATTCGGCCGTGGGCAACCACTGTGTGGGCGCACGTATCAACGGCCGCAACGTTTCGATGCGCCAAACATTGACCAGCGGCGATACCGTGGAGATTCAGACCAGTGCCACGCAAAGGCCCAAGAACGAATGGCTGAACATTGTCGTCTCGGGACACGCCAAATCGAAGATACGTGCTGCCGTGCGCGACCTCCAAGCCAGCGAAGGCGCGATGGCCCGCGAACTCCTTGCCCGCAAACTCAAGAACCGCAAGATGGAGTGGGAAGAGAGCCTCATCAACCAGCTGATTAAGAAGATGGGCTTCAAGGAAAGCAACGAGTTCTACAAGGCACTGGCCGACGAGAAACTGGACATCAACGTCCTGCTGGAAACCTACGCCGAACTGGGTCGCCGCGAAGCTGGAACAGCCGAACGCGCCGCCACACGCTCGGCCGAGGAGTTCAATTTCGACACCGAAGCCAGCAAGGTGGCCAACGGCAGCGACGACGTCCTGGTGATTGACCGCAACCTGAAAGGCCTGGACTTTCAGATGGCCCGCTGTTGCAGTCCTGTATATGGCGACGACGTGTTCGGTTTCGTCACCGTGTCGGGCGGCATCAAGATTCACCGCACGAATTGCCCCAATGCCGCGGCCCTGCGCGAGCGTTTCGGCTATCGCATCGTGCCCGCCCGATGGGCTGGCAAGGGCAGCGGGAAATACAGCATCACCCTTCACGTTGTGGGCCACGACGACCTAGGCATCGTCAACAACATTACCTCCATCATCTCCAAGGAGGAGAGAATTATGCTCCGCAGTATCAACATCGACTCGAACGATGGTTTGTTCTCGGGTATGCTCACGGTGATGGTGGACGACACACAGGTGCTCACAGCCCTTATCAAGAAAATCCGCACAGTCAAAGGCGTGAAGGCTGTTTCGCGCGCCTGATGCGCGGGTTGCCTTGAACGCCGAAACCTTGCGCCTCGCCCCCTTGCTAATCCCTTCCCCTATGAAACTGCTCTACCGAATCCTCCTTATTATATATGGTATATGCCAAGCGCCGATGGCTTTCGCACAAGCCTGGCAGATACACGACAAGGACCTACATACCTTCCGTATGCAGGTGGACGACTATGCCACAGCCTTTCCCGTGCTTCGTCTGAATCGTTCGGAGCGTCTGTATATTTCCTTTGACGATCTGCGCCACGATTATCGACGTTTCACCTATCGCATTGAGCACGTTTCGGCCGATTTCCAAAGCGACGAGGGCCTCTTTGATACGGAATACGTGGTGGCCAGCGATACAGATTTGCCCATTGAAGGCTATGCGCAGAGTATGAATACGAGTGTGCTCTACAACCACTACTCCTTCTTCCTGCCAAGTACCGATATGCGACCACTTATTTCGGGCAACTATCGCCTCGTCATCTCCGTGGAGGACGATGAAACAGACGAGCTGCGCCCCGCTATCACCGCTTATTTTGCAGTGAACGAAGAGACAGCGCCCGTCAGCCTCCTCGTGAACACCGATACCGACATTGACCGCGATGCTTCGCACCAACAAGTGGCCGTATCGGTGGATTGCAGTGGGCTGGGTGTGCGCGATGCCGCGCAGGATGTGCATATCGTGGTGCGGCAGAACGGTCGCTACGACAATCAAGTTGTCCGCCCGCGCCCAACCTACCAGATGGGCACCACGTTGCGCTGGGAGCATTGCCGTGAACTCATCTTCCCTGCTGGCAACGAGTATCGCAAATTCGAGCAGACAAGCACCCGTTACCCCGGTCTGCACGTGGACCGCGTGAACTACGTCGAGCCCTTCTACTACGCCCCATTGCAGCGCGACCTGCCGCGCCGCAACTACCTCTATGACGAGGACCAGAACGGCCGCTTCGTCATTACGACCGAGCAGAGCGGCGAGCCCGACACGGGGGCCGACTATCAGTACATCCTCTTCAACCTTGAAATGCCCTACCTGCCCAACCACGACCTCTATGTCGATGGTATCTGGACGGGACACCAACTGAGCCAGCCGTATCGTATGGAGTACAACCACGAAGAAGGCATCTATATGCTCCCCGTCCTGCTCAAAGAGGGGTATTACTCCTATCAATATCTGGCTATGCCCAAGGCGGAAGCCACAGCCAAGGGAGCCGCGCAGACCGCACCCGTTGAAGGCGACTTTTATCAAACAGAAAATATCTACGATGTCTTTGTCTATGCGCGCAGACCTGGCGAACGCTACGACAGGTTGGTGGGCTGGCGACAGACTTCGTATTCTATTCGCAATAAGTAAGAAACCGAAATGGAGAAAATCGTTTATCTGGACTGCTATACCGTCAACCCCGGCGACTTGGACTGGGGCGAACTGGCCGAACTCGGCAACCTGGTGTGCTATGAGCGCACGGAGGCGGCCGATGTCGTTGCGCGCATTGACGATGCACGCATCGTGATTACCAACAAGGTGCGGCTGGGTGAGGAAACCTTTGCCGCGTGTCCGCAACTCAAACTTATCTGCGTGGCGGCTACGGGCTACGATGTCGTAGATGTGAAGGCGGCGCGCTGCCACGGCATCACCGTGTGCAACTGTGCGGGTTACAGCACCAAGGCCGTGGGACAAACGGTCGTGGCGCACCTGCTGGAAGTTTGCAACCAAGTGGGCAGTTACACGCAAGGCATCTGCCACGAAGGCGAATGGACAGGCAGCAAGGATTTCTGCTACTGGAAGCATCCTATCATCGAACTGGACGGTCTGAAAGTAGCCATCGTGGGTTTCGGCAATATCGGACAGGCCGTGGCCGAACGCCTGCGCCCCTTCGGTGTGCGCCTCTTCGCCGTCACCTCCAAGCCACAGGAGGCACTGCCCGCCGATGTGCAGCGTCTCAGCCTTGAAGAAGCCTTTGCCACCTGCGATGCCGTGAGCCTCAACTGCCCCCTTGACGATCGTAACCGAGGATTTGTCAACGACGAACTCCTGCATCGCTGCAACCCCAACCTAATCCTGATCAACACAGCCCGCGGCGGACTCATCGACGAAGCAGCCGTGGCCCACGCGCTGACCGACAACCGACTGCGGGCCTACTGTTGCGACGTGCTCAGCCACGAGCCCGCACTTGCCGACAACCCGCTGTTGACGGCTCCCCGCGTCTATATCACGCCCCACATTGCCTGGGCCGCCCCTGGTGCTCGCCGCCGCATCATCGAAATCCTCACGCAAAACATCCGCGGCTATCTCGCCGGCACTCCTTGCGGGGTAGTGAACTAATCCCCCCAGCCGTTGACGTTTGTTTCCCTTCGTTTTCTAATTCATATTCCCATGTTCGACATAACCCTGGTTCAAGTTTTTGACTTTGTCGGCACATTGGCCTTCGCCATCTCGGGCATCCGTTTGGCATCGGCCAAGAAGTTCGACCTCTTCGGCGCCTACGTCGTCGGTGTGACCACAGCCATTGGCGGTGGTACGATGCGCGACATGATGCTCGGTGTTTCTCCCTTCTGGATGACCAATATGTTCTACCTCATCTGCTCCGCCATCGCCCTCCTATGGGTTATCGTCTTCCGCAAACTCCTAGTGCGACAAGACAACACTTGGTTTCTCTTCGACACCATCGGCCTTGCGCTCTTTACAGTTACGGGCATTGAGAAAACCATCACGACTATCGGTCCCTCGGGCGAGCACTTCCCCTTCTGGACAGCCATCATCATGGGCACCATCACGGGAGCAGGCGGCGGTGTGCTCCGCGATGTGTTCATCAACGAGGTGCCGCTCATCTTCCGTAAGGAAATCTACGCCCTGGCCTGCGTCATCGGTGGCATCGCCTACTACATCTGCCACCACCTGGGCCTCGACAGCACACTTAGCGCCATCATTTGCGGCATCACCGTCGTGCTGATGCGTCTGCTGGCCGTCAAGTACAAACTCCACCTGCCCATCATCAAAGGCGAAGAGTAGCGTAAGGGCAAGGGAAACGGCTTTTTCCGCGTGAACCTTGGTTGTATCAGCATTTTTGCCTACTTTTGCTGCTGCTACATATACTTTTTCTACTAACAAACTAGTCTTTTCTATACTGCTGCATCATGACAACGTGTCCTGATATTGATGAAATAGCCGTAAGGATGTCCAACCTGTGGAATATCCTTAGCGAAGAAGAACAAGGGCAATTTGCCGCCTCCCTCACCGTGCGAAAGTACAAGAAGAATATGTGCGTCTATCAGGAAGGAGATTCGCCCGACTATTTGCTATGCCTGCTTTCGGGCAAGGTGAAAATCTTTCGCAATGGCGTGGGCGGCCGCAGCCAAATCATGCGCATCATGCGCCCCGTTCAATACTTCGGCTACCGCGCCTCGCTAGCCAGCGAGCCCTACGTCACCACGGCCATCGCATTCGAGGAAGCCTTCGTCTGCGCCATCCCAATGGCAGTTGTGCGCAACGCTATGTCGCACAATATTGCGCTGTGCCAGTTCTTCATCCGCGAACTGGCCACCGACCTAGGCATTGCCGATAGCCGCATTGTCGGACTGACGCAAAAGCATATCCGCGGCCGCCTGGCCGAAAGCCTGCTCTTCCTGAAGGACACCTACGGCCTTGAGCGCGACGGCAAAACCATTGACATACACCTCTCGCGCGAAGACCTTGCAGGCCTGTCCAACATGACCACCAGCAACGCCATCCGCACGCTCAGCAACTTCTCCAGCGAAGGAATTGTCAGCCTGGAAGGCCGCAGCATCCGCATCATCGACGAGGAGAAACTGAAACGCATCTCCCGCATCGGCTAGGCTGCCAAGGCGCAAAGCCCAAAGCGCCAATCCCCAAGCACGAACCAACAACAAACAAACACGCCACCCCAAGCAAAAGCTAAGGGGCGGCGTTTTTTGTGGGCTAGCGGTCGCAAGCTATGTGCGGCACGTTTCTTTCTCCGAGAAAGTCAGCGCCCACCGCCCCATGGGCTATCGCCCACCGACCCATGGGCGCTCGCCCACCGTCCCATGGGCGCTCGCCCATCGCCCCGTGGGCGCTGACTAAAAGCCAGAGCGGAACGCGAGAATGGCCAATTGACACTGGGCCTTTGAAGAAAGCCTTCGCATCTGGGAAGGTGCAATACGTTTTTTCGCAACTACCTACTCACAGCGCAAACAGAGAGCAAGCAACGTGCGGCGAATTGCCCTTCCGCTTGGAACGAACTTGAAACGGACGCCTTACAAATGCGACCTGCGTAGTAGCCAGAACGCTCCAGTTTTCCCGGATTCTCCGCCCCCAGCGCACCAGCCAACCGCAAAAGAGTCCGCGCGAAGGCCGCCAGCAGGCCAAACCTGCTATATAACATAAGTTTCCGTTTGGGTGAGCGGATTTTTCTCTCTACTTTCGCTGACGAGGAGAATAGCCTGAATTTCTCCATCTTGTAAGTCATCAACCAATAAAAAAATAACCTTATCACTTCTAGCTAATTATGAAGAAATACAATTTTGGTGCGGGACCCTCCATCCTCCCGCAGGAAGTAATGAAAGCCACGGCAGAGGCATGTGTAGAATTTCAGGGCATGGGCCTTTCCTTGATGGAAATCAGCCACCGCACGAAGGAATTTCAGGCGGTGATGGACGAAGCGCAGGCCCTCTTCAAGGAACTGCTTGACATCCCCGAAGGCTACTCTGTACTCTTCGTAGGCGGTGGTGCCAGTCTCGAGTTCTGTATGGTGCCCTTCAACCTTCTCGAAAAGAAGGCTGCCTATCTCAACACAGGCGTATGGGCCAAGAAGGCCATGAAGGAAGCCAAACTCTTTGGCGAAGTAGTGGAGGTGGCCTCTTCGGCTGATGCCAACTACACCTTCATCCCGAAGGATTACGAAGTGCCCGCCGACGCTGACTACTTCCACATCACTACGAACAATACTATCTATGGTACAGAGTTGCGCCAGGACCTTGATTCTCCCGTGACGCTCGTGGCCGATATGTCGTCCGACATCTTCTCTCGTCCGATTGACGTGAGCAAATACGGCATGATTTACGGTGGTGCGCAGAAGAACCTGTCGATGGCGGGCGTTACCTTCGTGATTGTGAAGGACGAGATTCTGGGCAAGGTGAGCCGTCCTATTCCTACGATGATTGACTACCGCACACACGTGGACAAGGGCTCGATGTTCAATACACCCCCCGTTGTGCCCATCTTCTGCGCGCTGCAAACCCTCAAATGGATCAAGGCACAGGGTGGTGTGAAGGAAATGGAGCGCCGTGCCATCGAGCGCGCCGACCTGCTTTACGCAGAAATCGACCGCAACAAGATGTTCCGCGGCACCGCTGCCAAGGAGGACCGATCGCTGATGAACATCTGCTTCGTCATGGCCGATGAATACAAGGACCTCGAGGCCGACTTCCTGAAGTTTGCCACCGAGCGCGGTATGTCGGGCATCAAGGGCCACAGAAGCGTGGGCGGTTTCCGCGCATCGTGCTACAACGCCATGCCGCTTGAAGGCGTGCAGGCCCTCGTTGACTGCATGAAGGAATTTGAAGCAAACCACTAAAACGACAACAACGTCTCAGACGCTGCCGGAAGAAAATCCTGGCATCGTCTGAGACGTTCCTTATTATATTATATATATAGGAATCTATGAAAATACTAGTTGCCACCGAGAAACCCTTTGCACCTGTTGCGGTGAAAGGTATCAGGGAAATTGCTGAGGCAGCGGGCTACGACCTTGCGCTGCTGGAAAAATATACGGAGCGCGCACAGTTGCTCGAAGCCGTGGCCGATGTGGACGCACTGATTATCCGCTCGGACAAAATTGACGGCGAAGTGATGGATGCAGCACCCAAACTCCGCGTGATTGTTCGCGCTGGTGCGGGCTACGACAATATTGACCTGGAGGCTGCGACAGCCCATGGCATCTGCGTGATGAATACGCCCGGACAGAATGCCAACGCTGTGGCCGAGTTGGTCATCGGTATGCTCATCTATACCATCCGTCATCGCTTCGACGGCACGTCGGGCACAGAACTGCGCGGCAAGAAACTGGGTCTGATGGCCTTTGGCGCAGTGGCGCAGGCTGTGGGCCGCATTGCCCATGGCATCGGTATGGACGTGTCAAGTTTTTCGCCGCTCAACCGTCCGCAGAAAATCATTGACGCTGGCTACCACGTACACGAATCGCGCGAGGCCCTCTTCCTCTACAACGACATCGTGAGCCTGCACATCCCTGCCACCCCCACGACCGTCCGCTCCATCGGCTACGACTTGGTGAAGAGCATGAAGCCCAACGCCATCCTCGTCAACAGTGCCCGCAAGGAGGTGATTGACGAAGCGGGACTGCTGCGCGCTATGGAGGAACGCCCCGACCTGCGCTACGTGACCGACCTCAAATTGGACGCTCACGACGAAGCCGTGGAGAAACTCGGCAACCGCTATATGTTTACGCCCAAGAAGATGGGCGCACAAACTGCCGAGGCCAATATCAACGCTGGTCTGGCTGCCGCACAGCAAATCGTGGAGTTCTTCCGCGACGGCGTTCATACTTTCCAAGTGAACAAGTAAGCGCTTCGCGATTAGTCTCAACGAAGCCTACGGCTTCATAGTTTCAACGAAGCCTATACGGCTTCTAGTTTCAGCGGTCGCTTCGCTCCCTAGTTTCAACGGGAACTTCGTTCCCTAGTTTCAACGAAGCCCAGTGGGCTTCTAGTTCGATAGTCTGTAACACCCCAATTATATTAGAAAAAAAGGTTTCATTGAAACTAGGGAACAAAGTTCCCGTTGAAACTAGGGAGCAAAGCGACCAAATTTCAAATCATTATGCCAAGAGTAAAACCCTTTCGCGGCGTTCGCCCACCCGTTGCGTTGGTGGAAGAAGTGGAATGCCGCCCCTACGATGTACTGAGTTCTGAGGAAGCCCGCACCGAAGCAGGCGATAACCTCAAGTCGCTCTATCATATCATCAAACCCGAAATCAATTTCCCCGAAGGCACCAGCGAATACGACCCGCGTGTCTATGAAAGCGGTGCCCAGCAGTTTGCCCATTTCCAAGAGCAAGGCTGGCTCGTGCAGGATGCCGAAGAGTGCTACTACCTGTATGCGCAGACGATGAACGGCAAGACGCAATACGGCATTGTGCTCTGCGCACACGTGGACGACTATATGAATGCTGTCATCAAGAAGCACGAACTCACCCGCCGCGACAAAGAAGACGACCGCATGAAGCATGTGAGCGGAACGAACGCAAATATTGAGCCCGTCTTCCTTGCCTATCGCCCAAATGCCGTACTCGCTGCCTTGATTGAGAAATACGCAGCCCAAAATCCCGAGTACGATTTCATTGCACCGATTGACGGATTCCGCCATCAGTTGTGGGTCATCGCAGATGCTGAAGACCAAACTGCGATTACCCAAGAGTTTGCCGCCATGGATGCACTCTACATTGCCGACGGCCATCACCGCTCCGCGGCTGCGGCCCGCGTAGGCGCAGAACGTGCAGCCGCCGACCCCAATCGCACGGGCGACGAAGAATACAACTTCTACATGGCCGTTTGTTTCCCCGCCGACCAACTGACTATCCTTGACTACAACCGCGTGGTGAAGGACTTGAACGGGCATACGAAAGAGAATTTTCTGGAAGCCTTAACGAAGAATTTCGAAGTAACACCCAAGGGCGCGGTGGCCGAATACCGCCCCGCCGAAATCCACGAGTTCTCCCTCTATCTTGATGGCGAATGGTACAGCCTCAAAGCAAAGCCTGGCACCTACGATGCCAACGATCCGATTGGCGTATTGGATGTGGATATTTCCTCACGTCTGATTCTCGACGAACTGCTCGGCATCAAGGACCTGCGCAGCGACAAACGCATTGACTTTGTGGGCGGTCTGCGCGGCCTTGGCGAACTCAAGCGGCGCGTAGATAGCGGCGAGATGCAACTGGCTCTGGCTCTCTACCCCGTATCTATGGAGCAGATTATGACTATTGCAGACACGGGAAACATTATGCCGCCGAAAGCCACATGGTTTGAGCCGAAACTGCGCTCGGGCCTCGTGATTCACAAATTGGATTAAGCATTGACGGAAAGGCATTAGATAAGACGGAGAGGTTGGGAATCCAGCCTCTCCGTCTTATTAGTTAATCTCAGAAAATCTTGATTATCTAGAATCTCTAGAAATTCTAGAAAACCTAGAACATCTAGAATCCCCAGAAGCCCCCAGCCAGTCTAAGCCCCCAAATCCAGCCCCGCCAAAGGCCCATTCAGCGCCAAGCCGCGCACACCCGTGGCCAGAATCTCCTGGGCTGCGGCCGCCGAAAATGAACTGACCACGGCGCAAACGGGAGTAGGAATATCTTCTTCGTACATCTGGTGGAGCGTGTCGGTATAAACAGCCAGAGCATCTGCTTCGGGATCGGGTATGAGCCAGAGATAATCCGCACTCTCGCGACGCCAGCGCCGCACATCTTCCATATCGTGGACGGTAGTGGCCAAGAGAAATTCTTCGCCCAAATCCATTCGTGCCTTGCCCACAGGCAGGTCTGCGGCGGAAAGAAACGCGCCATCGGCCTTCACAGCCTTGACTACCTCAAGATGGTCTTCGATGATGAAGGTCGCGTTGTGCTCGCTGCACATTTTGCGCAATACTTCGGCCACGGGGAGCACCTCTGCGTCGCTTGCTTCGGGCATACTCAAATGAATCCAGCGCAGGCCAGCCTCCAGGGCTGTTTGTGTCTGTTCGGCAGCTACGGCAACGTCCGTAGCTTTTATTATATATTGTATAGGTATCATGATTCGGAATGGATCTTAGGATATGAGGGGAAAAGTGAATAGATTTTCAGGAAACGAGCAGCACGTCCTTTTCCTCAATGGCGCACAGGCGTAAACACCTTCTTGCCGCCAACAATATTGATGCCAGGAGCACGGTATCTGAGCAGGCGCCCATGTATATCGTAGATGGGCGACCGCTGTCGGGGCGCGGCATTCCGTTGTGCACTCTGCGGACTGGGGAAAGCGTCGGGACTTATCAATTCATAGGGATTGGCCATTGCCGCCCGTACGCACTCATAAATCACCTTGTAATTGTCGTCTGTAATTGGTATAACCCCTTTATGGTCGGGCTGTAAGGCTTTCACGGCATCCGAGGGCGGTGCATCCAAGGCCGATTGTCCCGTCAGGGGGCGGCAGAGCGTTTCGTAGCAGGCCAGAGCCACGGCATATTGCGCAACACCATATGCCAGGTGAACGCCATCACGAGTCAGATAAAGGGACGAATTCAAATCGGTGCGCCGCAAATTCTGAATGACAGTGCCCGACGGGATGATGGTCGTCAGACCAACCTCATCGCTAATCTGCTGAACGGTTTCCACGATGCTGCGCCAACCATTCGTGCCGTAGGGCCCCTTGTCTGCGGAGAAGTATTTCGACCACGTCAGTTGAAAAGCGATGGTCACGTCTGGCTTAGCAGATTCGCGGCGAACCATATCCACCATATTTTGCAGGTAGGGGTGATAACTCTTCAACTGGTTCGACAGCGCCGAAGCCTGTTGCAGCACGACCACGTCCCATGGTTCGTGAAGCAGTTCGGCAAGGGTCCACGCATGGTCCGCCAACTTCGTTCCGCCCATCTGATACAGGTTTTCGATTTCCGCTCCCTGCTGATAAACTTTCCACCAATAATCCAGCGATGCGCCTGCTTGAACGGCACAATAAACGCAATATTCGTTCTCAGCCACACCCATATCTACCAACAAGCGGGGCAGATAGACCGAAGCGTCTAGGCTATAGCTGTTGCCAATAAATAAGATATTGAAGTGCTCCTCCTGTAAGTTGCGTGTCTGCCCTTCCTGCCCGTAGTTGAGGCAGGGGAAAAGGAAGATGAGGAGAAGGAAAAGCAGACGCATATATGGTAGTTGACAGTTTGCACAGACAACGTATCCCCTCAGCGATTGGGGCGCACGAGTACCTTCTTGCCACCGACAATATTGACTCCTGGCTGTGGCTGAAGGAGTTGCCGACCACTCAGGTTGTAGATGGCAGTTGGGGAGAAACTGTTGGAGGGCGAAGAAACGAAGGGCAAATCTATGGCACTGGCATCGGTTGTCAGTTCAAAGGGATTGGTCATTGCGGCCTTGACGCAATCATGTATCAGTCGGAAATTTTCGTCCGTGATAGGGAGAAATCCTTCTTCACCAGCATGAATGGCTTTCATTGCTTCGGAGGGCGGTATGCCCAAGGCTGACTTACCTGTAATCGGGCGGCAGATTGATTCGTAGAAAGCCAACGCCGCAGCATACTGTCCGATGCCATAGGCCAGATGGAAAGCATCCCGCGTGATGAGCAACGGAGTATTAAGTTCGGTACACCGCAGATTCTGCAAGACTGTGCCCGTAGGGATGATGGTCGTGATACCCACCTCTTGGCACATTTGCCGGACGGTTTGCGCAATACGTTGCCAACCTTCCGCCCCATAGGGTCCTGTGCGCGCAGTGGGATGCTTTGACCACGTCATCTGGAAAGCGATAGTCACATCGGGGTTGGCCGATTCGCGCCGCACCATTTCCACCATATTCTTCAGATAAGGACGATACGTTTCCAGTTGGTCTGAATACACGGAAGCCTGTTGCAAAATCACAACGTCCCAAGGCAGATGCAGCAATTCGGCAACGGTCCACGGACGGTCCTCCAATTTCGTCCCGCTCATGCGATACAAATAGGCGATGGTGTCGCCCCGCGTACAATGCTCCCACCAATAATCCAGCGAAGCACCAGCATACATGGCGCAATACACGCATTGCTTTGAATTGGGCACACCCATGTCCACAATCAGCTGGGGAAGGCACAAGGTTGCGTCCATGCTGAAGCTGTTGCCTATACAAAGTATCTTGATATGCTCATCCTGCAAGCGTTGCGCCTGACTCTCCTGCCCGAAACTGGGGAAGGATATGAGGAGAAGAAGGAGTAGGAGGAGCAGACGCATATTTAAGACACATATAATAGGTAGGTTGTACAGAAGGGAAAGGAATATTCCATTGTGACAAAGGGAAAAGGCTTTGCCAGAAGTTGACAGTAAACTTAAACTGACTCAGAGGATGCTTCCTCAATCTTCCAATCCGAAATCGTGTGGCTCTCAGCATCGAAGTTAATGCCCACTTTGACAATGGGCAGGCCGCAGTGGGCGAAGCGAGCGGGATAGTCCTTTAGGTTGATTTGCTGCATGGCGGCTACGGCCGAGCGGTTGAGTTTGAGTTCGAAGAGGTAGAGGCGTTGGGCTGTCCGCAGCACCATGTCCACGCGGCCCGTGGCTGTGCGCACTTCCACATCGGCAAAATAGCCCGTCACAAGCGTGAATATGATGTAGAAAACCTGCTGGTAGTGGCCTTCGGAGTTGGCATTGTTGCAGTAAGGGATGGTGCTGAGGAATTTCTGGAGGATGGTGAGAGCACCATTGATATCCTCCTTGACCAAGCATTGGGCCACGTGTCGGGCAGCATTGTTGACGATAAGT